>NZ_JBEZMS010000015.1:28745-142753 GCF_040652815.1 Micromonospora sp. NPDC048169
CGGTCCCGCCGCCGGCACTGCCGGCGGCGGGACGCCGGATCAACCCTTGACGCTGCCGGCGAGCAGACCTCGCACGAAGAAGCGCTGGAGGGACAGGAACACGATCAGCGGTACGACGATCGACACGAACGCGCCGGCCGTCAGCCGCTGCCACTCGTTGCCCCGGGTGCCGGCCAGCTCGGCGAGCCGGACGGTCAGCGGGGCGGTCTCGTCGCCGCCGCCCGCGAAGATCAGCGCGACCAGCAGGTCGTTCCAGACCCAGAGGAACTGGAAGATGCCGAACGCCGCCAGCGCGGGCATGATCAGCGGCAGCACGATGGTGCGGAAGATCTTCGGGTGGGTGGCCCCGTCGACCCGGGCCGCCTCCATCAGGTCGCCGGGGAGCTGCGAGATGAAGTTGTGCAGCAGGAACACGGCGAACGGAAGCGCGAAGCAGGTGTGCGCGAACCACACCTGGGCGAACTTCTGCTCGTCGACCAGGTCCCACGCGGGGAGGATCTGCACGCCGGCGACTGTGACCCCGGTGGAGAAGAACCGCAGCAGCGGCACCAGGGCCATCTGCAGCGGCACGATCTGCAGCGCGAAGATCCCGATGTAGACCCAGTCCCGGCCCTTGAAGTTCATCCATGCCAGCGCGTACGCGGCGAGCGACGCGAAGGCCAGCGGGAACAGCACCGAGGGGATGGTGATCGCCAGCGAGTTGATGAAGTAGCTGGCGAGCTGCCCGGAGGAGCCGGAGCTGAACAGCACCTCCTGGTAGTTCTCCAGGGTGAACTGCGGGTTGCTGAAGAACGTCCACCAGCCGGTGGTCTTGATCTCGTTCTCCGGCCGGATCGAGGAGATGAACAGGCCGAAGGTCGGGATCGTCCAGAGCATCGCGATGACGATCGACACGAGCGTGGCGGTACGGCTGTTCAGGCGCTTGCGCACCCGGGCACCCCGGGTGGTCGGCTCGGTGGCCTGGGCGCCGACTCCGACGGTGGGCGTGGCGGTGGTCATCTCAGCCCTCCCGCTGCTTGCGCAGGTTGCGGATCTGGTAGATCACGATCGGGATCACCAGGACGAACAGGAACACCGCCAGCGCCGAGCCCTGGCCGTTCTCCTGGTAGCGGAACGCCTGGTTGTACATCTCGGTCGCGATCACGTTCGTGTCGTAGTTGCCGTTCGTGGCGGTCCGGACGATGTCGAAGACCTTGAGCGTGGCGATCGAGATCGTCACCACCACGACGATCAGCGCCGGCCGGATGCTCGGAATGGTGATCCGCCAGAACATCTGCCACGCGGTGGTGCCGTCGAGCCGGGCCGCCTCGACGATGTCGGCCGGGATGGCCTTGATCGCGGCGGAGAGCACCACCATGGCGAAACCGGCCTGGATCCACACCATGATCACAATGAGCAGGAACGTGTTGAGCGGCGAGTCCAGCAGCCACTGCTTCGGTTCTCCGCCCAGGCTCACCACGATCTGGTTGAGCAGGCCGATCTGGTCGCCCTCGCCCCGGTAGGCGTAGACGAACCGCCAGATGATGGAGGCGCCGACGAACGAGATCGCCATCGGCAGGAAGATCAGGGACTTGGCGACCGCCTCGAACCGCGCCTTGTCCACCAGGACCGCGTAGATCAGGCCGAACGCGGTGGCGACCAGCGGCACCAGCAGCACCCAGATCAGCGTGTTGATCAGGACCCGGACGATCGAGTCCTCGGCGAACATCCACCGGTAGTTGTCCAGGCCCACCCAGTTGCTGCTGCTGGAGTCCATGAAGGAGAGCAGCGTGGTGCGGACGGCGGGGACCACCAGCCCGACGGCGAGCAGCAGCAGCGTCGGCAGCAGGAAGAAGAACGCGAACGCGCCCTCGCGCTGCTGCGCGCGCCGGCGGGGCAGCGGCGCGCCGCTCGCCGAGGCGGCGACCAGCTGCGCCTCCCGGCGCCGGGCGAAGTACGAGGGCACCACGTCGAGGAGCAGGAGCAGTCCGCCCACCACCGCGACGAAGGCGATCAGCCCGTACATCAGCATGAGGAACTTCGGCTGCTCCGCCGCGAAGTCGAACTCCATCGACCCTCCTTCAAGGGCTCGGTTGCCAGAGGTGGCCCGGTCCGCGGACGCGGACCGGGCCACCTGCTAGATCACTTCCAGCTGCCCTCGATGTCGTTCAGGACGGAGGTGGTGTCCTTGCCGTTGATCCAGGCCACCATGCCCTTCCAGAAGGTGCCGGCGCCGACCGCGGCCGGCATCAGGTCCGAGCCGTCGAAGCGGAAGACCGTCTTCTCGTCCTGGAGGATGCCCACGGAGAGCTTGTCCACCGGGTTCGGGACGTTGTTGATGTCCAGCTTCTTGTTCGCGGACACCCAGTCACCGATCTTGGCGCGGCTGTTGGCGTACTCGCCGGAGGCCAGGTAGGTCTGCACCGCCTGGACCTCGGGCCGGTCGGCGAAGGCGCCGACGAACTCGCCGCCACCCAGCACCGGCTTGCCCTTGGCCGGGTCGATGGCCGGGAAGTAGAACGCGAAGACGTCGCCGTCCTCGGCCACCGTTGTGCCCTTGGGCCACTGGTTGGCGTAGAAGGACGCCTGGCGGTGCAGCGCGCACTTGCCGGTGGTGATCGGCGTGCCGCCCTCCTGGAAGGCGGTGGTGGAGATGCTCTTGACGCCGCCGAAGCCGCCGTTCATGTACTTCTCGTTCTTCAGGATGGTGCCGGCCCGGTTGAGCGCGTCGGCCACCTGCGGGTCGTTGAACGGGATCTGGTGGGTGGTCCACTTGTCGTAGACCTCCGGGCCGCCGGTGCGCAGCAGCACGTCCTCGATCCAGTCGGTGGCCGGCCAGCCGGTGGCGTCACCGGACTCGATGCCGGCGCACCACGGCTTGGTGCCGCTGGCCGCGATCTGGTCGGAGAGCTTGATCATGTCGTCCCACGAGGTGGGGACGGTCCAGCCCTTCTCCTTGAAGGTCTTCGGCGAGTACCACACGAAGGACTTCACGTTGGAGCCGAGCGGGGCGCCGTAGAGCTGGCCGTTGACGGTGCTGTACTTCAGCCAGTCGGGGGAGTAGTTCTGCTCGGCCATCGCCTTGGTGTCGGCGCCGACCGGCTTGAGCTTGCCCGAGTCGACGAAGCGCTTGAGCAGGCCCGGCTGCGGGATGAAGGCGAGGTCGGGAGCGTTGCCGCCGTCGACCCGGACCGGGAGCTGCGCCTCGAACTCGGCGTTGCCCTCGTGGTCGATCTCGATGCCGGTGCAGTCCTCGAACTCCTTCCAGGACTGGTCGAGGCGGTCGGCCTCGATCTCCCGGATGGAGGAGTAGATGGTCACCTTCTTGCCGTCGTGACCGTCGTACTTCTCGTATGCGGCGCACTCGGCCGATCCGGCCTTGTCGCTCTTCTTGTCGTCGCCGGTGCCACAGGCGGCGACGCCGAGCGCCAGCCCCAGGACGCCGGCGACCGCGAGCGTCTGGCGCGATCTGGCAAACGCCATGCCGATCTCCTTCCTTGCCGGCGCGTGGGGGGATCGAACCCGCGCCGGTCCGATGTCGTCCCCACATGTAAGCGCTTGCATCGTGTCGGGTCCACCCCTGGCCGGACACGGCCCGGTAACAATCCCGAAACCCTGACCCCGGGGGGGTGGGCGCGCTCCCACGAATCTTCCCGGGAACGGAACTTTCTGTCAGGATGTCCACAACATATTGAAGACTTTCAACATGGGAGGCAGTGGATGCGGAAGCGATGGCTCGCCCTCGGGGCGAGTGCGGCGGTCCTGGCGGCGACTCTCGTGCCGGCCGCGCCGGCGATGGCCGCGCCGACGTTCAAGGTCCCGTTCCCGTGCAACCAGTCCTGGTCCGGCCAGACCCGGACGAACCACAGCCCGGCGAACGCGATCGACTTCAACCGCACGGACGACGTCGGCGACCCGGTGGTCGCCAGCGCGCCCGGCACCGTCGACGTGGTCACCAACCTCGGCGACACCAGCTACGGCAAGTACGTCCGGATCAACCACGGCGGCGGCCACACCACCTACTACGCCCACCTGAGCGCCTTCAACGTCTCCGTCGGGCAGACCGTCGGCTACGGCCGTGTGATCGGGTACGTCGGCACGACGGGCGGCTCCACCGGCCCGCACCTGCACTACGAGCAGCGCGTCGACGGCAGCTCGGTGAAGATCAAGTTCAACGGGGTGCAGGCTCTCTACTGGGGCACCAAGACCTACACCAGCGACAACGGCTGCGGCGGGACGAACACCGGCGAGGGCACCGTGAACACGGCCGGCTCCCCGCTCACAGTCCGCTCCGGCCCCGGCACCGGCTACAGCTCGGTCGGCACGGTCGCCGACGGGGCGAAGGTGACGATCCAGTGCCAGACCAGCGGCACCAGCGTCAGCGGCACGTACGGCACCAGCTCGATCTGGGACCGGATCGGCTCCGGCCGGTTCATCTCCGACGCCTACGTCTACACCGGGTACGACGGCTACATCCCCGGCGTACCCCGCTGCTGAGCCCGGCGGGCGCGGGGGCGACCGGCCTCCGCGCCCGTAACCGGTCAGGAGTTCAGCCGCCACACCGCGAAGTTCAGCGCGGACGCGAACGTCACCCAGGCCCAGTACGGCAGCATCAGCAGCGTGGCCGGCCGGGAGACGCGCCGGAACAGGGCCACCGTCACGCCGATCGCCAGCCACATCAGCACGATCTCGGCGAAGGCCAGCCCGTACGCCCCGGCGCCGAAGAACAGCGGCGTCCAGATCGCGTTGAGCACGAGTTGCACGACCCAGGCCCACAGCGCGGGGCCGAAACCAGCCCGGCGCCAGACCAGCCAGCCGGCGATCGCGATGAGCGCGTAGAGCGCGGTCCAGACCGGGCCGAACAGCCACGACGGCGGCGCCCAGGCGGGCTGCTCCAGGCTCTGGTACTCGGCGGAGGTGCCCTGGACCCCCAGCCCGCCGATCGCGGCGGCGGCGAACGTGGCGGCGCCGAAGCCGAGCAGCGCCCACCATCTGCGGGCTCCGGTGGTGCGCCGGGCGACACTCTGCGACGTCTCCATCGTCGAGATGTTTCCGCTCGGCGGGCCCGGCAAACGCGGCACGGCCGCCGGGCCGCCGCCGGACACGGAAAAGGCCGGGGTCGCCGGGCCCGGACGTTCGGCGTCCGGCAGGACGGAACGCCCGGGCCCGGCGACCCCGGCGGGTACGGGAACCTCGGTTACGTGTTGAAGATGCTGACGCCACCCGGGCCGACCAGCAGGCCGACGACGATGAGGACGATGCCCCAGAGGATCTGCCGGCGGAACAGGGCGAGAATTCCGGCGACCACCAGTACGACTGCGAGAATCCAGAGAATCAGCTCCATGTCGGCTGAATACCCGGCCGCCCGATCCCGGAAACCTCGCGCTCAGTCGAGCTGATCACCGCCCAGGTGGAAGACGCTGTACGCCTGCTTGATCACCGGGTGCGCCACGTTGCGGACCCGTACGCCGCCCGGCGTGGTGCCGCGCTCGGTGCCGTGGTGGGCGTGCCCGTGCAGCGCCAGCGCGGTGGGGGCGGAGTCGATCGCCTGGCCGAGCTGGTAGCAGCCGAGGAACGGGTAGATCTCCAGCGGCTCGCCGGCGAGCGTGTCCGGGACGGGGGAGTAGTGGGTGAGCGCGACGAGCGCGTCGCAGTCGAGCGAGAGCAACGCGTCGGCGAGCGCGTCGGCGGCCTCCCGGGTGGTGCGCACGAACGCCTTCATCTCCGGCTCGCCGAAGTCGCTGGCGCAGCGCCCGGCGAACCCGCCGCCGAACCCCTTCACGCCGGCCACCCCGAGCCGTCCGCCGGGGGTGTCCACCACGGTGCCCGTGCCCTCCAGCACGGTGATCCCGGCGTCCTCCAGCACCTTCACCACCTGCGGCACCTCGTCGCACTGGTGGTCGTGGTTGCCGAGCACGGTGATCACCGGTACGCCGAGACCGCCGAACTCCTGGGCCACGCACCGCGCCTCGGCCTCGGTGCCGTGCCGGGTCAGGTCACCGGCGAGCAGCAGCGCGTCGGCGCGGCCGGGCAGTTCCTCCAGCGCCGGGCGGAACCGGCCCACCACGTCCTCGTCCAGATGCACGTCGCCCACGGCGGCGATCCGGATCACCATCGAACCTCCCTCACGGCAACTCCTCGACCTGGGTGGGCGCCTGGGTGCGGATCACCCCGATGTCGCTGGTCACGGGCGTGTCCGGGAAGCGCTCGGCCACCCGCCGCAGGATCTCCTCCCGCCGGTGCGGGCTCTCCACCTCGCCGTAGAGCACCAGCCCGTTCTCCCGCCGCACCACGGTGATGCCCTGTTCGGCCACGGTCGGGTCCTCGGCCAGCATGCTCTGGATCTCCGCCTCGACGTACTCGTCGGGGGGAACGTCGCCGGACAGCCCGGTCACAGGGTCTCCCTTCCGCCGGGCGTGCCGCCGGGCAGCACGTCCAGCCGGTCCAGCAGCACCAGGAACGCCTCCGCGTACGGCGAGTGCTGCGTCTCCTTCCGTACCCGTTCCCAGTCGATCTGTTCCCGCAGCGAGCGGGCCAGCGGCAGGGCGCGGGCGAAGTCGCAGTAGTGCTGGGAGAAGCTCAGCAGCTTGTGCACCATGAGCTGGCTGGCCGAGAGCACCGGCATGTGGATCGCGTCGACCGGGCGCACGATGGTGTCGGCGAACGTCTCCTCGGTGACCGGCGTCTCCACCGGCCGGTGGATCAGGTCCACCATCCGGTCCTCGTCGTAGACCTTCACCAGCCAGTCCTCCGGCGGGCGCTCGGCGGTGAAGCCGGCCTCGACGAGTGCCTCCAGCGCCCGGTCCACGTCCGCCTCGCGGAGCAGGAAGTCCACGTCGTGGTCGCTGGAGTGGCCGCCGTGGGCGTACACCGCGAAGCTGCCGCCGAGCGCGAACGGGATCTCGGACTGTTTGAGCACGGCGGCGACCTTCTTCAGCGTGTGCACCAGGGTCTCGTCCCCGCGCTCGGCCATCTGCGGCTCCCTCGTCGTATGGGCGGTGGGACCACGATGCGTACCCGGTGGACGCTTTGGTCACACCTGTCGCGGCGCGATCCGTGCGCCGGGGCAGCAAAGCGACGAACGGGGCCGGGCGAGCATCGGTCGGATAACCTCGGGAGGGTGGCCAGCTCACTGCGGACGCGGCGGGGCGGGGCCCGGCCGCGCATCGTCGCCCTGATCGGCATCGACGGCTCAGGCAAGACCACCCAGGCCCACCGGCTGGCCCAGGCGCTCACCGCCGCCGGTATCCCCGCCACCTACCACCGCAACGCCGGTGGCCGCCGCTGGCTCGGCCGGCTCGCCCAGCGGGTGGGCCGCCCGGACGCGCAGCGGCTCGTCGGGCGCGGCGGCCTGCTCGCTGTCGAGTCGGTGCTGCGGTGGCTGGCCATCGCGCTCGCCCTGCTCAGTTGCCTGGTGACCGGCCGGACCGCGGTGATGGACAGGTGGTCCGCCTGCCAGTACGCCAGCATCCGCGCGCACGGTGGGCAGCGGTGGGAGCGGTGGGCCCGGGCCGGCTACCGGATCTTCCCGGCGCCTCAAGTCACGTTCCTGCTCACCGTCGACCCCGCCGAGGCGTTCCGCCGGATCGAGCGGCGCGGCACCGACCACGAGAGCATGGCGTGGCTGACCGCCGCGGACGCCGCGTACCGGGCGCTACCCGAGTACGGCGGCTTCGTGGTGGTGGACGGCAACGGCCCGCCGGAGGACGTCGCCCGCCGGATCCGGGCACACCTGAGCGAGTGGCTGCCCGGCGACCCGTCCGCCGGCCCCGGCCCCGCGCCGGCCGGCCCGCGACGCCCGGCCGGCGGCACGGACCCGTCCGGTCCGGCCGGTGGCGCCGGACGGGACGGGCCGGTGCCGGTTCAGGCCCGCCCGTAGACCGGGATGCTCGCGCCGCTCGTGGGCGCGGACTCGGGGGAGGCCAGGAAGCGGACGACCTCGGCGATCTCGGCCGGCGGCACCCAGCGCCCGTGATCGGCGCCGGGCTGGGCGGCGCGGTTGGCCGGGGTGTCGATGACGCTCGGCAGCACCGTGTTGCACCGCACGCCGCGCTGCCGGTACTCGACCGCCACCGTCTCGGCGAACGCGCGCACTGCTGCCTTGGCGGTGACGTAACCGGAGGCGCCGGGGAACGGCGAGACCGCCGCCCGGGCCGAGACGCAGACCACCGCGCCGTCGCCGGACGCCATGAGGTGCGGCAGCGCCGCGTGGGTGACCAGGTACGTCGGGCGGAGGTTGAGCCGTAGCATCCGCTCGAAGTCCTCGACCGGGGTCTCGTGCACCAGCCCGCCGGCGGCGTACCCACCGACGAGGTTGACCACCGCGCGCAGCGGTGCGGCCGGCTCGTCGGTCGCGGCCTGGACCGCCCGCGCGGCCCCCTCCGGGGTCAGCAGGTCGGCCACGACCCGGACCGGGCCGTCGTCGGTCCCGGGCTCCCGCTGGGGTACGACCACCCGCCAGCCGGCGTCGAGGAAGGTGGCGGTGACCGCGCGGCCGAGCCCGCCCGTGCCTCCGGTCACCAGCACCGTGCGTCGCGTCATGGACACACGCTAGCCAACCGCCGTGCCCGGCCGACCGGTGACCCGCACCGGCCGTCCGGTCTGCCCGGTCGAGGACGACCAGGCAGGCCGGGCGGCACGACGGGGGACCGGTCTGCCAGGCGGCAGGAGTGACTCGGCCGGACCGGATGAGGCGGTGGGGCTGGGAGAATGGGATCCTTGGCCCGGGCGGACACGGAAGACGGTAAATTTCCCGATACGCGGTGTCATGGTTGACGCTCACGCCTGGTGAAAGTAAGTTTCATCCGTGGCGAAGAGTCCGAAGATTTCTGCGAGTCACGAGCCCGGTGGACTGATCGTCCACATCAGCGGCCTGCTGCCCTCGCTGTCCCCGGCCGAACAGCGGGTGGCCCGGCTGGTCGTCGCCGATCCGGCGGACGCGGCCCGGCGTACGATCACCGACCTCGCCACCGCCGCGGAGACGTCCGAGGCGACAGTGATCCGCTTCTGCCGCTCGGTGGGCATGGACGGCTACCCCCAACTGCGGATCCGGCTCGCCGCCGAGGCCGCCCGCCGGGTCGAGCCGCCGGACGCGCGGGTGGTCGGCGGCGACATCCCGCCGGGCGCGGACCTCGCCCAGATCATCGCCACCATCGCGTTCAACGACGCCCGGGCCGTCGAGGAGACCGCCGAGCAACTCGACCCGGCGGTCTGCGAGCAGGTCGTCGAGGCGATCGGCGCGGCCGGCCGGATCGACGTCTACGGCGCGGGTGCCAGCGGTTTCGTCGCCTCGGACTTCCAGCAGAAGCTGCACCGCATCGGCCGCATCGCGTTCTACTTCCCGGACGTGCACACCGCGCTCACCTCCGCCGCCCTGCTGGGCCGGGGCGACGTCGCGGTCGGCATCTCGCACACCGGCACCACCTCCGACGTCATCGAGGTGCTGGAGCAGGCGCGGGCACGCGGCGCCACCACCGTGGCGCTGACCAACTTCCCCCGCTCGCCGATCACCGAGGTCGCCGACCACGTGCTCACCACCGCCGCGCGCGAGACGACGTACCGCTCCGGCGCGACGGCGAGCCGGCTGGCCCAGCTCACCGTGGTCGACTGCCTCTTCGTCGGCGTGGCCGCCCGCAGCCGGGCCCGGACGAAGAAGGCCCTGGAGGCCACCGCCGAGGCGGTCAAGTCGCGCCGGGTCGGTCCCGGGCGGAGGCGGGGATGACGGCGGGCCGGGTGGAGCGCGACGGCGTGGCGGCGATCCGGCCGGTGGTGCGCGTCGGCGCACCGACCGAGCGCCGCAACCCGCACAGCGTCGACCTCGACCTGATGTCCACCCGGGACGTGCTCACCGTGATCAACGAGGCGGACCGCCGGGTGCCGGCCGCTGTCGCCGCCGTGCTGGACGAGATCGCCGAGACCGTCGACCTGGCCGTGGCCGCGCTGCGCGACGGGCACCGCGTGCACTACTTCGGGGCCGGCACCTCCGGTCGGCTCGGCGTGCTGGACGCGGCCGAGCTGGCGCCCACGTTCAACTCGCCGCGGCACTGGTTCTGCTCGCACCTGGCCGGCGGCCCGGAGGCGATGTGGCGGGCGGTCGAGGACGCCGAGGACGACGAGCGCGGTGGCGCCGCCGAGGCCGCCGAGTGCGTACGCCCCGGCGACCTCGTGGTCGGCCTGGCCGCCAGCGGGCGCACGCCGTACGTCCTCGGGGCGCTCGCCGCGTCCCGGGCGCAGGACGCCGGTACGGTGCTGCTCTGCGCGAATCCGGAGGCCGAGGCCGCCGCGTCGGTGGACGTCTTCATCGGGGTGGACACCGGGCCGGAGGTGGTCACCGGGTCGACCCGGATGAAGGCGGGCACGGCGCAGAAGCTGGTGCTCAACACGTTCTCCACGGCCGTGATGGTGCGTCTGGGCCGGGTCTACTCGAACCTGATGATCGACATGGTGGCCACGAACGCCAAGCTGCGCGGCCGCATGATCTCGATCCTCGTGGACGCCACCGGCTGCGCCGAGGAGGTGTGCCGGGTCGCCCTGCGGGAGGCCGACGGCGACCTCAAGACCGCGCTCGTCGCGCTGGTGTCCGGCGCCGAGGTGCCGGCCGCCCGGGCCGCGCTGGCCCGCTCCGCCCACCAGGTACGCGGCGCGCTCGCCCTGCTCGCCTCCTGACCGTCCCCGCCCGCCCGATCGATCCACCCGCCGGCGCATCCGCCCGGCGGGTGCGACGCGTATCACGTGCGGGGAGGGGACGACCCCTCCCGCACGGATTGTTCAACGAGGCGGAGGGTAATCCTTGAGCATGGCTGAACCGGCCGGTCCGCAGCCGCGTATCTCGCAGTGAGCAGGATCGCAACGACCCGGTGACGCGGCTCGCTGTGTTCATGGAAGAGACAATGGTGCCATTCCATGGGCGAACGGTGATTCCGCGACTCCGGTATGCGTCGAAATCGGCGGCCGGGAGCCCCGGAACCGGGCCGGTAACAGGAAACATGGACCGGGCTCTCAGCTACTACTCAGGCATTCGTGACAGTTTCGACTCACGACATGGAATCCCCGACGCGTCACATCTGTTGTGTAGGTGTCAGCACCTACGGGCACAGCGGAGGTTACGGGGAGGGCTGATGAACGTGGGGATGGCAAGGAACCGGGCAACCGGCGCGAGCGAGGGGACCGTGGCAATCGTGGACAAGAACATCGGCATGCGTACCGACGAGGTCGCCGAGGAGCGGGACCTGGTCGGCGTCTACCTGCACGAGATCTCCCGGACGCCGCTGCTCGACGCCGCCCGGGAGGTCGACCTCTCCAAGGCGATCGAGGCGGGCCTCTACGCCGAGCACCTGCTCGACGAGGGGCGCATCCCCGACGGCGCCGACCGGGAGGACCTGGAACGGCTGGTCATCGAGGGCGAGCGCGCGAAGGACCTGTTCATCCGCGCGAACCTGCGACTGGTCGTGTCGATCGCCCGGCGCTACGTGCGCTCCGGCATGCCCATGCTGGACCTGATCCAGGAGGGCAACACCGGCCTGGTCCGGGCGGTCGAGAAGTTCGACTACGAGCGGGGCTTCAAGTTCTCCACCTACGCGACCTGGTGGATCCGTCAGGCCATCAGCCGGGCGATCGCCCAGCAGGAGCGGACCGTACGGCTGCCCGTGCACCTGGTCGAGGACGTCAACCGGATGCGCAACGTGGCCCGGCAGCTCACCCGCGAGCTGGGCAGCGACCCGGAGCCGGAGCAGATCGCGACCGCGCTCGGCGTGACCGTCGAGCGGGTGAACGAGCTGGTCCGCTGGTCGCAGGACACCGTCTCGCTGGACACCCCGGTCGGTGACGACGGCGACACCAACCTCGGTGACCTGGTCGCCGACAGTGACGCCCCGTCGCCCGAGGAGATCGTGCTGACCGGCCTGGAGCGGCAGCGGATCGAGGGCCTGCTCAACCACCTCGACGACCGCTCCGCGGGCATCATGCGGGCCCGGTACGGCCTGGAGGACGGGCGTGAGCACTCGCTGACCGAGGTCGCGTCGCGGTTCTCGCTGTCCCGCGAGCGCATCCGCCAGCTGGAGATCCAGGCTCTCGGCCGGCTGCGTGAGCTGGCTCGCGCGGAGGGGCTCCAGGCGGCCTGACCTGGTAACAATTGACGGCGAACGGCCGGCGTCCGACAGGGGGACGCCGGCCGTTCGCCGTCTTGCGGGCCGGTCAGACCCGCCCGTAGCCCTGGATCGACATGATGTTCATGCCGCGCTTGCTGACGTTGCGTCCGGCGCTCGGCGCGTCGATGATCTGGCCGTTGCCGACGTAGAGCGCCACGTGCCCGAGCCCGGAGTAGAACACCAGGTCACCCGGTTGCAGCTGGCTGCGGCTGATCCGGGTGGTGGCCTCCCACTGCCGCGCCGCGCTGTGCGGCAGCGACTTCCCGGCCGCCCGCCAGGCGGCGAGCGTCAGGCCGGAGCAGTCGTAGCTGCCGGGGCCGTCCTGGGCGTAGCCGTAGGGCTTGCCGACCGCGCCGTAGGCGTACCGCACGGCGGTGCCGGCGTCACCGGAGACGGCGGGCGGCTTGCCCGCCGAACTCGACTTGGCGGGTGCCTCGGTGGCCCGCCCGTACGCCTTGCGCCGCATCTCGTAGAGGCCGGACAGGTCCGCCTCGATCCGCGTCTTCGCGGACTTGAGTTGCCTGGCCTGCGCGGCCTCCCGGGCGAGCGTGACGTCCAGCCGGGTCTTCTGGTCGATCAGCCGCTGCTGATCGGCGGTGAAGCTGTTGATGGTGCGCTGCCGCTGGCGGGTGAGCTGGTCGAGCGTGCCCAGCCGCTCCGGCAGTGTGGCCTGGCCGCCCGGGTCCAGCAGGGCCGCCGCGGTGCGCATGCCACCGGTCTTGTACGCCGTCGCGGCCAGCACGCCCACGTCGGCGCGGCTGCGTTCGGCCTGTTCCTGCAACGGCCCGATCTGGGCCTCCAACTTGGCCGCGGTGGCCTTGTTGGCCTTGATGTCCTCGTTGAGCTTGTTGTAGGACTCGACGATTCGCTCCAGCTCAGTCGAGGACTTCTCGATCTGCTTCGTCAGCTCGGCGGGGGTGGGCTCGGCCCGGGCCACCTGCGCCGGGGCGAGCAGCGCGGCCGAGAGGCCGGCCACCGCCAGCGAGCGGAGCAGCATCCGTAAGGACGACAAGAGCGGAAAGCTCCTCTCCCACCGGTCGCCGGGCGCGTCTGCGGCCCGGCGACACCGGCCCGGGGCCATCCGGGTGGATGGCTGTCGACCGGGCCGACCTGGACAACCTAACCCGTGATCGCAGTGACCGGGAGTTCAAGCAGGGGCGAAAGTTGGCAAAGTGGCGGAAAGTGACGAGAGGGAGCCGGTGGGTGGATGAGGCGACTCGCCCGATTCGTCGTTCTGGGCGGATGTAGCCAGGCAACGGCGGGCAAAGTCACGACAAAGACGGAAATCGCTCTCTGTTTCCGGCTGGCACGGCCGGGCCGACGAGCCACGCGAGCGCCGAAAGCCCGAGGTCAGGTGGCGCAAGGCGACCACAATGAAGCCCGGACGGGAAATCCCACCACGGGATCCCTGCTCCCGGGAGGCCGCCGTGCAGACCGACCGCTCCGCCACCCAGCCGCCCCGTTCGCCGCGACCGGCCGCACCCAGGCTGCTCTACGCCCGGCCGGGCATCGTCGTCACCGCCGAGCGTTTCACCGTCGGCCGCAACACCTGGCCGGTGGCCGGGATCACCCAGCTCCGGACCGACCGCGGGCCGCACGACCGGCTCGCCGTCCGGGCCGTCGTCGTGTCCGCCGCGATGCTCGCCGCTGTCGGCCTGCTGCTCGGGTTCACCGGCGGCCTGCACCGGCTCACCGCCGGGGCGTACCTCGTGCTCGGCGCGGTCGGGCTGGTGCCGCTGCTGCTCGTGCTGATCGGCGACCGCGTGCGGCCCCCGGCGCACGAGCTGTGGGGCCGGGTGGACGGCACCGAGGTGCTGCTGTTCAGCAGCGACGACGAGCGGCAGTTCGGTCAGGTCGCCCGCGCGCTGGGGCGGGCCCGGGAGGCGTCGCGGCTGGGCGGCTGGGCCGACCCGCCGGCGGCCGAGCCGTGGCGGCCGGCCCGATGAGCCGCGGTCAGCCCGCGACCGGCTCCGGGGTACGCGACCGGCTCTCGGCGGCCACCCAGTGGCTCACCCGACGCTCGGCGTAGAACGAGACGAACGGCACGGTGCCGGCGAGCATCACCAGCAGCATCCGCTTCAGCGGCCAGTCCGCCCGGCGGGACAGGTCGAACGTGAGCGCCAGATAGAGCATGTACAGCCAGCCGTGCGCCACGCCGACCACGGCCACCACGCTCGGGTTGTCGAAGCCGTACTTCAGCGGCATGCCGATCAGGACCAGCACCACGAGCGCCACGCCCACGATCCAGGCGATCACGCGGTACCGGGTAAAGGCTCCGCCCACCGTCGTCCGTCCTTCCGCACCGGCCTCAGCCGGGATAGTCGCCGGGCCGGGCGCCCGGATTGGCGTTCAACCAGGATAGGTAGCGGTTGTACGCGGCCAGCTCGGCGTCGTCCGCCCCGTCGGCCGGAGCGGCAGGCACCCGCACGACGCGCACCGGCCGGCGTACCGCCGGGGTGGCGGTGGCCGGCCCGGCGCCGGCGGTCACCGACGGCGGGCGACCGGAAGGCGACGCCGCGTCGTCCGACGGCGCGGGGCCGTCCGACGGCGAGGCGGCATCCGGTGCCGGATCAGCGGCGCGCAGCGTCTGACGGACCTCACGCCACCAGACGAAGACCACGAAGGCGGCGAACACCGGCCATTCGATCGCGTAACCGAAGCTGAGCGCGTTCCCCCCGGCGGCGCGGGTGACCTGCCACCAGCCCAGCCCGAGGAAAGCCACCACGAGCACGACCATGGCCACGTGGCGGACGATCCACGCCGGTGTCCAGAGCCGATTCATGCAGACGAGAGTACCGGGGCCACCGGGTGTCTCCGACACGGCGTCGTAGTCCGGGCGGTGGTTTGGTGACACTCCCGCTGGGCATCCGGACAGGTGCCAACCCGAACGAGACGAGGGGGCGACGATGACCGAATCGGTACGCCGGGACGCGAGCCCGGAACAGCGGGTCGCGGAGTGGGACGGCGACCACGCCCGTACCGTCGACGGCGAGCAGCTCGGGGTGGACCCGGTGGAGCTGGGCGACGACGACCTGATCCGGGAGATGCAGAGCCTGCACCGCACCCGGCTGGACACGCTGCGGCACGCCACCGACTCGGCGCTCGCCAACCACCTGCGGCGCACCGCCGAACTGGAGACGGAGTACCTGGCCCGGCACCCCGGCCGGGAGGTCGACCCGAGCCGGCTGCGGGACGCCTGATGGCCAGCCACGCCGAGCGCGGCATGTCCGCACCGCCGGAGGTGGTGTTCAACACGGCGACCGACCCGGACCGCTCCTCGGCCTGGCTGCCCGAGCGGCTGCGCAACTCCGGCACCTGCCGGGTGGAGGTCGTCGACGCCGACGACATGCGGGCCCGGTGGAGCGCCGCGGACTGGTCCGCCGAGATCGACGTGGAGCCGGCCGGCGCGGGCGGCGCCCGGGTACGGCTGGACCTGGCCGGGCCGGACCACGACCTGGCCGACGAGATCCTGGCCAACCTCGACCGCGAGGTGGCCGACAACCTGACCGCCGGCTGAGCCCGGCCCGCACGACTAGGACGAGGAGGCCGGGTTGACCGGTAGTGGCCTGAAGCAGAAGGTGGCGCGCCTGCGCCAGGCGTACGCGCCGCACGAGCATCGGCCGCTGGAGGGCTACCTCAAGGCGATGGGCACGTACGCCGGGGTGACCGCTGCGATCGTGGGCCTGGTCCGGGCGACCGGCCGGCCGGTGCCCGAGCGGCCCACGCCCGCGGACGTGGTGCTGCTCTCGATCGCCACGCACAAGCTCAGCCGGCTGCTGTCCAAGGACGCGATCACCAGCCCGCTGCGGGCGCCGTTCACCCGCTACGACCACCCGATCGGCAGCGGCGAGGTGATGGAGCAGGTCCGCGACGAGGGCAGCCCGACCCGGCACGCGCTCGGCGAGCTGGTGAGCTGCCCCTTCTGCCTGGCGGTCTGGGTGGCCACCGGGCTGACCGGCGGCCTCGTGCTGGCGCCCCGGCTGACCCGGCTGGTCGCCACCGCGCTGACAGCCGTGGCCGCCTCCGACTTCCTTCAGATGGGGTACGCGGTCGCCCAGCAGGCGGCCGAGGGTGGTCGCCACCACCAGGAGTGAGAAGCAGACACGGAAGAGGGCCGGCGTTCGCGCGCCGGCCCTCTTCCGTGCCTCCCACCCGTCAGGTGGGGGTGGTGCCGTGGTCCTCGCCGGCCCAGCCGCGCGACGCCTCCGGCTCCCGCTCGTCCTCGTCCTCCCCGGTGACGATCTCCCGGTCCACGGCGGTGCGGTCGTGCTCGTTGGCGAAGTCCGGCTCGGGCAGGGTGTCGACGCCCTCCGGGGGCTGGCCGAGCGCCGCCAGGTGCTCGTGGTCGGGGTTGCGGTCGGTCATGTCGCGTCCTCTCGTCGGCGGGGGCTCAGGCGACCGTGCCGCCCAGCAGATCGGCCGCCTCGTCCGCCGCGTACTCGCCCTCGGGGAGCGCGGCGATCCGGGTGAGCAGTTCCGCGGGGAGTTCGGCGGCCACCGCCCGGCGGTAGATGTCCGCCTGGGTGATCCGCTCCTGGCCGTGGTAGATGTCGTCGAGCAGGTCGTCGAGCGGCCTGGTGTCCGGCTGCTCGGTAACGGGCGCGTCATCGGTCACGCCGACCACCTACCCGGCCCCGAACCGGTCAAACTCGCCCCAACCCCGCTCAGGTCCGCGCCGGGAGCGTGGCCCGGCGGGCCCGGACGGCCTGGGCCAGGTGCTCCAGGACCTCGGCCGTGGTGTCCCAGCCGATGCAGGCGTCGGTGACCGACTGGCCGTACGCCAGCTCCCGGGTCGGGTCCAGGTCCTGCCGGCCGGGGGCCAGGAAGCTCTCCAGCATGATCCCGGCGATCCCGCGCTGACCGGCGGCGAGCTGGGCGGCCACGTCGGCAGCGACGAGCGGCTGGTTGCGGTGGTCCTTGCCGCTGTTGGCGTGGCTGGCGTCGACCACCACGCGTTCCGGCAGGCCCGCGGCGCGCAGCAGCTCCAGCGCCCCGGCCACCGACTCCGCGTCGTAGTTCGGCCGGCCGCCCCCGCCGCGCAGCACCAGGTGGCCGTCCGCGTTGCCCCGGGTGTGCATGATCGCCGGGGTGCCGGAGACGTCGATGCCGGGGAAGACGTGCGGCACCCCGGCGGCCCGGATCGCGTCCACCGCGGTGGCGATGCTGCCGTCCGGCCGGTTCTTCATACCGATCGGCATGGACAGCCCGGAGGCGAGCTGCCGGTGCACCTGGCTCTCCACGGTCCGCGCCCCGATCGCGCCCCAGGCCACCGTGTCCGCGATGTACTGCGGGGTGATCGGGTCGAGGAACTCGCAACCCACCGGCAGGCCCAGTCGCAGCACGTCCAGCAGGAGCGCCCGCGCGGTACGCAGGCCGGTGTTCACGTCGCCGGAGCCGTCCAGCGCCGGGTCGTTGATCAGGCCCTTCCAGCCCACCGTCGAACGCGGCTTCTCGAAGTAGACACGCATGACCACGAGCAGGTCGTCGGCGACCCGCTCGGCGGCCTCGCGCAGCCGGCCCGCGTACTCGAGGGCGGCGGCCGGGTCGTGCACGGAGCAGGGGCCGACGACGACGAGCAACCGGTCGTCCTCGCGGTCCAGTACCCGGCCGACGGCCCGGCGGCCCGCCACGACGGCCTCGGCCAGCGGGGTGTCGAGCGGCAGGTGATGGTGCAGCAGGGCCGGGGTGGTCAGCGGCACCACACGGTCGATGCGCTGGTCGATGACCCGATGGGCATCCTGGGGGGAGGTGGTCACGGTGGGGATCCTTCCGCCGACCGTGCCCCCGTGCCGGCGCCCGGGGATCGAGCCGGCTGCTCGCGTGCGAAAGGCAAGGAAAACGATCCCTGCCCGGCCGGCTCGAAGAGGAAGTGACGTCAGCTCATGGTCGAGTCACCGGCTCCTCCAGCCGGCTTCCTAAACCATCGATACGACCGCGTCACGTCGGCCAGCCTACCCGACGCGCGCCGGAAAGCCCGCTGTCGTTCCGAAGTGCGGAACGCGGGGTATGAGAGCGCCATGACCACGAGCCACGACCCGAGTGATCAGGAACGAATCGAATCCCGAGCGCATCTGTTGCCGGAGGAGGCGGCGGCGGGCAGCGACGACGCCGAGGCGCAGGCCGACGCGATCCTCGCCGAGTCCGACATCCGCGAGGCGGACCAGAACGCCGCCCCCGACACGGTGCTGGAGCACCGCACCTCCGAGCAGACCGTCACCCCCATCGAGCCGCCCGACTGAGCCCCGCACCCCGGGCCCGGCGGGACCCCCGGTAGCTGTCGTCCCGCAGCCGGGCCAGCGGGCCGGTCAGTCGCAACCCCGGCGGTACGTTGCCGACCGGATCGAACGCGAGCGCGGCGTCCTCGGCGGCGCCGCGCTCGTCGTCGAGGCGTACCTCGCCGAACGGCCGCCAGCGGCCCACCGTCGAGGCCACCGCGAGCACCAACCGGGCCTCGCCGCCCGCCACCACCGCGCCCGCCCCGGCCAGGCCACGGCCCAGGTCCGGTGAATCCGGGTCGGCCAGCACGGCCAGGAACAGCCGCCGCCCGCCGGCCCGGAACGGCATGATCGACGTGTACGTCCCGGTGAGGCGCCGCCGGGGCAGCGGCAGGTTCCGCAGCACCGGCGCGGCGCAGCTGGAACTCCACAGCAGGTCCACCGGGGGCTCCGGGTCGCGGTGCAGCCGTACCGCCACGCCCAGCACGTCCGGCCAGGCGCCCGGCGTCGGCACGCCCTTGGAGAGGCGGATCGTGGCCGGCCACCGGCCGGGTGAGTCGAGCAGCGGCACCCCGGTCGGCGGCCCCGGCGTACCCCAGATCCGGGCCTCGCCGCCGAACGTGCGCCCGGCCGGGTGCAGCAGCCGGGCGTGCCGGAGCCGGGCCAGCGCGGCGGCGGCGCGCTCGACGGCGGAAGACGTGGTGGTGGCCATGCCCGCACGGGTACCCCGGCGCGCACCGACGATGCTCCGGCGTGCGTGTCACCTTTCCGCCTCCGAGATCGGATAGCGTCGTCTCATGCCCGACAGCGGTTTCCCCTGGCCGATCGAGACGACCCGACTGGACAACGGCCTGCGTGTGGTGGTGAGCGAGGACCGCACCGCCCCGGCCGTGGCGGTCAACCTCTGGTACGACGTGGGCTCACGCCATGAGCCGGCGGGACAGACCGGCTTCGCCCACCTCTTCGAGCACCTCATGTTCGAGGGCTCGGTCAACGTGGCGAAGACCGAGCACATGAAGCTGATCCAGGGCGCGGGCGGCTCGCTCAACGCGACCACCAACCCGGACCGGACCAACTACTTCGAGACGGTCCCGGCCGAGCACCTGGAGCTGGCGCTCTGGCTGGAGGCCGACCGGATGGGCGGGCTGGTGCCGGCGCTGACCCAGGAGACGCTGGACAACCAGCGCGACGTGGTCAAGAACGAGCGCCGGCAGCGCTACGAGAACGTGCCGTACGGCGACGCCTGGCTGCGCCTGCTGCCGCTGCTCTACCCGCCCGGCCACCCGTACCACCACGCCACGATCGGGTCGATGGCCGACCTGAACGCCGCCGACCTGGCCACCTTCCAGGAGTTCCACAGCACCTACTACGCGCCGAACAACGCGGTCCTCACGGTGGCCGGCGACACCACGGCGGCGGAGGTGTTCGCGCTCGCCGACAAGTACTTCGGCGGCCTGGCCGCGCGCGCCGACATCCCGGCCGCGCCGGACGGCCGTACCGTGCCGGCCACCGGCCGTCCCGCCGTGGAGACGGTCACCGCCGACGTGCCCGCCCCCCGCGTCTACCTCGCGCACCGCACCCACCCGTTCGGCACACCGGGGTACGACGTGACGACGGTGCTGACCACAGTGCTCGGCAGCGGCCGGGGCAGCCGCCTCTACCAGCGGCTGGCCGACGGTGAACGGATCGCCCAGCCGGACCTGGTCGGCGCGTACGGGGTGGATCTGGCGCACGCGCCCGCCCCGCTGATCGCCACCGCCACGGCCCGCCCCGGGGTGAGCTCGCAGCGGCTGCGCGACGGGCTGGCCGAGGTGGTCGACGAGCTGGCCACGGTGCCGGTGACCGCCGCCGAGCTGGACCGGGCCAAGGCGCTGCTGAGCACCATGTGGTGGCGGCAGATGGCCACTGTGGACGGGCGGGCGGACACGCTCGGCCGCTACGCCACCCAGTTCGGCGACCCGGCCCGCGCCGCCGACCGGCTGCCGGCCTGGCTCGCGGTGACCGCGGAGCAGATCGCCGAGCAGGCCGCCGAGCTGCTCGGCGCCGACGACCGGGTGATCCTGACCTACCTGCCCGAGGAGAAGTGATGTCGCTGATCACCACCCGTCCCGGCCCCGGCGCCGCCCGCGCCTACCGGTTCCCGCAGGTGGTCCGGCGGACGGTGGCCGGCGGCCAGGTGGTCGCCGCGCACCTGCCCGGGCAGAACCTCGCCGTCGCGCTGCTGCTGCTCGACGGCGGCGCGGGCCGGGAGCCGGTCGGCAAGGAGGGCCTCGGCGCGGTGCTGGCCAAGGCGCTGGAGGAGGGCACCGCGCAGCGGGACGCCACCGCGTACGCGCTGGCCATCGAGGCGCTCGGCACCGAGCTGGCGACCGGGCTCGACTGGGACTCGTTCCAGGTGAGCGTGCAGGTGCCGGTGGACCGGCTGAGCGCCGCCGTGGAGCTGCTGGCCGAGGCGGTCCGTACGCCCCGGCTCGACCCGGCCGACGTGCGGCGCGTACGCGACGACGAGGCGACCGCGCTGCGGATGGACTGGGCCAACCCCGGCCCGCGCGCCGACGCGGTGCTGCGCGCCGAGCTGTTCGGCGCGCAGCACCGGTGGGGCCGCCCGCTCTACGGCGACCCGGACAGCGTGGCCGCGCTGGAGGTGGACGACGTGACCGTCTTCCACTCGGAGTGGTTCATCCGCCCCGGCACGCTCGTCGTCGCCGGTGACCTGGAGCGGATCGACCTGGACGCGCTCGCCGCGACGGCGTTCGCCGGCACCGGCGGGGGACCTGTGGAACGCGGCGCCCCGATCGAGGTGCCGACGGCCGGGCAGCGGCGGATCATCCTGGTCGACCGGCCCGGCTCGGTGCAGTCCACGCTGCGCCTCGGCCACCCGTCCCCGCACCGGGCCCACCCGGACCACGTGCCGATGACGCTCGCCGGCACCGTGCTCGGCGGCGCGTTCACCTCCCGGCTCAACCACCTGATCCGTGAGGTACGCGGCTACACGTACGGGATCCGGGGCGACTTCGCCTCGTCCCGGCGGTTCGGCCGGTTCGCGGTCAGCTCCGGCGTGCAGACCGGGGTGACCGCGCCGGCGCTTGTCGAGTCGGTGGGCGAGATCTCGCGTACCCAGCTCACCGGCGTCACCGAGGACGAACTGGAGGTGGCGCGCTCCTGGCGGGCCGGGCAGCTCTCGGTCGAGCTGCAGAGCCCGCGGGCGATCGCCTCGGCCCTGAGCACGCTCGTCGTGCACGACCTGCCGGACGACTACCACGCGCGGCTGCGGGAGCAACTGCTCGCCGCGACAGTCGAGGAGGTCTCCGCCGCTGCGGCGACGTACCTGCACCCCGAGTCGCTGACCATGGTGGTCGAGGGGGACGCGGCGGTCATCCGGGACGAGCTGGTCGCCAGCGGTCTCGGCGAGGTGGTCGACCACACCTGACCGGACGGGGCGCGGGCCTGTGATTCCCGTCGCCCCCCATCCGCGCGGTGGGAAACGTTTCCCACCCGCGCCGCCCGGCTGGGTAGCCTCGCGGGCATGAGGATCGGCATTGTGGGAGCCACCGGCCAGGTCGGTGGCGTCATGCGGCAGGTGCTGGCGGAGCGCGAGTTCCCGGCGGAGCAGGTGCGCCTGTTCGCCTCGGCCCGGTCGGCCGGGCGCACGCTGCCCTGGCGCGACGGCGAGGTCACGGTCGAGGACGCGGCCACCGCGGACTACCGCGGGCTGGACATCGTGCTCTTCTCGGCGGGCAAGGGCACCGCGAAGGAGCTGGCTCCCCGGGTCGCCGAGGCCGGCGCCGTGGTGATCGACAACTCCTCGGCGTTCCGGATGGACCCGCGGGTGCCGCTGGTGGTGGCCGAGGTCAACCCGCACGCGATCGCGGACCGCCCGAAGGGCATCGTGGCCAACCCGAACTGCACCACGATGGCCGCCATGCCGGTGCTGCGCCCGCTGCACGACGAGGCCGGACTGGTCAGCCTCGTCATCGCCACGTACCAGGCGGTCTCCGGCGCCGGCCTGGCCGGCGTGGCGGAACTGGACGAGCAGGTCCGCAAGGTGGCCGAGGGCGCCACCGGGCTCGCCTTCGACGGCGGGGCGGTCGAGTTCCCGGCGGCGCGCTCGTTCGCCCGCCCGATCGCCTTCAACGTGCTCCCGCTCGCCGGCTCGATCGTCGACGACGGCTCCGACGAGACCGACGAGGAGCAGAAGCTGCGCAACGAGAGCCGCAAGATCCTGGAGATCCCCGGGCTGAAGGTCTCCGGCACGTGCGTGCGGGTGCCGGTCTTCACCGGCCACTCGTTGCAGATCAACGCCCGGTTCGCCCGGCCGATCGACCCGGCCCGTGCCCGTGAGCTGCTCGACGGCGCACCCGGCGTGGCGCTGCGCGACGTGCCGACGCCGCTGGAGGCGGCCGGCCAGGACCCGACGTTCGTCGGGCGGATCCGGGCCGACGAGACCGTCGAGCACGGGCTCTCGCTGTTCTGCGCCAACGACAACCTGCGCAAGGGCGCGGCGCTCAACGCCGTGCAGCTCGCCGAGCTGGTCGCCGCCGAACGCTGACGCCGCCGTCGTGGGCTCCTCCGCGTTACCCCGGCTCGGCCGGCGGGTAGACCGCCGTGCCGACACCGAGAGGGGAGCACCATGACAACGGTCGGAGAGTTCATGACGACCCGGTTGGTGACGATGGACGGCAACGACACGCTCATCGCCGCGGCGCAGGAGATGCGGGACAGCGCCATCGGCGACGTGGTGGTGACCGACGGTGACAACGTGGTCGGCATCGTGACGGACCGGGACATCACGGTACGCGGCGTGGCGGAGGACATGGATCCCACCGCCACCCGGCTCAACCAGATCACCAGCCGGGACGTGGTGACCGTGAGCCAGAACGACGACGTCGTGGCCGCCGCCGACCTGATGCGCACGTACGCGGTCCGCCGGCTCCCGGTGGTCGACGACGGCCGTCTGGTCGGCCTGATCTCCATGGGTGACCTGGCGGTGGAACGGGAACCCCAGTCGGTGCTCGCGGACATCAGCGCCGACGACCCCAACAACTGACCTGTCCGCCGCGATGACGCCGGTCCCCGGTTCGGGGGCCGGCGTCGCGTTGTCCGCGCCGTGCGCCGGGCTCACCCGGTTCGGGCGAGGTTGACCCCGGGCCGGGTGGGGATACGGAGCCTCGGACAGGTGGACCGCGGATCGCGGGAGGAGTCACCCGGATGGTGGACATGACCACGAGATTCTTCGAGGACCTGGATCGGCGCGGGTTCGAGCCGCTGCTGGCCAAGACATCCGGGACGCTCCGCTGCGACCTGCACGAGGGCCCGCACACCACGCACTGGCTGCTGGAGATCGACCACGGGAACCTGCGGGTCCGGCAGGAGGACGGCGAGGCCGACACTGTCGTCGGCACCGATCCGCGCCTGTTCGCCGAGATGGTCGGCGGCGAGGAGAACCCCATCGCGGCGCTGCTGCGCGGCGACATGACAGTCGTCGGGGACCTGCGGCTCGTGTTGCAGGTCGAGCGGGTCTTCCCCGGCCCGCCGGCCTCCCGGGGACCGCACCACACGTTCGCCGGGAGGGCCGCCTGATGCCCGGCGGGAACACCGTCCGGATCCTGGACGGCAACACGTTCGTGGTGAGCCAGGACACCGGCGACATCGAGGCCACACCGAGCGAGCCGACCGGCCTGTTCTCGCTCGACACGCGGTACCTGTCGAAGTGGGTGCTCACCGTCAACGGCGAGCGGCTCAACGCGTTGTCCTACGACGACCTGCAGTACTACGAGGCCCGGTTCTTCCTGGTGCCCGGCGTGGCCACGCACTACATCGACGCGAAGCTGTCGGTCATCCGGGAGCGGGCGGTCGGCGGCAGCTTCCGCGAGACGCTGACCATCCTCAACCACGACGAGAAAGCGGTCGACCTGGAGATCCGGATGGACGCCGGGGCCGACTTCGCCGACCTGTTCCAGGTCAAGGACGAGATCCTCAACAAGAAGGGCGAACACTACGCCGAGGCCGATCCGGACCGGCTGCGCCTGGGCTACCGGCGCGGCAACTTCCGGCGCGAGACGTTCGTCTCGGCCAACCGGCCGGCCCGCTACGACCAGCGCGGCTTCGCCTGGAGCATCCGGTTGGAGCCCAACGAACAGTGGGACGCCGTCATCGACGTGCAGACGTTCGCGATCGGCCCCGGCGGCCGGGACCTGCGGATGGGACTGCGCGCGCACGGCACCGAGCGGCTCGCGCTCCAGCACGACCTGGAGGAGTGGATCAGCCGGGCCCCGAAGCTGAACAGCGAGCACGAGGAACTCGCCGCCACGTACCGGCGGAGCCTTGTCGACCTCGCCGCGTTGCGCTTCTCGCCGCTGTCGCTCGGCGGGCAGACGCTGCCCGCCGCCGGCCTGCCCTGGTTCATGACCATGTTCGGCCGGGACAGCATCCTCACCTGCCTCCAGGTGCTGCCGTTCGCGCCGGAGATGTCGAAGACCACGCTGCGCATCCTCGGCGCGCTCCAGGGCACCCGGTTCGACGACTTCCGGGACGAGGACCCGGGCCGGATCCTGCACGAGATGCGGTACGGCGAGACCGCCGCGTTCGAGGAGCAGCCGCACTCGCCGTACTACGGCTCGGTGGACGCGACGCCGCTGTTCGTGGTGCTGCTCGACGAGTACGAGCGGTGGAGCGGCGACGGCGCCCTGGTCAAGGAGCTGGAACGGGAGTGCCGGGCCGCGCTGAAGTGGATCGACGACTACGCCGACCTGCTCGGCAACGGCTACATCTGGTACGAGCGGCGCAACACCGACACCGGCCTGGAGAACCAGTGCTGGAAGGACTCGTGGGACTCCATCTCGTACGCCGACGGCACGCTGCCGCCGTTCCCCCGCGCCACCTGTGAGGTGCAGGGGTACGCGTACGACGCGAAGACCCGGGCCGCCCGGCTGGCCCGGCTGTTCTGGGACGACCCCGCGTACGCCGATCAACTGGAACGCGAGGCGGCGGAGCTGAAGCGGCGCTTCAACGACGACTGGTGGGTCGCCGACCGGGGCTTCTACGCGCTCGCGCTGGACCCGGACGGCCGCCAGTGCGACGTGCTCAGCTCCAACATCGGCCACCTGCTGTGGAGCGGGATCGTGGACGAGGAGCGGGCGCCGAGGATCGCGGAGCATCTGCTCGGCCCCCGGCTCTGGTCCGGCTGGGGGGTGCGGACGCTGGCCGAGGGCGAGGTCCGCTACAACCCGATCGGCTACCACAACGGCACGATCTGGCCGTTCGACAACTCGTTCACCGCGTGGGGCCTGCGCCGGTACGGCTTCGCCGAGGAGGCCGCCACCGTGGCGAACGGCATCCTCGACGCGGCCACCTACTTCGACGGCCGGCTGCCGGAGGCGTTCGGCGGCTACCAGCGCGAGCTGACGAAGTTCCCGGTGGAGTACCCGACCGCGTGCAGCCCGCAGGCCTGGTCCACCGGTGCGCCGCTGCTGCTGTTGCGGACCATGCTGGGGCTGGAGCCGCACGAGGGGCACCTGGTGGTGGACCCGCGGCTGCCGGTGGGCATGGGGCGGATCGAGGTGCTTGACATCCCGGGCCGCTGGGGCCGGGTGGACGCGTTCGCCAGGGGCCGGCTCGACCTTGACGAACCGGCCGGCTGAGCCGGCTCAGCCGCCGGGCGGCGGCTCGGTAACCGGCCGGCGGTGGCTCAGTGGCCCGGCGGCGGCGCGGTGTGCGCCTCGTTCGGCGGCAGCAGGCAGAACTCGTTGCCCTCCGGGTCGGCCAGCACGGTCCAGCGCGGCAGCTCGCGCACGACTGTCGCGCCCGCCTCCAGCACCGCGGCCCGCTCCTCGGCGTCGCCGACCAGGTCGAGGTGGATCCGGCCGGGCGCCGGCAGCACGTCGGCCGGGCTGATCCACAGGTCCGGACGCCGGCCGTGCGGATCACGCAGCAGCACCGCCTCGGTCGGCGCGAGCGTGCCCTCGGTGAGCTTCACCCGATCCTCCTCGACCAGCGGCAGCCCGGTGACCGCACTCCAGAACGGGGCGAGCAGGTAGGGGTCGCGGCAGTGGATGACGATCGCGGCGAGGTCGGGCATGCCTCGAACCTAGTCGCCGGCGACGGCGGTCAGATCGGCCCTACGGTCGCGTAACCTACTCGGGGTAAAGTTTCGGCATGTCGGAACTCGTGTACCCCCCTGTGATCACCGCCGCCAAGACGATGTTCCGGCTGCTCGACCTGCGTCTGGACGTGTCCGGCAGCGAGCACGTGCCGGCCACCGGCGGCGCCGTCCTCGCGTCCAACCACGTGAGCTACCTCGACTTCATCTTCTGCGGCTACGGCGCCCACCCGGCGAAGCGGCTGGTCCGGTTCATGGCCAAGGACAGCGTCTTCCGGCACAGCGTCTCCGGTCCGCTGATGCGCGGCATGAAGCACATCCCGGTCAACCGCGCGGCCGGCGCCAGCTCGTACTCCACGGCTGTCGCCGCGCTGCGCCGGGGCGAGGTGGTGGGCGTCTTCCCGGAGGCGACGATCAGCCGCTCCTTCACCGTCAAGGACCTGAAGAACGGCGCGGCCCGGATGTCGCAGGAGGCCGGCGTGCCGCTGCTGCCGGTGGCGCTCTGGGGCACGCAGCGGCTGTGGACCAAGGGCCGCCCGCGTACGCTGACCCGCCGGCACACGCCGATCACCATCATCGTCGGCGAGCCGATGGACCCGGCCGCCTACCCGGACGCCACAGTCATGACCGCCGACCTGCGTACCCGTCTGTCGGCGCTCGTGGACCGGGCCCAGCGGGAGTACCCGGACAAGCCGTCCGGCCCGGACGACGCCTGGTGGCAGCCGGCCCACCTGGGCGGCGGCGCGCCGACCCCGGAGGAGGCGGTCGAGCTGGACCGGTCCGAGCGCCGCACCCGCAGCGCCTCCTGACCGCGCCCGCGCCCGGCGACCCGCCCGCGACGGGGGAGCGTCAGCAGGCGGAGCCGGGCCGGTCGTGCGCCGGGAAGCCGGACCACGACCACCGCGACGTCTCGGCCTCCGGCGAACGGTAGTAGTCGTCGCGGGACAGGAACTCCACCGGCAGCGAGCCCGGCAGCGTCACGGTGCCGAGCGTCGGGCCGGGGGAGGCGGCCACCCGGACGGCGAGCGCGTCCCGTTCCGGCCGGGACAGGTCGACCAGGTCGGCGTTCGCCAGCCGGAAACCGGCCACCGCGCGGCGCACCTGCCGGGCCAGCGCGGCCACCGTCCCGACCGGGCCGGTCAGCGCAAGCGCGGGCTGCCTGATGGTACGCAGCGCGTCGCAGACGACGCGCAGCTCACCGCTGCCGTCGCCGATCTCGGCCAGGTCCAGCCGGGACGGCCACTGCCAGCGGATCTGCGCGCTGACCAGGCGGGACAGCCGGCCCGGGCGCCGGTGCCGGGCGTCCGTCCGGCCGTCCCGCCCGGAGACCAGTGACAGCTCGGAGCCGGTGCAGACGTACGCGATCCGGCGGTCGGTCACGGTGACCGTCGCCGGGGTGGGCAGCGACCAGCAGCGGACGTCCTCGCTCGGGCCGAGCAGATGACCGGCGACGCGCAGGCGATGCTGGCCGAGCAGGCGTTCGCCCGGCTCGGGCACCAGCTCGTAGCGCCGGTCGAGCACGGGACGGGTGGGGTCGTCGTCGGCGTCGAACCGGTGTGGCCCGACGAAGAAGGGTGTGGCGTCCTCCGGCACGGTACGACCTCCCGATGACGGTTGGCGGTATCGGAGAGCCTGCCGGATTCCCGAGGTGACTGTCATGACGCCTGTTAGGGGGTCGGCCGGTCGGCCGACGCCTGCGACCGGTAGATGCCGATATCTTCCGGTCGGACGAGTCCGTCCTCGATCGCCCGGGCGAGCAGCGCCGACTTCGTGGCGGCCGGACGACCCGCTCGGGTGTACTTGATCCGCGCCCGGTCGACGTACTGCTTCACGGTGTGCTCACTGATCTGCATCCGGCGGGCCACCGACGCCTTCGACATCGACTGGAACCACAGCAGCAGCGCCTCCCGCTCCTTGTCCGACAGGGACGGACGGTCCGGCCGGGCGTCACCGACCATCGCGCCGGCCAGCGCCGGCGGCACGTACGGCCGGTCGCTCGCCGCCGCCAGCACAGTGGCCACACAGTGCTCCCGCCCCTCGTGCTTGGCCAGGAACGCGACCGCACCGGCATCGAGCGCGGCGAGCATGGTCTGCGGGTCGCTGTGCTCGGAGTAGACCACCACCCGGCGCCCGGCCGCGCTCAGCTCGGCCAGCTTGTCCAGCACCATCCGGCCGTGCAGGCGCAGGTCGAGCAGCACCACCTCGGCGTCCGGCGCGGCGCGCAGCACCTCGTCCGGGTCGTCGCCGGTGGCGAGCACCCGCAGCCGTGGTTCGCCGGACAGCCAGGCGCGCACCCCGTCGATCACCACCGGGTGGTCGTCCACGATCGCCACCCCGATCGGGGTGCCGGCGTTCACGTCCGCCGCCAGCGGGTCTGCGTCCATCTGATCTCCCCGTCGCGTTCGTGCAGGTGCTCCACCGGCCCGTAACCGCCGGCCGCCGGCTCGTCAGGGCCGTCGTGATCCGGTGTCACCAGGCTGACCACCACCTCGTCCGGGCCCGCGACCACAGTCAGCCGGGCCCAGCCCTCAGCCGCGGCGAGCGCCGCCGTGAGCGGGTCGGCCAGCCCGCGCCGGATCTCCACCGGCAGCTCCGGTGGCGTGCCGACCGACACCAGGTCGATCGGTAGTCCGTTGCGCTCGGCCAGGTCGGCCGCCGCGCGCAGTTCGTGCAGCAACGCGTCCGGCACGTCGTCCGACTCCGCGATCAGCCGGCGCAGCCGGGCCGCGGCCAGCACCGCGCGCCGCCGTACCGCCGGGTCGGCCGGGTCGGCCGCACCGGCCGCCAGCTCGGCCAGCACCTCCTCGGCGGTGCCGCTGACCAGGGCCAGGCGCGCCTGCCGTTCGGTGCGGGCATGCTCGGCCGCCTCCTGCTCCGCCGCCACGGCGAGCGTCGCCGCGGCGGTGGCCGCCCGCTCCCGGGCCTGCGCGGTGATCGCCGCCGCGCCGACGAAGACCGCCACCGGCAGGGTGGAGGTGCCGTAGACGTACATCGCGGTGCGGCTCAGGTCGGCCGGGGCGGTCGCCCCGTAGAACACCACAGCCGCCAGCGCGATCGCGCCGTGCGCGGTGAGCATGACCAGCAGCCAGCGCGCCGGCCGCTGCCAGATCGCCAGCAGGAAGAACCAGGCCAGGCCGCCCCACACCCAGTTGGCGGTGCTGAACAGGAACCGCTCGCCGGCCCCCGTGACCACCGCCGCGTCGACCACCAGCAGCACCGCGGCCAGCGGCCCGGCCGGCGGCAGTCCGCCGCGCAGCAGCCGTACCCCCGCGCCGACGCCGACCAGCGCGGTCACCAGCCAGCCCGCCGCCACCACGGCCGGGGCCGCCATGCCCTGCCCGGCCCGCGACACGGCCGGCAACGCGACCCCCAGATGCCAGGCCGCCGCGATGACGATCACCGCGATCCGCGCGCCCTGGTCGGACGCGTGGGCCACCGCGTGCGCCTCGGGCGGGGCCGTCGGCGCTCCGGATCGCGCCGCCGCACGAGGCCGGGGCAGCGGCCGCAGCGCGGGGCCGGCCGTCGCCGCCGTGCCCGACTCAGTCGCCACCGGACCACTCCAGCCGGATACGGGTGCCGGCGCCAGGGGCGGAAGTCACCACCGCCCGACCGCCCACAGTGCTCATCCGCCCGTGGATCGACTCGCGCAGCCCGTACCTGTGGGCCGGGACCGTCGCCGGGTCGAAGCCGGGACCGTCGTCGGCCACCTCGACCACGACGGTGTCACCCTCGCGGGCCAGGCGCAGCGCCGCCGCCGCGCCCGGCGCGTGCCGCGCCACGTTCGCCAGCGCGGCGGCGGCGCTGTCGGCGAGCGCCGTGACGACCTCCGCCGGCAGCCGGCACGGTTCCAACGTCGCGGTCACCGCCGGGCCGGGCGCACCGGCGAGCAACTCGCGCAGCCGTTCGTCCAGGTCGGCCTCGGCGGGTGCGCTCGCGGTCCGCGCCCCCGCCAGGGCGGTGAGGGTACGCAGGTCGTGCACGCACCGGTCGCGCAACGTCGCCGAGTCGGGCACCGCGCCGAGGCCGACCATGGTGAGCGTGCCCAGGACCGTGTCGTGCAGGTCGCGGTTGTGCCGCCGTTCGGCCTCGCGGGCGGCGCGCGCCACCACCGCCTCGCGGGACAGCCGCTGGTAGTCGGCGAACGCGGCGTCGGCGCGGGCGATCCGGCGGCGCATCACCGCTGTCATCACCGCCGTGCTGCCGGTCTGCACCAGCAGTGTCGCGACGTGCGCCCGCGCCTCGGCCGGGTTGCCGGCCAGCGTGGTGCCGGTGCCGTACGCGGCGGCGACCAGCAGGCCGGCCGGCACGGACCAGCGGGCCGGCGCGGTGGCCTGCGCGTTGATGATCGTCGAGCTGGCCAGCACCGCGATCCAGCTCGCCTCGCCCGGCAGCACCTCCGGCGCGACGAGCCACGGCACGGCGAGCGCGGCGGCGGTGGTCAGCGCCACGTCACCGGCGACCAGCGGGCCGTCGATGCCGTGCCGGAACGCCCGCCACGCGTACCAGACCGACCAGGCGGTGAGCACGACGACCGCGGGGATCAACAGCGCGACCCGCACCGGCGGCGTACGCACCGACAGCGCGACCACCGCGCCGACCAGGCCGCAGGTGAGCCGCAGCAGCGCCGGCAGGGTGGTGAAGATCAGGCTGAACGCGTCACCCGCCGGGCGGGCCAGCGGGGGCCGTGGCAGCGGCATGGCGGCAGCGACCGGCATCGGGGGGATGTCCTTCCGGCAGCGACCCGGCCGGGTCCGCGCGGGCTTAGATCGACGCCGGAGAATAACACGGTTTGTCGCAACTGGTCACCCTTGGTGGTTGACGAGTTTCGCTCCGCCGTAAAGTAGCCGCCCTCCGGCCCGGCGTTCAGCGGCGCGGATCCCGGGTGCGCTGTGCCGACATCGGTCGATGGCCGGCGAGAAGGGGAGGCCGGGTATCCGGTTAACGCTTGTCCGGGCCTCCTATCCTGCCGATCATGGCGTATCAGCAGCCCCCGGTCCCGCCCAAGAAGTCCAAGCGAACCCTGTTCATCGTCCTGGGCGTGGTGCTCGCGCTCTGCTGCTCCGGCGGCGTGTTCGGCGGATTCCTCCTGTTCCGCGTGGTGAAGGACGCCACCGGGCCGGCCCGATCCGCTGCGGAGACGTTCGCCGAGGCGATCGTCGACCGCGACTATCCGGCCGCGTACCGGCAGCTCTGCACCCGGGTACGCGAGCGGGTCAGCGAGGAGGAGTTCGCCCAGCAGCGGGCCTCGCAGCCGGAGTTCACCGGCTACGCCATCACCGGCATCAACGTGTCGAACAACAACGGTCTGGTGAGCGGGTCGACGACCATCCGCTTCACGCCGGAGGTCGGCAACAAGGTGACCCAGGAGTTCCCCATGGTCAAGGAGGACGGGGAGTGGCGGATCTGCGAGTGAGCCGGGCTGAGCTCGCGGCGGACGTCGCGGACCGGCTCGCCCGCGAGCGCAACGTCTGGCTCTGCACGCTGCGCCCGGACGGCTCCCCGCACGTCACTCCGGTGTGGTTCGTCCACACCGACGGCGTCTGGTGGGTCGCCTGCGAGGGACGCAGCGTCAAGGCGCGCAACGTGACCGCCGACCCCCGCGTCTCGCTCGCCCTGGAGGACGGCGTCCACCCGGTCGTCGCCGAGGGCGAGGCCCGCGTGCACCATGCCGCCTTCCCGCCCGCGATCGTCGCGGCGTTCGCCGAGAAGTACGCGGGATGGGACATCCGGCAGCCGGTCACCACGGACGGGGACCGGGTGCTGCTGGAGGTGCCCGTCCGGCGGTGGCTGCTCGCCGGAACGGCACGCTAGTCCCGCTCGTCGACCGCCACCGCTCGGCGGCGTACGCGATCATGCCCAAGACCACCGACGAAAACGGCGGGTCCTCGCGGCCCGGATTCCTGTGCCACTCTCTCCGCCATGCGCTTGTCGTCGGGCCTGCGAGTCGCCGCGGTCGTCGCCGGTCTGCTGTCGGTCGGAGCCGCGCTGCTCGCCATGCGGGAGGCTTCGCTTCTGTGGGCGGTGGTCACGCTGGCGGCGCTGTGCGGCCACGCCCTCACGGCCTCCGGCACCCGCCGGGCGCGGTGGGGCGCCGCCGCCGGTGCCGGGCTGTTCGCCCTGGTGGCGGCCGCGAACATGCACCGGCACCGGGAGCAGGCGGCGGACGCGGGCGAGCCGCTACGGGGCCAGGCGGCGGCGCGGGCGTACCTGCTGGAGAGCTGGCAGGACGGCCTCGACCGGCAGCGGCTGACCGCGTGGGGCCTGGCTCTCGGCGTACTCCTGCTGGGTGTCGCCGTGTCGGCGGCTCCGGCGCGCGGCGGGCGGCGCGGTGTGGTGACGACGGTCCTGGCGGTGGTCGTGGTCGTCTGGTGCGTGGTGAGCGTGGCGCTGACACCCGGCGAACCGCCGCTGCCCGACCTGTTCGTGGCGGTGTGGCCGGCGTTGCTCGCCGTGCTCGTGACCGCCGGGGTGCTGGCGTCGTCCGGACGGCGGAGCGACCGGCGCGGGCTCCTCCCGGCGGGAATGGCCCTGCTGTCGGTGGTCGCGGTGTGGACCTGCGCGGATCTCGCCTCCACATGGGCGAGCTGGTGGACGTTCGTCGAGCCCGCGAAGGGCGCCTTCCTGCAACCCGGCGTCATGGTGAGCGTGGACGCTCCGGCGGCAGGCGCCCTTGAGGTGTCCTCGGCGGTGGAGATGGCTGTCGCGCTCGGCGGCGTGGGGCTGGCGGTCGTCGGCGCGCTGCGCGCCCGCCGGGAGGCCGAGGACCGCTGAGCACCCTGCCGGGTCCGGCGGGCCGCGCCTACGGGTGCGTGTCGGTGATCGCGATGACCTCGTCGAGGCGGTCCAGCGCGGCCCGGAGGTCGTCGACCTTGGCCTGGATACGCTCGCGCTCGGCGCGCAGCATGGCCCGCTGCCCGGGATCGGTGTGCCCGGAGTCCCAGCACGGCAGGAGTTCGGCGATCCTGCGGCTGGTCAGGCCGGCCGCGTACATCTGCTGGATGAAGCGCACCAGCGTGACCGTGTCCGGCCGGTAGAGGCGCTGGCCGGACGCGCTGCGCCGGGGGAGGAGAAGGCCCTGCTGCTCGTAGTAGCGCACGGCACGCACCGAGACACCGGCGTCGCGCGCCACCTCCCCGATGCGGATCAGCGGCTCGGTCACGGTGACCCCTCTCACCCCGGTGTCGGCGATCAACACTTGCCTCTGACGTCAACGTCAGGTTTTAGCGTACCGGCATGGACATCAACGAATCGGTAGCCCTCGTCACCGGAGCCAACCGCGGCCTGGGCCGCGCCTTCGCCCAGCGCCTGCTCGAACGCGGTGCCCGCAAGGTCTACGCGACCGCCCGCCGCCCCGAGACCGTCGACCTGCCCGGCGTCGAGGTGCTTCCGCTGGACATCACCAGTGCCGCGTCGGTGCGAGCCGTCGCCGCTGCCGCGCCGGATGTCACGCTGCTCGTCAACAACGCCGGGATCCAGACCGGAACCGACCTGGTGACCGGCTCGCTGGACGGGGTACGGCACGAGGTGGAGACCAACGTGCTCGGGCATCTGACGATGATCAGGGCGTTCGCACCGGCGCTCGCCCGGCACGGCGGCGGTGCGATCGTGAACGTGCTCTCCGCCATGTCGTGGTTCGGGACCAGGGGCGCCGGCGCCTACCACCTGACCAAGGCCGCCGCGTGGGCCATGACGAACGGCGTACGCCTGGAACTCGCCGACCAGGGCACGCTCGTGACGGCGGTGCACCTCGGCCTGGCCGACACCGACATGTCGGCGGGCTGGCCCGTCGACAAGATCGCGCCGTCCGAGCTGGCCGACGCGGCGCTCGACGGTGTCGAGGCGGGTTCCGCCGAGGTGCTGGCCGACCAGTGGAGTCGCGACGTCAAGTCCCGGCTGACGCTGAAGCCGGAGGAGTTCAACGCCGCGATGGACCGGGCCTTGGCGGCGCTGACGGCTGCCTGAGCGGGCTTCGGCCATCCAGTCGCGCTGACGATCACGGCTCGGCGACGTTCGACCGCCGGGCCCTGATCGTCACCCACGCCATGGTCACGAGGAGCACCACGGACACCACAGCCGCCCCGGCCACCAGCGGGTTGACGAACCCCGGCACCAACTCCGGCCCACACGTGGTGTCATGCAGTGGCCAGATGGACGACGACCCACCCGCTCGCTCCGGGTCGTACGGCATGTCGCCACGCATCGCGATCCGGCACCTGTCGTCGGGGTCGGTCGGCAAGCCGGACGCCATTCGGCTCAGCCCGTAACCGTATGTGGCAAGTGCCGTCAGCACCGGCCCGGCGATCAGCAACCAGCGGACACGTCTCTGTCGTCTGGCCGGGTCGGGTGTGCTCATTCGTCTTCGCGCGTTCACCAGGACGAGCAGACCCCACAGGGGCAGCGTCGCAGCGCCGACCGCGAGCAACGGCCACGCCAGCGTTAGCAGCACCAGGACGACGTAGGCCGACATCAACGCGAACCGGGTGAACTCCATGGCGGCCACAACCTACTAGCTGTCGCTCGCGATCTGGTGCCTGTGCCCGTACCGATGGCTGTACCGCACCTGTCTTGACCGAAGGCGGGACGCCACCATTCGTACGGAGGTTGCACGGCTCCTGACCGATGAGCAAGATCAGCGGCAGGACAGCCGACCGAAGGATGACGCGATGGGCACCTCACACGGATTCGCACCGTCGACCCTGCGCGACGTGGGTGAGGAAGACGATGGCGTCTACGTCATCGCGGTGGGCGACACCGGTGAACCAGAGTCCTGGCAACTGGCCCTGATGGAGTGCGACGAGGATGCCCTGGAAGACCCGCAGGAAATCGCCTTGGGCTTTGACACGTACTGCCTGGTGGTCGATCCGGGGCAGGCTACCCACTACGGCGGAGTCGTCGAATGTGAGGTGACCGGGACGCGGCTGAGGCTCAAGCTCACGAGCGAGGCGGCCCAGGCACTCGCGTTGCCGACCGATGCCACCTTCGGCCTGCACCTGACCGCTGATCAGGTTTCGATGCTCAAGCGTGGCCTGACCCGGGTTCTCACATCCGGCCGCAGCGACGCTCGACCCACGCTGCTGCTCAACTAGCTAGCTGCCCACCACCCGCGAACCGGAACCGTTCGGCGACTCCGTCTCAACCGGTGGCGTCAGCCGCCGACCTGCGGTGGTGGGGGTGCGCCCGGCAGGATTCGAACCTGCGGCCTTGGGATTAGAAGTCCCCTGCTCTATCCGCTGAGCTACGGGCGCGCGCCGACGATCGTCGCGCCAAGAGGGTACCGCCGCTCCCCACGTGTCCGGGGGTACGGGTCGGCGCGTCCGTTTCCGTCCCTCAGCGTCCCATGCCGGGGCCCGGACCGGCACCACAGTTCCGGCGGGTCCGGCGCGGGCCGGGCGGGCCGCGATCCGTACCCTCGTCGGATGCTGCTCGACCAGGAAACCGAGAACGAGATCGTCTTCGAGCTGTGCCAGCTCCTCGGGCGGGCCATTCTGCCCCTCACCGGCTCGGACGCGCCGGGAGCGCCGGCGGGCGTCGCCGGCACCGCCTTCTTCTACAGCGAGCTGGTCGGCGCCACCGACGACGGCGAGATCGCGCACGAGTGGCTGCTCACCGCCGACGCGCTGACCGGCCGGGCGTACGGCGAGATCGGGTTGCGGCCTAGCGTCACCGACCCGGCCGAGGGGGCGGACGAGCCGATCGACCTGCCCGGTTTCGCCGACCACTGGCTGCACCTGCCCGAACTGGGGATCGCCGCGATGCCGACCGGCGGCCTGCACGGCTACGCCGACGATCGGGGCTGGTGCTGGCGTACCCAGCAGGTCACCGAGGCGGTGGCCGCGCCGCCCGGCTCGGTCGCGCGGATCGGCGCGGCGCCCGCGTCGGCGTTCGTGCTGGCGCTCGGTGTCGGCGACGGCGGGTCGCGGCCGTTGGAGGCGGTGGTCGAGCGGGTCGCCCGGGACGGCGGCGAGGTGCGGGTCACGACGGAGCTGCCCGCAGGTTATGTGGGCGCGCCGGTGTTCGCGGTCGAGGCCGGGCCGGACGGCGGGCCCGTGCTGCGCTGCCTGGGCGTGGTGCTGCCGCCGCGCGCGGGCGGGCACCCGGTCGCGACGTTCGACCGGATCCGCGCCGCGCTCGCGGCGGTCGTCGCCGACTGAAGTGGCCGTCCGGCGGCGGGACGGCCGACCGAACCCGACGTCCCGGCGGTGGGACGGACCGGCCTCAGCCCTCGGCGTTCGCGTCGGCCGGCCTGCGCGGGGCGGGCGGCGTCGTCGGCTCCGGCTCGGTCGGCCCGGCGCGGAGGAAGCCCTCCGCCCACCGTCCGACCTCCGCGAAGACCTTCTCGCGTACGCCGGGACTGGACAGCGTGAGGTCGTGCAGCCCGCCGTCGAAACGGGCGAGCGTGACGTGCCGCCCGAGGCGGGGCGCCCAGCGCACCATGTGCTCGACGTCGAGCACCGCGTCGGCACCGGTGGCGCTGTCGTGCCACTTGGCGCCCCGGAAACTGCGCGTGGAACAGGCGAGCAGCACCGGCACCGGGATGTCCAGCCCGGCCCGCAGGCGGCGCTGACCGGCACGGATCGCGTTGATCCAGCCGGCCCGCACCGGGAATCCGGCGAGCGGCTTCCAGGCCAGGTCGTACCGCCACTCGCCCCGGTGGTCGGCGTGCAGGCTCTCGCCGTACACCGTGCCCAGGCCGAACGGCAGCACACGCCGCGGCGCCCGGCGGCCCAGGCGGGAGACGGCGGCCGCGAGGGGGCGGCGGACCATCCAGGGCGCGTTGATGTCGAAGAAGGGGCTGTTGAGCACGATCCCGTCGACCAGGCCCGCGTCGCGGCGGTCGTGCGCCCAGAGCGAGATGATCAGACCGCCGGTCGAGTGGCCCATGGCGAGCAGGGTGTCGTGGCCCTCCTCGGCGCGGATGATCTCCGCGGCGGCGTCCAGCTCGGGGAAGTAGTCGCTCAGGTCGCGGCAGAAGTTCGGGGTCTGGTGCGGGAGCAGGCTGCGGCCGTACTTGCGCAGGTCGAGCGCGTAGAAGTCCCAGCCGCGCTCGGCGAAGAAGTCGGCCACGTGGGTCTGGAAGAAGTAGTCGACGAAGCCGTGCACGTAGAGCACGGCGCGGCCGGTCGGGCGGTCGGTCCGCCGCCGCACGAGGGTCGCGACCACCGGCCCCTCGTCGTCGGTGCCCAGCTCGATCGTCCGCCGCTCGTAGGGGGCGCCCAGCACGTCCGGTTCCACGACCGCGACGGTACGCCGCCGCGCTACCCGGCGGTAGGGGTGGTGAAAGGAGGGGGCCCTTGTTAACGCCTCCGGTAGAGGAAGGGCCCCCTGTTAACAACGCCTCGGCGCAGGACGGCCCGCCCGCCGGCACCGGGCGGGCGGGCCGTGCCGGAATTCATGCGGTCTCGGCGTCCTCGCGCTCGGCGTCCAGCAACGGGGTTCCCTCGGGCTGGTCGACGGCGCGCAGGTGCTTGTTGTGGCGCGGCTCCTGCCGGGTCTTCGCGTCGTTGAGCTTGCGGCGCAGGTCGTCCCGGACGTCGTTGAGCGCGGCGTGCAGATCCTCCTCGGTCGAGGTGGTGACGATCTTCTGCCGCCCGGCGATCCAGCACTCCAGGGTCACCTTCTGGCCCCGGGCCTCGCGATCCTTGACGGACACCTCCAGCTCGGTGGCGTCGGCGTGGAAGCCGGCGAGCCGGGCGTCCAGGGTCCCGAACTGCTCGGCGATCCAGTTGCGGTCGCCCTGGGAGAACCCGGCGCCGACCCGCAGGCACTCGGCCACGGTCGCGGGGTTCGCCACGGCGCTCATCGCGCTGCCTCGCGGACGTCTCGGAGAAGCATCGGAGCTCCCTTTCTCTCGGTTGATCACAGACATACCCAACCGGCCTGATTCCGGAACGCCTGCCTGCCGGCTCCTCTCGATCATGCATCGCCGCAGGTCAGGCCCGTAGGGCCGGTCGGCCTAGCAGATCGGGACCTTGATCAGGTGGTTGTCCACAGGGCCGCCCGTCATCCACAGGTCCGGGCCGGCGGATGGTCCGGGCGGGGCATCCGGCCGACGCTCACCGGGACAAGCCGATCCCTGGGAGGGGCGATGTTCGATACGTACGTGACGATCGTCGGCAACGTGCTCACCGCGCCGGAGTGGCGCCGTACCACGCAGAGCGGAACGCTGGTGGCCAACTTCAAGGTCGCCTCGACCGCCCGCCGGCTCGACCGCGACAGCGGCCGCTGGGTCGACGGCAACAGCCTTCGGGTACGCGTCAACTGCTGGCGCCGCCTCGCCGAGGGAGTGGCCGCCTCGGTGGCGGTGGGTGATCCGGTGATCGTCGCCGGCCGCCTCTACACCCGGGACTGGACCGACGAGTCCGGCACCCACCGCACGCTCTACGAGCTGGAGGCGGTCGCGGTCGGGCACGACCTGTCCCGCGGCCGGGCCCGCTTCCTGCGCAACCAGCCCCGCGCCGCCACCAGCACGGTCGAGGACGCCGAGGCCGAGCAGCGGGTGCACGGCGAGGCGACCGAGCCGGTGCCGGCCGCGCAGGCCCCCGCCACGTTCGACGACCGGCCCTTCGACGACGACTTCCCGCCGCCGGAGTACGGGGGCGGCCGGACCGGGCCGGCCGATGCGGTCGAGCGGGTGGGCGAGCCCGACCCGTTCGATGTCGGCCCTGGCCTGCCGGGCGCCGCCGCCCTCGGTGCCCGGCCGCGCGCGCAGGGCACCGGCTTCGACCCGGGGGCGGGCGACCCGGTCGCGGAGGAGGACGAGCTGGGCGACGTGGCGGACGACGGTCCGGTCACGGCCGAGGACGACGAGCTGGGCGCTGTCACACCGCTGGAGATCGACGCGCCGGGTGGTTCCGGACCGGATGGGGCCGAGCCGACCGGTGCCGGCGGCGGGAGCGCTCCGGGGCGTCGCGGGCGGCGGCGTACCCCGGTGCCCGCCTGACCCTCCGTCCGACGGGGGCGCGGGGTGGTGACAGCGGCGTCACCACCCCGCGGTACGACTAGGCTGGCCGGCCGGAGGTGGTGACGGGTGCGGCAGGCGACCGCCATGGCGAACGCGACCGGGCTGGTGGCGGGCTACGCGCTCGACGCCCTGCTCGGTGACCCCCGACGGTGGCATCCGGTGGCCGGCTTCGGCCGCGCGGCCGGCACGCTGGAGCGGCAGCTCTACCGCCCCGACCGGGCGGCCGGCGCCGCGTTCACCGCGCTGGCGGTCGGCGGGCCGGTCCTGCTCGGCGCCGCCGCCGCGCTGGCGACCCGGCGCCATCCGATCGCGCGGGCCGCGCTGGTGGCCGCCGGCACCTGGACGGTGCTCGGCGGGCGCACGCTGCGGCACGAGTCCCGGGTGATGGCGCGGGCGCTGGGCCGGGCCGACCTGCCCGCCGCCCGGGCGCGTCTGGGCAACCTCTGCGGGCGTGACCCGTCCACCCTCGACGAGCCCGAGCTCGCCCGCGCCACCGTCGAGTCGGTCGCCGAGAACACCTCGGACGCCGTTGTCGCCCCGCTGGTCTGGGGCGCGGTCGCGGGCCTGCCCGGCCTGCTCGGCTACCGGGCGGCGAACACGCTCGACGCGATGGTCGGGCACCGCTCGCCCCGGTACGCCCGCTTCGGCACGCCCGCGGCCCGGCTGGACGACGCGCTGAACCTGGTGCCGTCCCGGCTGACCGGGTTGCTCACGGTGGCCGTCGCGCCGGTGGCGAACGGGAACCTCGCCACCGCCTGGCACGTGTGGCGGCGGGACCGGGCCGACCACCCGAGCCCGAACGCCGGCCAGTGCGAGGCGGCCATGGCGGGCGCGCTCGGCGTACGGCTCGGCGGACGCAACGTCTACTTCGGCCGCGCCGAGACCCGCCCGTTCCTCGGTGACGGGCCACGCCCCGACGCGCGGCACCTGAAGCGGGCCGCCCGCATCTCCGGCGCGGTGGGTGCGGCCGCGCTCGGCCTGGCCGCGCTCTACCCGGTGACAGTCGGCCGGGTGGCCGGGGCCGCCGGGCGGGCCGCGCTCGGCGCCGTCACCCGAGCGGCCCGTGGCTCAGGCCGGGGGAGCGCGCGGTGAGCGGCGGGCTGCTTGTCGCCGGCACCACCTCCGACGCCGGCAAGAGCGTGCTCACCGCCGGCATCTGCCGCTGGCTGCGCCGCCGGGGTGTCCGGGTCGCCCCGTTCAAGGCGCAGAACATGTCGAACAACTCCGCGGTGGTGGTCGGCCCGGACGGCCGCGGCGGGGAACTGGGCCGGGCCCAGGCGATGCAGGCCGCAGCCTGCGGGCTCGACGCCGATCTGCGCTTCAACCCGGTGCTGCTCAAGCCGGGCAGCGACCACGCCAGCCAGGTGGTGCTGCTCGGCGAGGCGGTCGGCACGGTCACCGCCGGCAACTACCAGGAGGTACGGGCCCGGCTGGCCACCACCGCGTACGCGGCGCTGGCCGAGCTGCGGGCCGAGTACGACGTGGTGATCTGCGAGGGCGCGGGCAGCCCCGCCGAGATCAACCTGCGCGACGGCGACTACGTCAACATGGGGCTGGCGCGGCAGGCCGGGCTGCCCGCGATCGTGGTCGGCGACATCGACCGGGGCGGGGTGTTCGCCTCGATGTTCGGCACCGTCGCGTTGCTCGACGCGGCCGACCAGGCGCTGGTGGCCGGGTTCGTGGTGAACAAGTTCCGCGGCGACCGTGGTCTGCTCCAGCCGGGGCTGGACATGCTGCGCCGGGTCACCGGCCGCCCGGCGTACGGGGTGGTGCCCTGGGCACTCGACCTGTGGCTGGACGCGGAGGACTCGCTCGCGTACGGGCGCGTGCTCGGCCGCCCGCCCGCGCCCCGGGGCACCGACTGGCTCGACGTCGCCGTGGTGCGGCTACCCCGGATCAGCAACGCCACCGACGTCGAGGCCCTCGCCACGGAGCCTGGTGTGCGGGTACGCCTCACCGTCGAACCGGCCGAACTGGCCGCCGCCGACCTGGTGGTGCTCCCCGGCACCAAGTCGACTGTCGCCGACCTGGAGTGGCTGCGGGAGACCGGCCTGGCCGACGCGGTGCTGACGCACGCCGCCGCCGGACGGCCGCTGCTCGGCATCTGCGGCGGCTTCCAGATGCTGGGCCGGGCGATCCACGACCCGGTGGAGAGCCGCCGGGGCAGCGTGCCCGGCCTCGGGCTGCTGCCCGTCGAGATCACCTTCGAGCCGCGCAAGACGGTACGCCGGGCCGAGGGCACCGCCTCCGGAGACGTGCCGGTGCACGGCTACGAGATCCACCACGGCCGTGTCTCGGCCGCCGACCCGGGCCTGGCGCCGCTGCTGCGCTACGCCGACGGCACCGGCGAGGGCGCCCGCCTCGGCACCGTGTACGGCACGCACTGGCACGGCGCCTTCTCGTCGGACGCGTTCCGCCGCCGGTTCCTCACCGAGGTCGCGGAGGCGGCCGGACGGACCGGGTTCAAGGTCGCGCCGGACACGTCCTTCGCGGCGGCCCGGGAGCGGACGCTCGATCTGCTCGGCGATCTGGTCGAGGAACACCTCGACACGGACGCGCTGTGGCGGCTGATCGAGTCCGGGCCACCGCCCGGGCTGCCGTTCGTGCCACCCGGCGCGCCACCGGCGTAGAGCGTCGGAGGGCGGCCGCCGCGACGGCTCAGTAGCGCACGTCGGCCGGGCGGTCGGACATCGGCAGCCCGGCCTCCCGCCAGCCCCGCACCCCGCCGACCATGTCGGTGGCCTGCCGCAGACCCAGCGTCTGGAGGCTGGCGGCGGCCAGGCTGGAGCTGTAGCCCTCCCGGCACACCACGATGATCTCGCGGTCGTACCCGGTGGCCTCCGGGATGCGCCACGCGCTGGCCGGGTCGAGCCGCCACTCCAGCACCGTGCGGTCGATGACGATCGCGCCGGGCAGCTCACCCTCCTCGCGGCGCTGCGCCTCGGTACGCGTGTCGATAAGCAGCGCGCCGCCACGGACCGCCTCGACGGTCTCGTGCGGAGTGAGCCGGCGGAGACCGGCGCGGGCCTGTTCCAGAAGGGCGTCGACGCCCGGACACATCACGTCATGGAGCACCCCCCGATGATGCCCAGCGGCCCGCGCCGCCGCTCGGCGAAACGGTCCGCCCGGGTCGCAGGTTCCAGCGGACGGGGGAACGTTAGCGTCGGTCGGGTGAACGTGGCGGTGATCGGGGCGTACGCCGGGTTGGCCCGCCGGGTGCTTGCCGGTCCGGCGCGGTTGGGGCGTACCCGGCTGGTCGCCGTCGACGGGCCGAGCGGCGCGGGCAAGAGCGTGTTCGCGACGCGCCTCGCGGACGCCCTCGCGGAGCGGGCGGGCACCCCCCGCCCGCCGCTCGTGCACACCGACGACCTGCTCGACGGCTGGGACGACCAGCTCACGTTCTGGAACCGGCTGGAGGAGCAGGTGCTCGGCCCGGTGCGGGCGGGGCGGCCGGGCGGCTACCGCCGCTACAGCTGGGTGCGCCGCCGCTTCCTGGACCGGGTGGTGCCGGTGCCGGCCGCACCGGTGCTGATCATCGAGGGGGTGAGTGCCGCCCGTGCCGTGGTACGCCCCGAGCTGACGCTGTCGGTGCTCGTCACCGCGCCGGCCGAACTGCGGTTGCGGCGGGCGCTGGCCCGCGACGGCGCGCGGATCCTGCCGGAGCTGCGGCGCTGGCACGCGGGGGAGCGGGCGCACTTCGCCGCCGACGGCACCGCCTCGGCGGTGGACCTGGTCGTCGACGGTGCCCCGGACCTGCCGCACGACGCGGACCGCTACTACGTGCGCGTGGGTCGGCGATCGGGCTCGGGCGACGTGACGGGGTAAGGCCAGCATACGATTCCGGTCATGACCACTCCGATCCTCTCCGAGTCCGAGGTGCGGGCCGCCGTCGAGCGGGAACTCCCCGGCGTCCGCGCCGACCTCGAGCGACTCGTCCGCATCCCGGGCATCGCCTTCGAGGGCTTCGACCACTCGCACGTGGAGCGTTCCGCCGAGGCGGTGGCGGAGCTGCTGCGCGGCTGCGGCCTCGACACGCGGATCGTCCGGTCCGGCGGCCAGCCCGCGGTGATCGGCACCAAGGCGGCCCCGCCCGGCGCACCCACCGTGCTCATGTACGCGCACCACGACGTGCAGCCGGTCGGCGACCTGTCGCTGTGGGAGTCGGACCCGTTCGAGCCGGTGGAGCGCGACGGCCGCCTCTACGGCCGGGGCGCCGCCGACGACAAGGCCGGCATCATGGCGCACGTCGCCGCGCTGCGCGCGTTCGGCGAACGGCTCCCGGTCGGCGTGGTGCTGTTCATCGAGGGCGAGGAGGAGTACGGCTCGGACTCGCTGGAGCGGCTGCTCGCCGAGCACCGTGACGACCTGGCCTCGGACGTCATCGTCATCGCCGACTCCACCAACTGGGACGTCGGCGTGCCGGCGCTGACCACCTCGCTGCGCGGCATCGTCAACTGCTTCGTGGAGGTGCGCACGCTCGACCACGCGGTGCACAGCGGCATGTTCGGCGGTGCCGTGCCGGACGCGCTCACCGCGCTGGTGAAGCTGCTCGGCACGCTGCACGACGAGGCCGGCGACGTCGCGGTGGACGGGCTGGTCGGCCGCGAGGGCGCCAGCGTCGACTACCCGGAGGACCGGTTCCGCGCCGAGGCCGGCCTGGTAGAAGGCGCCAAGCTGCTCGGCACCGGCCGGATCACCGACCGGCTCTGGACCAAGCCGGCGCTGGCGATCCTCGGCGTGGACGCGCCGTCCACCGGCGAGGCGCCGAACGCGCTGGTGCCGTCCGCGAAGGCGAAGCTGAGCGTACGGCTGGCGCCGGGCGACGACCCGAAGAAGGCGTACGCGGCGTTGACCGCGCACCTGGAGCGGCACGCGCCCTGGGGCGCACAGGTGTCGGTGACGTTCGAGCACGACGGTGCGCCGTGCGTCATCGACGCCTCCGGGCCGATGTTCGACGCGGCCCGGTCGGCGTTCCGCACGGCCTGGGACGGCACCGACCCGGTCGACATCGGGGTGGGCGGGTCGATCCCGTTCATCGCCACGTTCCAGGAGATGTTCCCGCGGGCCGCGATCCTGGTGACCGGTGTGGAGGACCCGCACGCGCGGGCGCACGGGCCGAACGAGAGCCTGCACCTCGGCGAGTTCGCCCGGGTCTGCCTGGCCGAGGCGCTGCTGCTGGCCCGGGTGGCCGAGGTCGGAAACCGCGCCTGAGGTGTCGAAACCGTAACTTCGGGGCCGATGTCGGAGTTTGTGGTGTGTCGGCGGGCGGGGTGTTATAGCCTTTCGAACATGCGTACGAACGACGAGATCGAGCGGCTTCAGGCCGCCGTCCGTGCTCTGGGGGACGTCGACGTCTCCGCGTGGTCCGAGGACACGCTCAACGAACAGATCGGCGAGCTCTCCGCCGCCCTGGTCACGCTCGACGCGCTGCTCACCCGGGTCGCAGAGGGCGTGCGCGGGCGCGGCCTGCGCATCGAGGAACCCGTCTCGGCCTGACCGCCGGCCCGGCGACACATCGGCCCCGGCGACACGTCGGCCCGGCGGCCCGGCGATTCGGCGGCCCGGCGATTCGGCGGCCCGATGATTCGGGCGGCCCGGCGCACCCCTGCGGTGTGCCGGGCCGCCGGATCCGCCCCGATGTCACAGGCGGCTGGCAGGATGTGGACGTGCGTTTCGCGGAGCTGGCGGCCACCTCGGCCGCGGTCGGCGCCACCAGCGGCCGTCGGGCCAAGGTGGAGCTGCTGGCCGCCGCGCTGCGCGGGCTGGAGCCGGGCGAGATCCCGGCCGGCGCCGGTTACCTCGCCGGTGAGCTGCGCCAGCGCCAGACCGGTGTCGGCTGGGCGGGCCTGCGTGACCTGCCCCCGCCGGCCGCCGAGCCGACGCTCACCGTCGCCGCCGTGGACGCGGCGATCGAGGAGATCTCCCGCGTCGCCGGATCCGGCTCGCAGGCCCGGCGGCGGGAACTGGTCGGCCGTCTCTTCGCCGCCGCCACCGCCGACGAGCAGCGCCTGCTGACAGGCCTGTTCCGGGGCGAGTTGCGCCAGGGCGCGCAGGCCGGGCTGCTGACCGACGCGGTCGCGCGCGCCGCCGACGTGCCGCTCACCGCCGTCCGGCGGGCCCTGCTGCTCGCCGGTGACCTTCGGGCGGTGGCGGTCGCGGCGCTCACCGGCGGCGCCGACGCGCTGGCCGGGTTCGGGCTCCAGGTGGGCCGGCCGCTCGCGCCGATGCTCGCGCAGAGCGCCCCCTCTGTCGACGAGGCGCTCACCGCCACCGGCGTGCCGGCGGTGGTCGACGTCAAGCTCGACGGCATCCGCATCCAGGTGCACCGCTCCGGAGCGGACATCGCCGTCTTCACCCGCAGCCTCGACGAGGTCACCGGCCGGCTGCCCCAGGTGGTGGCCGCCGTCCGCGCGCTGCCCGCCCGCGAGCTGGTGCTCGACGGTGAGGCGATCGGGCTGGACGCCGCCGGCCGGCCGCTGCCGTTCCAGGAGACGTCCAGCCGGGCGGCCCGGCGCACCACGCCCAGCACCACCGGGCAGGCGCCTGTCGCGCCGGCCGTGCTGGCCGCCGCCGAGCGCACCGGCGAGCCGGTGCTCACGCCGTACTTCTTCGACCTGCTGCACATCGACGGGGCCGACCTGATCGACGCGCCGGGGCGGGAGCGGTGGGCGGCCCTGGCCGGCGCGGTCGACGCCTCGCTGCTCGTCGACCGGGTCGAGGTGGACGACGTGGCGCAGGCCGCCACCGCGTTCGCCGCGGCGGTCGACGCCGGTCAGGAAGGCGTGGTGGTCAAGGACCCGGCCGCCCCCTACGACGCGGGCCGGCGCGGCTCGGCCTGGGTCAAGGTGAAGCCGCGACACACGCTCGACCTGGTGGTCCTCGCGGTCGAGTGGGGCAGCGGCCGGCGGGAGGGGTGGCTGTCCAACCTGCACCTGGGCGCACGCGATCCACGTACCGGCGAGTTCGTCATGCTCGGCAAGACGTTCAAGGGCCTCACCGACGAGCTGTTGCGCTGGCAGACCGAGCGGTTCCTGTCGCTCGCCGTGGAGAAGGGCGACTGGGTGGTGCGGGTCCGGCCGGAGCAGGTCGTCGAGATCGCGTTCGACGGGGTGCAGACCAGCAGCCGCTACCCGGGCGGCATGGCGTTGCGCTTCGCCCGCGTGCTGCGTTACCGCGACGACAAGACCGCCGCCGAGGCGGACACCATCGACGCGGTCCGCGCCATCCACGCCGGCCGGGTCACCGGCTGACGACTCAGCCGGCCGACAGCGACCGGGCGTAGTTGACCTGGTTGTTGATCTGCTGCACCTGGAACTGGTCGGCCACCGGGATCCGCGCGACGTACTGGTGACCGCCGCTGCTCACCGTCACCTGCACGGTGCCGTAGTGCCGCGTCTCCTTGATCAGCAGGAACAGGAGGCTGAACACGGTCAGGCAGAAGAAGCCGAGGATCGCGGCGACGATCGCCCAGGGAGCGATCTTCTCCTCCCGCTGCCAGTAGTCGGTCACGTACCAGGAGGCGCCGGCGAGCGGCAGCACACCGGCCGGGGTACGGATGACCGGCGGCGTCACCACGATCTCGGCGATCTGCACGGCGACCGCCGACTGCGCGGGCGGCACCGGCCCGCCCGGCGGGTACGGCCCGTGGTGCGGTGCGACCGCCCCGGCCGGCGGCACCGGTGGCGCCGAGAACTGGGCCGGCGGCGCCGAGAACTGGGCCGGCGGCGCGGAGAACTGCGCGGTCGCCGGTGGGCCGGAGAACGGTGCGGGTGGCGCGGAGAACTGCGGCGCGGCGGGGAACTGCGCGGTGGGCGCGGGGGTGACAGGTGCGTCCGGCACGGCTACCACCGGGAACTGCTCGGTGGGCGGCGCGACGGCCGGCGGCATGGCCGACCACGGGTCGTACGCGGGCGGCTCGGCGGCCGGGGGCGTCGTGGAGTCAGAGGTCACCGCGACCCCCACGATTGACGATCATCCGCGGACCTTACAACGTCCCCGCCGTCCGGTGTGCCCACCGGGAGGGCGGACGTCGTCAGGCGGAGGTGGGGGCGGCCGGCTCGGCGGCCCGGTCCACCGGCTCGCCCGGCTTGTCCAGTCCGGCGAGACGGCGGGCCTCCCGGCGGGCGACCCAGCCGTAGCCGAACAGGCTCATCACCGCGAAGATCCACCACTGCCAGACGTAGCCGAAGTTCTGCCAGTTGTTCGTGTGCCCGATCTGGACCGCCTGGAAGGCCGGGTCGGCGGCCGGAGTCTGCCCGTCGAGCAGCACGTAGCCGCCGCTCACCGGGTAGGGAAGCTGTTCGGCCAGGCGGGGGATGTCGATGCGGCGGGCCTCCAGCTTGCCGTCGCGCCGGGCGACCGCGCCGCCGCCGCTCTCGCTGCCGACGACCCGGCCGGTCACCGTCACCTCGCCGGTCGGCGCCGCCGGCACCTGTGGCTGGACGGTCGCCGCGGCGCCCGGGGCGGGCGGGATCCAGCCGCGGTCGACGAGGACCGCGCTGCCGTCGGCCAGCACCAGCGGGGTGAGCACCTCGAAGCCGACCGTCCGGTCGACGGTCCGGCCGCGGATCAGGACGACGTTCGCGCTGTCGTACCGGCCGGTGGCGGTGACCCGGCTCCAGGTGACCTGCTCCGACGGGGCGGGACCGACGTCACCGGCGCCGCCGCTGGGCGCGGGGAGCGCGTCGCGCAACGGCGCGGGCGTCATGGTGGCCCCGGCGTCGATGCGCTCGTTGACCGCCGTCCGGCCCCGGTAGCGGTCGAGCTGCCAGTTGCCCAGGAACACCATCACCGTCGCGGCGACGAGCGTGAGCGCGAGGTAGCCGAGCCAGCGCGGGGTCAGCAGGAACCGGTACACGTTGGCCAAGGCTACCCGTATGAGCGGAGCCACTCGCCGCAGCCAGGGAGAAAGGGTGGTGTGCGCGGCTCTCGCGCGCGGGAGCGGACGGGTATGGTCACGCGGGCGGAAACCACCCACATCAGGAGTCGATGATGACCGACGTGCCGCGCGTCGTGCTGAGTGCGCCCTCCTCGGGGCACGGCACCGGCGCCGTCTCCCTCGGCCTGCTCGCGGCGCTCACCGACCGGGGGCTTCCGGTGGCCGGGTTCAAGGTCGGGCCGGACCAGGTGGACGCGGCGTACCTGGGGCTCGCCGCCGGCCGCGCCGGGCGCACGCTGGACCCGCGACTGGTCGGCCCGGAGCGGGTCGCGCCCCTGTTCGCGTACGGCGCCGCCGACACCGAGTTCGCGCTGGTGCAGGGCACGATGGGCCTCTACGACTCGGTCGCCGGGCGGCCGGAGAGCGAGTCGACGGCGGCCGTCGCCACCGCGCTGCGCAGCCCGGTGGTGCTGGTGGTGGACGTGGCCGCGATGGGGCAGTCGGTGGCCGCGCTGGTGCACGGCTTCCGGGCGTACGACGACGAGCTGTGGCTGGGCGGCGTGATCCTCAACCGGGTGGCCTCGCCCCGGCACGAGGCGCTGCTGCGCGAGGCGCTCGACGACGTGGGCGTCCCGGTCTACGGGGCGTTGCGCCGGCACGAACTGCCCCCGGTGCTGCCCGCCCGCCGGTACGGCACCGGGCCGGTGGTGCGCGCCGACGCCGAGGCCGAACGCGGCGTACGCCGCCTCGGTGAGGCGGTGGCCGCGACAGTCGACCTCGACCGGCTGCTGGCGCTGGCCCGCTCCGCCCCCGCGCTCACCGTCGAGCCGTGGTCGCCGGAGCCGGCCGACGGCCCGTCGGTGCCGGGGGAGCGCCCGGTGGTGGCGCTGGCCGGCGGACCGGCCGGCGCCTACAGCCACCCCGAGACCGCCGAGCTGCTGCGCGCCGCCGGAGCCGAGGTGGTCACGTTCGATCCGTTGCGCGACGAGGCGCTGCCCGCCGGGGCCCGCGCGCTCGTCGCCGGCGGCGGGCTGCCCGAGACGTACGCGGATCAGCTCTCCGCCAACCGCCGCCTCTGCATCGCGGTGGCCGAGCTGGCCCGCTCCGGCCGTCCGGTGATCGCCGAGGGGGCCGGTCTGCTCTGGCTGGCCCGGGAGCTGGACGGCCTGCCCATGTGTGGGGTGCTCGACGCGGTCGGCACGGTCCGGGACGGCCTGGTGGTCGGCTACCGCACGGCCACCGCGGTCACCGACAGCGTGGTGGCGGCGGCCGGTACGACGGTGACCGGGCACAAGCAGCACGCCGCCGTGCTGACCCCGCGCGCCGGTGACCGGCCGGCGTGGCGCTGGGAGGGCGGCAACCCGGAGGGCTTCGTCCGGCAGGCGGTGCACGCCTCGCAGCTCGTGCCGCACTGGGCCGCGCATCCGGGCATCGCGGCCCGGCTGGTGGCCGCCGCGCTGGCCCCGGCGGGGGCGTCGGCGTGATCGGACAGGTGGCGGTACGCCGCTTCCCGGCGCTGACCGTCTCCACCCCGCGCATCGAGGTGCGGCACCTGACCGCCGCGGACGCGGAGGCGGTCGACGAGGTGTTCGCCGACCGGCAGACGCAGCGCTGGCTGCCGCTGGCCGAGGCGTCCGGGCAGATCGACGGGCAGGCGTGGTGCACCGAGCTGGCCCGGCAGCGGCGGGACAGCGGCGACGGCGACCACTGGGCGGTGGTCCGCCGGGAGGACCAGCGGGTGGTCGGCTCGCTCTGGGCCCGGCGTACCGACTGGGGTGCCCGGCTCACCGAGCTGTCGTACGCGATCGCGCCGCATGCCCGGGGCTACGGCCTGGCGGTCGAGGCGGTGGACGCGGTGGCCGTCGCGCTGATCCTGGAGCACGGGTTCCAGCGGGTGGAGCTGCGGGTGGCGGCCGGCAACGTGGCGTCCCGGCGGGTCGCCGAGAAGGCCGGGTTCAGCTACGAGGGCCTGCTGCGCAACGCCGGCTTCGTCCGTGGCGCCCGGGTGGACCTGGAGCTCTGGTCCTTCGTGGCGGCCGACCTCCGCTGAGCCTCGCCGCCATCCTTCGCAACGTCGATCAAGGAGTTCGCGTCGGCGGATCGCGCGATCCCTGACGCAAACTCCTTGATCAACTACCCGGGCGCACCCCCGGGCGGAACTGGGTGGTGGGGCGGGACGGGGTGGGTCAGCCGACTATCTGGTCTGAGGGTGGGGTGAACTGGCGGGTGGGCTGGCCCTTGAGGGAGTCCCTCAGGGTCTGCGCCACCGCGTTCACCGGGATCTGGGACTGCCCGTCGCCCACCGCGTTGAACGGATTGTCCGGGTCGGCGATGAAGCTCGCCGCCGCCAGCTCCGGCGTGTAGCCGACGAACCACGCCGACCGGGTGCTGTCCGTCGTACCCGTCTTGCCGGCGACCGGGCGGCCGACCGTACCCCGCACGCTGTCGGCCGTCGACCAGCCGCCGCAGCTCCCCTTGGCCGGGGTGTCGCCGGTCGGGCACCGGGCCGCGTCGGTGGCGGCCCGGGCCGCGTCGGCGTTCACCACCTGCCGGCATCGCGGTTTGGCCACCTCCCGCTGCACCCCGCCCGGCGTGGTGTACGTGGCCGGAGTGCCGTCCCGGTTCATGATCGCGTTGACCGGGATGGCCTCGCAGTAGCGCCCGTCGGCGGCGATGGCCGCGTACGCGTTCGCCATCTCCAGCGGGGTGGCGTCGGAGACGCCGAGCGTGAACGCGCCCCACTTCTTCGCCTTGCCCGGCGACGCCTGCTCCTTGTCCACGTCGGTACGCCAGCGCAGCCCCAGTTGCTCGGCCAGGCGCACCCCGGCGTCCGCGCCGATCTTCTCCTCCAGCTGGACGAAGTACGTGTTCACCGACTTGCCGAAGCCGGACCACATGGTCTGCCGCCCGGTCATCGCGCCGCTGGCGTTCGACGGCGCCCACCCGTCGTAGACGGCCGACTTGTACGTGTACGGCGAGTCGTACGCGGTGGACAGCGGCATTCCCGCGTTGAGCGCGGCGAGCATCGGGAACATCTTGAACGTCGAACCGGCCTGGTAGCCCGGGAGCGTCCCGCCGCCGAGCAGCGGCGCCACCGTGTTCGGATAGTTCGCCTTGACCTTCGGCCCGGCCTCCGGGTTCGAGCTGTTCGGGTTCTCGGCCAGGTCGAGCGAGTAGTTCCGGTTCACCGCCATCGCCTTGATCCGCCCGGTGCCGGGCTCGGCGACCACGATCCCGTTGGCGAACGGGCTGCCGGTGTTGTCCTTGGCGCCGACGTTCTTCTCCGCCGCCTCCTGCGTCTTCGGGTCGAGCGCGAGCACGATCCGGTAGCCGCCGCGACGCAGCTTGTCCATCCGTTCCAGCCGGTTCTCGCCGAACGCGGGCTGGGCGCTCCACCAGTTCTTGAGGTAGTCGCAGTAGAAGCCCCAGCTGCGGTGGCCGCCGTCGATCGCGGCGCAGTCGTTCGGCGGGTCGGTCAGCTTCAGCTTGATCGGCTGGCTCTTGGCCTCGGCTGCGGCGTCCGGCGACAGGTAGCCGAGGCGGGCCATGTTGTCCAGCACGTAGTTGCGCCGGCCGGTGGCGTCCTTCTGGTCGGAGGTGATCGGGTCGTACTCCGACGGCGATTTCACCAGCCCGGCCAGCGTGGCCGCCTCGACCGGGCTGAGCGTCGCAGGGGTCTTGGAGAAGAAGATCTGCGAGGCGGCGTAGATCCCGTACGCGCGGTGGCCGAAGTAGGCCGAGTTGAGGTAGCGCTCCAGGATCTGTTCCTTGCTCAGTTGCTTCTCGATGTCCAGCGCCATGCGCATCTCCTTGACCTTGCGCAGGCTGGTCTGCTGGGTGGCCTCCTGGACCTCCTTGGGCGTGGTCGCGCTGTCCCGCAGCGCCATCCGCACGTACTGCATGGTGATCGTCGACGCGCCCTGGGACACGCCGCCGGACTGGGCGTTGGAGACGAAGGCACGCGCCACGCCCTTCGGGTCGACGCCGTGGTGCTGGTAGAAGCGGTTGTCCTCGGCGGCGACGATCGCCTGCTGGACGTTCGGCGACATGTTCTCGATCTTGGTGTACTGCCGGTACTCCTCGTAGAACATGGTCAGCACCGTCTTGCCGTCCGGCGCGTAGACGTACGAGGTCTCGGCCGGCAACGCGGTCTTGAGGATGTTCGTCTTCTGTTCCACCGCGTGCGCGGTGGCCTTGGCCCCGAGGCCGGTGACGGCGACCAGCGGATAGAGGGCGGCGGCGACCACGATGCCGGCGATCAGCCCGGCGCGGAGTAGGGGAACGAGACGGCCTGCGGAAGCAAGGGAACGACTGCTCACGGGGTCAAGCTATGACATTTCCGATTCGGAAATGAGAAGAACTCATAAACCGGCGGACCGTGACGCGACCCACGCCGGGATGCGCTGTCCCGGGCGGCGGCTACCCGGCAGGATCGCGGACATGCCCGCACCACCGACCGGGAGCGCCGCCGCGCTCGACGAGCCCGACCTGGGCCACCACGGGGACGCCGAGGCCACCGACGGCCTGGTGGACCTCGCGGTGAACGTGCGCCGCGCCCCGATGCCGGACTGGCTGGCCGACCCGATCACCGCGGCCCTGGGCGGCCTGGCCGCGTACCCGGACCCGGCGCCCGCCCGCGCCGCCGTCGCTCACCGGCACGGGCGACCCCCGGAGGAGGTACTCCTCACCGCCGGGGCCGCCGAGGGCTTCGTCCTGATCGCCCGCGCGCTCTCCGGCGTCCGCCACCCGGTGGTGGTGCACCCGCAGTTCACCGAGCCGGAGGCCGCGCTGCGGGCCGCCGGGCACCGGGTGGACCGGGTGCTGCTCGACCCGGCCGACGGCTTCCGCCTGGACCCGGCCCGCGTCCCGGACGACGCCGACCTGGTCATGATCGGCAACCCGACGAACCCGACCTCGGTACTGCACCCGGCGGGCGCGATCGCCGCGCTGGCCCGCCCCGGCCGGGTGCTCGTGGTCGACGAGGCGTTCGCCGACACCACTGCCGCACCCGGAGTCGACGGCGAGCCCGAATCGCTCGCCGGCCGCCGCGACCTGCCCGGCCTCGTGGTGGTGCGCAGCCTCACCAAGACCTGGGGCCTGGCCGGGCTGCGGATCGGCTACCTGCTCGGCGACGCCGCGCTGCTGGCCCGGTTCGCCGCCGCGCAGCCGCTCTGGGCGGTCTCCACCCCGGCGCTCGCCGCCGCCACCGCCTGCGCCGCGCCGGCCGCCGTCGCGGCCGAACGCGCCATCGCCGCCGAACTCGCCGCCGACCGCGACCACCTGGTGGCCCGCCTGTCCGGCCTGCCGGGGGTACGCGTGGCGGGCCGCCCCGCCGCCGCCTTCGTGCTGATCCACACGGCCGGCGCCGCCGAGGTACGCGAGCGGCTGCGCGCTCACGGCTGGGCGGTACGCCGGGGCGACACCTTCCCCGGGCTCGGCCCGGACTGGCTCCGGATCGCCGTACGCGACCGGGGCACCACAGACGCGTTCATCGAGACGCTGGCACGGATCCTGGAGGCATGATGCTGGAGCCCACAGTCGCGGCGATCCGGCCGCTGGACGAGGCCGCCATGGCGGCGGCCCGCGAGTTGCAGGGGCGGCTGACCAAGCCCGCCGGCTCGCTCGGCGCCCTGGAACCGCTCTCGGTACGCCTCGCCGGGCTGGCCGGCGCCTGCCCGCCGCCGCTGCCCGAGCCCGCCGCGGTGGCGATCTTCGCGGGTGACCACGGCGTGCACGCCCAGGGCGTGACCCCGTGGCCGCAGGAGGTCACCGCCCAGATGATCGCCAACTTCCTGGCCGGCGGCGCGGTGGTCAACGCGTTCGCCCGCCAGGCCGGCGCCTCGGTCACGGTGGTGGACGTCGGCGTGGCCACCCCGATCCCCGGCGCCGAGTCCGCCGACCCGGCCGGGCCGCGCCTGGTGCCGGCGAACATCCGCCCCGGCACCCGGGACATGACGGTCACCGCCGCGCTGACCCCTGACGAGGCCCGCGCGGCTGTCGAGACCGGCATCCGGGTCGCCGGTGAGCTGATCGACGCCGGGGCGGGCATCCTGCTCACGGGCGACATGGGCATCGGCAACACCACCCCGTCGGCCACGCTCATCGCCGCGTTCTCCGGCGTGGACGCGGAGGCGGCCACCGGCCGGGGCACCGGGGTCGACGACGAGACGTACGCCCGCAAGGTGGCGGTGGTGCGGGCCGCGCTGGCCCGGCACGAGCCCGACCCGGCCGACCCGCTGGGCGTGCTCGCGGCGGTCGGCGGGCTGGAGCACGCCGCGCTGGCCGGCCTGATCCTCGGCGCCGCCGCCCGGCGGGTGCCGGTGCTGCTCGACGGCGTGATCGCGGTCAGCGCCGCGCTCGCCGCCGCCGCGTTCGCGCCGGACGCCGTGGGCGCCATGGTCGCCGGGCACCGCAGCGCCGAGCCGGGCGCCACGGCGGCGCTGCGGCACCTCGGGCTGGAGCCGCTGATCGACCTGGGGCTGCGGCTCGGCGAGGGCACCGGGGCGCTGCTCGCCCTGCCGGTGGTCACCGGCGCGGTCCGGGTCCTGCACGAGGTCGCCACGTTCGACTCCGCCGGGGTGGCGGAGAAGTGACAGGGCCGACGCCGCCCAGCCCGTACCCCCTGGGGTTGCGGCTGGACGGGCGGCGCGTGGTCGTCGTGGGCGGGGGAGCGGTCGCCACCCGGCGGGTGCCGGCGCTGCTCGACGCCGGCGCGGACGTGCTGCTGGTGTCGCCCGAGCTGACCCCGGCGCTGCGCGCGCACGTCGACGCCGGGCGGCTGCACTGGGAGCCGCGCCGGTTCGTCCCCGGCGACCTGGACGGCGCGTGGCTGGTCCAGGTGGCGGTGGACGACCGGGCCGCCGCCGCGTCGGTCAGCGCCGCGGCGGCCGAGCGGCGGATCTTCTGCGTCCGCGCCGACGACAGGTCGGCGGCGAGCGCGTGGACCCCTGCGGTGACCCGGCACGGCCCGGTCACCGTGGCGGTCCTCGGCGGCGGCGACCCCCGCCGAGCGATGGCCGTCCGCGACGCCGTCCGCGAGTTGCTCGCAAGGAAGGGCCCCCCGTTAACGCCTGCGGTAGAGGAAGGGACCCCTGTTAACACCGGCGGCCGCGTCGCGCTGGTCGGCGCCGGGCCGGGCGACCCGGAGCTGATCACCGTGAAGGGGTGGCGGCTGCTCACCGAGGCCGAGGTGGTCGTCGCCGACCGGCTCGTGCCCGGCCTGCTCCTGGACGAACTGCGGCCGGACGTCGAGCTGGTCGACGCCTCCAAGATCCCGTACGGGCCGTCGCGTGCCCAGGAGGAGATCAACCGGATCCTGGTCGACCGGGCCCGGGCCGGCAAGGTGGTGGTACGGCTCAAGGGCGGCGACCCGTACGTCTTCGGGCGTGGCGGCGAGGAACTGCTCGCCTGCGCCGAGGCGGGCGTACCGGTGACAGTGGTGCCCGGCGTGACGAGCGCCATCGCGGTGCCCGAGGTGGCCGGCGTGCCGGTGACCCACCGGGGCGTGGCGCACGAGTTCACGGTGGTCTCCGGGCACCTCGCCCCCGACGCGCCCGCGTCGCTTGTGCGCTGGGACGCCCTGGCCGGGCTGCGCGGCACGCTGGTGATCCTGATGGGCCTGAAGAACCTCGCCGCGATCAGTGCCACACTCATCGCGCACGGCAAACCGGCGCAGACTCCCGCCGCGGTGATCCAGGAGGGCACCACAGCGGGCCAGCGCACGCTGCGCTCCACGCTCGCCACTGTCGCCGCCGACGTCGAGGCCGCCGCCCTGCGCCCACCCGCGATCGTGGTGCTGGGCGACGTCGTCCACGCCCTGACCCCCGACGCCCCCGCCTGACCCCGCCCGCGCTCCCTCGCCCGACCCGCGCGCTCTCGCCCGAACCCGCCCCGCCCGATGGCGCCGATCTTGCACTTGGTGCCCGCCTGGTGCCCGCTATACCCCTTTCGCCGGGGCAGCAAGTGCAAGATCGCCGGGCCGGGGTGGGCCCGGCGGCCGAGGTGGGGTGGAACGGGGACGGCGGCGGGGGACCGTTGGTCTCCCGCCGCCGTCCCCGGTGCTTCGGTCAGGTCACTGCTTGAGCATGTTGTCCAGCAGCAGGGCGCAGCGGACCAGGCCGAGGTGGCTGTACGCCTGCGGGTGGTTGCCCAGCCCGCGCTCGGCCAGCGGGTCGTACTGCTCCGGGAGCAGCCCGGTCGGCCCGGCCGTGTCGACCATCTGGGTGAACAGCTCCTCGGCATCGCTGCGGCGGCCGGTGCGCAGGTACGCCTCGATCAGCCACGACGTGCAGATGTGGAAGCCGCCCTCCCGGCCGGGCAGGCCGTCGTCCCAGTGGTACCGGTAGACGACCGGACCGCTGCGCAACTCCGCCTCGATCTTGAGCACGGTGGAGAGGAAGCGCGGGTCGTCGCCGGCGAGCAGCCCGGAGATGCCGATCCACAGCGACGAGGCGTCCATCTCCTCGTAGCCGTAGGCGACGCTGTACGCCTCGGCCTCCGGGTGCCAGCCGTGCTCCAGCACGTTCGCGGCGATCCGGTCGCGCAGCTCGACCCACTCCGGCCGGTCCTCGCCGCCGTGCTGCCGCACGACGTGCAGCGCCCGGTCCACAGTCATCCAGAGCATGACCTTGGAGAAGACGTGGTGCCGTGGGGGGAGGCGGGCCTCCCAGATGCCGTGGTCGGGCTCGTGCCAGCGGCGGCGTACCGCCTCGACCATGTTCTCCAGCACCCGCCACTCGTCCTCGCGGATCGAGCCCCGGGCGTCGGCCACCGCCGCGATCAGGTCCGCGACCGGGCCGAAGACGTCGAGCTGGAGCTGGTGGTTGGCGAGGTTGCCGACGCGTACCGGCCGGGAGCCGGCGTAGCCGGGCAGCGTGTCGATGACCGCCTCGGCGCCCAGCTCGAAGCCGTCCACGGTGTAGAGCGGGTGCAGCCGCTCCGGGTGCCCGCCGGTGCGCTCGACCACGCCGTCGATCCAGCGCAGCAGCCCTTCGGCCTCCTCGGTCGAGCCGAGGTCGACAAGCGCCCGTGCGGTCATCGCGGCATCCCGCAGCCAGCAGTAGCGGTAGTCCCAGTTGCGGACACCGCCCAGCTCCTCCGGCAGCGACGTGGTGGCCGCGGCGAGGATCGAGCCGGTCGGCTCGTGGCAGAGCCCGCGCAGCGTCAGCGCGCTGCGGGCGACCAGGTCCCGGGCGGTGGCCGGCAGTCGCAGCGAGGCCACCCAGTCCTTCCAGGGCTGCTCGGCGGCGGCCTGCCGCTCGTGCACCGGCAGCCGGTGCGGTTCCAGGCTCTGCGTGCCGAAGCGCAGCTCCAGCACAACCTGGCCGCCGGCCGCCGACAGGTCGACCACCGCCTTCGCGGTCTCGTACCCGGCGTCGCTCGTGACCTCCCACTCGACGCCGGGGGAGTGCAGCGCGACCGGCTCGTTGGAGCCGAGCACCAGCAGCCCGTCGTCGAGCGGCTGGAGCTGCACCGCCACCTGACCGAACTCGGGACGCGGCGCGAACTCGATCCGGGCCCGCCCGGTGCCGGTGAGCACCCGGACGAGTGTCGAGTCGCCGCTGACCACGGCCGGGTCGTCCGGCGTGGTCTCCCGCGCCGGCAGGTCGAGCCAGTCGGTCACGGTGAGGCCGGACCAGCGGGTCTCGACAGTCATCGTGTTGCTGCGGTAGCGCTGCCCCAGCGGGATGCCGCCGCGCTCCGGACCGACAGTGAAGTGCCCGGCCGGGCTGCCGCCGACCAGGTCGGCGAAGATCGCCGCCGAGTCGGGCTTCGGGTGGCACAGCCAGGTGATCTTGGCTTCCGGCGTGACCAGCGCGACGGTACGGCCGTTGGCGAGCATCGAGTGCCGCTCGATCGGCACCGCCCGCTCGCCGAACAGCCAGTGCCGCCGTGTCTCCAGCAGCAGACCCAGCGCGCGGGCCGCCTCGATCGGCTCGGACACCCGGTAGTCGGCGCGGGTCTCCCCGGGACCGATCTTGATGCCGACGTCCGGGCCGGTCAGGTTGCCGAACGCGTTCTCGTCGGTGACGTCGTCGCCGATGAACAGGACCGCGCTCGCGGCGAGCTGGGTGCGGAGCTGGTCGACGGCGGTGCCCTTGTTCGTGACCACCACCGACAGCTCGATGACCTCCTTGCCCTGGGTGACAGTCACGCCCTCCCAGGTCGCGGGGCCACTGCGGACCGCCTCGACGGCCCGGGCGGCGACGTGCGGGTCGACGCCGCGGGTGTGCACCGCCACGCTCGCCGGCTTGCGCTCCAGGCGGATGCCCGGGTGCTCGGCGGCGATCTCGCGCAGCGCCTCGCGGAGCCGGTGCCGGGCCGCGATCAGCTCGGGGCTGAGCCGCTCGACGAAGCCGATGTCGAACTCCGAGCCGTGGCTGCCGACCAGGTGCACCTCGCTCGGCAGCCGGGAGAGTGTGGCCAGGTCGCGCAGGGCGCGACCGGAGACGACGGCGACGCTCGTCTGCGGCAGCGCGGCGAGCGCGCGTACGGCCGCCACCGACTCGGGCAGCGGCACGGCCTTGCTGGGATCCTCGACGATCGGCGCCAACGTGCCGTCGTAGTCGCAGGCGACCAGGAGTTGCGGGACCCGGGCGATGCGGCCGATGGCGGCGCGCAGCTCGGGATCCAGCACGCCGCCGTGGGCGGCGGCGGTGGCGGGCGGGGTCACGCAGCCTCCGTATCGGGGACGCCGAGCTCGCTGAGGAACGACTTGGCCCAGTGGCCCACGTCGTGGCTGCGCAGATGGCGCTGCATGACGCGCATCCGGCGGCGGGCTTCGGGTTTCTCGACGTGCACGGCCCGTAGCAACGCGTCCTTCACCGCGTCCGGGTCGTGCGGATTACACAGGAACGCCTGGCGCAGCTCTGTGGCGGCGCCGGCGAACTCACTGAGCACGAGCGCGCCGCCCTGGTCGGCGCGCGATGCGACGTACTCCTTGGCCACCAGATTCATTCCGTCTCGCAGCGGGGTCACCATCATCACGTCGGCCGCGACGTACATCGCGGCCAGTTCGGAGCGACTGTACGACTGATGCAGGTAATGCACCGCAGGCACGCCGACCCGGCCGAATTCACCATTGATCCGGCCTACCTCGCGTTCCACCTTCACCCGAAGTGCCTGGTAGTGCTCCACCCGCTCGCGGCTGGGCGTGGCGACCTGCACCATAACCGCGTCGGGAACTGTCAACTTTCCGTCAGCAAGAAGTTCGCGGAAGGCCTTGAGGCGGAGTTCGATGCCCTTGGTGTAGTCGAGCCGGTCGACCCCCAGGATGATCGTCTTCGGGTTGCCCAGCTCCTCGCGGATCTGCTTCGCGCGGGCCTGGATCGCCGGGTCCTCGGCCAGCCGCTCCATCTCCTTCGTGTCGATCGAGATGGGGAACGCGCCCGCCTTCACCTGCCGGCCGTCGACCTGGATCATCTGGCCCTCGTAGCGCAGGCCGAGCAGGTGCCGGGCCAGCCGGACGAAGTTCTGCGCCGCCAGCCGCTGCTGGAAGCCGACCAGGTCCGCGCCGAGCAGTCCACGCAGGATCTCGGTGCGGAACGGCATCTGCATGAACAGCTCGATCGGCGGGAACGGGATGTGCAGGAAGAAGCCGATCCGCAGGTCCGGCCGTAGCTCGCGGAGCATCGCCGGCACGAGCTGGAGCTGGTAGTCCTGGACCCAGACGGTGGCGCCCTCGGCGGCCACGTCCGCCGCGGCCTCCGCGAACCGGGCGTTCACCAGCCGGTACGCCTCGCGCCAGCGCCGCTTGTAGGCGGGCGTCTCCACCGCGTCGTGGTAGAGCGGCCAGATCGTCGCGTTCGACTGGCCCTCGTAGTAGCGCTCCAGCTCCTCGGCGCTCAGCGGCACCGGGTGCAGCCGGATGCCCTCCAGGTCGAACGGCTCGGGCGCGGCGCCGGTGCCGCCGGCCCACCCCACCCAGGTGCCCTGGTGCTCGGCGAGGACCGGGTGCAGCGCGGTGACCAGCCCGCCGGGGCTGCGCCGCCACTGCCGCCCCTCGGGTGTGCTCACCTCGTCGACCGGCAGGCGGTTGGCCACTACGACAAAGGAGCTACGGACGGTCACGATCGGCTACCTCCGGGTACTGACGGGTCCACCGCGATGAGCGTACTGAGCGTAGCTGCGGCTTCTGATCCCCCGTGCCGGAGTTACCTACCCGTCCCAGAACCGCCGAATCCATCGCGTGATCTTGTCGACACCGGCGGTTCAGAGGTCGATGATCGGCCACTCCTTGGGCAGCACCTCACCGAGCAGTTCCCGCCGGTCGCTCATGATTGGCGTGGCGGCCCGCGCGGCCTCCAGCGCCACCTGGGCGAGGTCCATGCTGAGGAGCGTGCGTGACCAGCCGCCGAGGAACATGCACATGTCGTGCGCGACAGGGGTGACGACCACGTGGTCGAGATCGCCGAGGATGTCCAGCAGGCGCCAGCCGTCCACGGCCACCTGCCGGTACGCCTCGGCAAGACACAGCGCCGGCACGATCACCGTCTGTCCCCGGTCCGCGACCGACGCGATCTGCTCCCCGACCGCCTCGGTGCCGTCCGAGTAGGCCAGCAGGCAGGCGGTGTCGAGCACCAGCCCGGGGTCAGTCACGGGTCAGCCGTCCACGCGACGACTCGCTCAGCAACTCGGCCGCCCGGGCGCGCAGTTCTGGGGTGATCTTCGCCTGGGCCTCGTCGAGCGCGTGGCCCGCGTCGGCGAGCCCGCCGTCGGACAGCCGGAAGCCGACCTGCCGGAGCGCGCGCCGGGTGCGCTCTCCCGCCATCCGCTGCCGCACGCTCTCGGTGACGAACGCGGAGACGTTCTGCTCCTGGGCCAGTCGTTCGGCCACGTCGTCGGGGACGCTGATGGCGATCTTCTTGGTCATACTGTCGACGGTAATGAGTAGTACCGAGGGCTGCAACGAGGCACGCCGCCGTACCCCTGGGGTGGGGTGATGTGGGCGTGGCGGTCCGTACCTGTCAGGATTGACGGCGGCGTGCGGCCGGCTCCCGGCCGGCGGCGGCTGGCGCAGATCGGCGCCGCGCCCCGCACCCGACAAGCCCGCGATCGCAACCGACGGAGGTAGCCCGCACCGTGGCCCAGTTCATCTACGTCCTGGACAAGGCGCGCAAGGCGCACGGCGACAAGGTCGTGCTCGACAACGTGACGCTGAACTTCCTGCCGGGTGTCAAGATCGGGGTGGTCGGTCCGAACGGCGCCGGTAAGTCCAGCCTCCTCAAGATCATGGCAGGGCTGGACCGGCCGAGCAACGGCGAGGCCCGGCTCATGCCCGGCTACTCCGTCGGCATGCTCGCCCAGGAGCCGCCGCTCAACGAGGAGAAGACGGTCCTCGGCAACGTCGAGGAGGCGGTCGCCGAGACCAAGGCCAAGCTGGAGCGGTTCAACGCCATCGCCGAGCAGATGGCCACCGACTACTCCGACGAGCTGATGGAGGAGATGGGCAAGCTCCAGGAGGAGCTGGACGCCGCCGACGCGTGGGACATCGACTCCAAGCTCGAACTCGCCATGGACGCGCTGCGCTGCCCGCCGCCGGACGCCGACGTCACCCAGCTCTCCGGTGGTGAGCGCCGCCGGGTCGCGCTGTGCAAGCTGCTGCTGGAGGCGCCGGACCTGCTGCTGCTCGACGAGCCCACCAACCACCTGGACGCGGAGAGCGTGCAGTGGCTGGAGCAGCACCTGGCCAAGTACGCGGGCACCGTCCTGGCGATCACCCACGACCGGTACTTCCTGGACAACGTGGCCAACTGGATCCTGGAGCTGGACCGCGGCCGGGCCTACCCGTACGAGGGCAACTACTCCACCTACCTGGAGAAGAAGGCCGCCCGGCTCTCCGTCGAGGGCCGCCGCGACGCCAAGATGAAGAAGCGCCTCTCCGAGGAACTGGAGTGGGTCCGCTCGAACGCCAAGGCGCGGCAGACCAAGTCCAAGGCCCGTCTGGACCGCTACGACGAGATGGCCGCCGAGGCGGAGAAGACCCGGAAGCTGGACTTCGAGGAGATCCAGATCCCGCCGGGCCCGCGCCTGGGCAACACGGTCATCGAGGCGCAGAACCTGACCAAGGCGTTCGGTGACCGGGTGCTGATCGACAACCTGTCGTTCTCGCTGCCCCGCAACGGCATCGTCGGCATCATCGGCCCGAACGGCGTCGGCAAGACCACGCTGTTCAAGACCATCGTCGGGCTGGAGCAGCCGACAAGCGGCTCGGTCCGGGTCGGCGAGACGGTCTCGCTGTCGTACGTCGACCAGAACCGGCAGGGCCTGGACGGCGACAAGACCGTCTGGGAGGTCGTCTCCGACGGGCTGGACCACCTCATGGTGGGCAAGGTCGAGATGCCGTCCCGGGCGTACATCGCCGCGTTCGGCTTCAAGGGCCCGGATCAGCAGAAGCCGACGAAGGTGCTCTCCGGCGGCGAGCGCAACCGGCTCAACCTGGCGCTGACGCTCAAGATCGGCGGCAACGTGATCCTGCTCGACGAGCCGACGAACGACCTGGACGTGGAGACGCTGTCCAGCCTGGAGAACGCGCTGCTGGAGTTCCCCGGCTGCGCCGTGGTGATCTCCCACGACCGGATGTTCCTGGACCGGGTCGCCACGCACATCCTGGCCTGGGAGGGCGACGACCAGAACCCGGCCAAGTGGTTCTGGTTCGAGGGCAACTTCGAGGCGTACGAGAAGAACAAGGTCGACCGGCTCGGCGCCGAGGCGGCCCGGCCGCACCGGGTGACCTACCGCAAGCTCACCCGTGACTGACCGCTTCGTCTACCACTGCGCGTTGCGCTGGTCCGACCTGGACGCGTACGGCCACGTCAACAACGCCCGCTTCCTCACGCTCTACGAGGAGGCCCGGGTGGCGATGATGTTCGCCGGCGGCCGGGCGTGGGGGGTGGGCTCGTTCGCCGACGGTGTGGTCATCCGCCGGCACGAGGTCGACTACCTGCGCCCGGTCGACTACGCGCTGGGCCGGGCCAGCGCGGAGGCCGCGCCGGCGGTGCGGATCGAGCTGTGGGTGGACCAGATCCGGGCCGCCTCCTTCTCGGTCGCGTACGAGCTGTACGACGGCGACACGCTGGCCGGCACCGCCCGGTCGCTGCTGGTGCCGTTCGACCTGACGGCGCAGCGCCCGCGCCGGATCTCACCGGAGGAGCGGGCGTTCCTGCTCCGCTACGCGCCGGGGCTGAGCGGATGACCGGGCACGGGTTGACCGGGACGGCCGACGCCGGGGCCTTCCTGGCCCGGCTGGTCCGGTTCGACCCGGCCACAGTGGTCCGGCTGCGGCCGGTGCCGGACACGGGCCGTACCGCCCTCTGGGCGCGTCTGCCGTGGGGGGTGCTCGTGGTCCGTACCGTGCCCGGCACTGCCCCCGCCGACGTCACTGTGGCGGCGGGGGAACTGCTTGCCGAACTCTCCGCCGGGGGGACGTCTCTTCCGGTACGCCGGGACGACGGCTGGCGGTGGCAGCTTCCACCGGCCGCGAGCCGGGCCGTGGAGGCGCTGCCCGGCGCCGAGGTGCGCCGGATCGCGGAGGCGGCGGCCGGGACGCTGCGCGAGGCCGCCGTGCACGGCGTGGCGGGCCGCGCGGTCGGGCAGCGGGTGCTCCGGGATGCGCTGCTGGACCACGTCGCCGTGGTGGTGACCCCGGACGAGGCGCCACGCACCCCGGTGGAGGTGTCGCAGCGGCTGGTGCAGGGCCTGGTCCGGATGGGTTTCCTCGGCACCGGCGAGGACGACGTTCAGGTGCGCAGTGCGGGCCGATGGGTCGGGCTCGTCGGTCCGTTCGGGGCGGTCTGGTCGCGGACCGTTGCCGATCTTGCACTCAGGCCGACGGTAGGTCATCCGAAAGGATGACCCCATGTCGTCCTTCCGGCCTGGGGCGGTCGTTGGGGGGATGCCTCACGCCGCCTGTCCGGGTACCGTCCATCCTCGGATCCAACGCACCGTAGGCGTCCGGATCCGCTGGGGAGTGAGGTGCGCGAGCGATGCCGTGGTGGTCATGGCGCCCTGGTCCCGCCGTTGGCGGGGAGCCGGAGACTCGAAGCGGGACCACAGTGGATGACACCATCCGGGTCGGGCCGCCGGCCCCCCGCCCTCCGGGCGACGACGTGGCGCCACCCGAGCGGCCGGCCCTCGCGGACATGCCGGCCACCGTCGCGCCGGTCACCCTGAGCCGGGTCTGCGACGCGCTCGACCTGCTCGACGTGCGCTATCTGGCCGACGGGGACGGCAACCTGCTGGCCATGTGGGAGCGGCACGCGGTGCTGGTCGCGCTGGAGGGTCCGGAGGACGAGATCCTGGTGATGCGGGCCCGCCCGCACGCGACGGTCCCACCGGACTGGGCCGACCGGGCCTACCGCGTGGTGAACGAGTGGAACCACACCCGGCGCTTCTGCAAGGCGTACATCGGCGACCCGACCGAACGCGGTCAGCTCCCGATCTACGCCGAGTTGCAGGTCCCGCTCGGCGCCGGCGCACACGACGCCCTGCTGGTCGAGATGCTCGACTGCGGCGCCGCGGTCGCCGTGACGTTCGTCGACTGGCTGCACGACGAGGGTGCCCTGCTCTGAGCCGGGCTCAGCCCGCGGCCGGGTCCTCCATCACGTTCACCATGAAATAGGCGGCCCGCTCCAGGTAGTCCCAGAGCGCGGCGGCGAGCTGCGGCGGCAGGTCGAGCGTGTCCACCGCCCGGCGCATGTGGTGCAGCCAGGCGTCCCGCTCGGCCGCGCCGATCCGGAACGGTGCGTGGCGCATCCGCAGCCGCGGGTGGCCGCGCTGCTCCGAGTAGGTGTGCGGGCCGCCCCAGTACTGCATGAGGAACAGGGTCAGCCGGTCCGCCGCCGGGCCGAGGTCCTCCTCCGGGTACATCGGCCGCAGCAGCGGGTCGTCGGCGACGCCGGCGTAGAACTCGTCCACCAGCTTGCGGAAGGCCGGTTCGCCGCCGATCGCCTCGAAGAGGGTCATCGACTCGCCTGGGGAAGTCACGCTTCCATCCTGCCAGGTGCGCCCCGGCACCCGCGCCCGCCCGCCGGGCGGCGCGGATCACGTCACCGCGTGCCGGTGCCGGCCGGGTTCGCGGTTGCGGTCACCCGGCGCCGGGCCGGGCGGGTGCGCGTGCGCGACCCCGGTGGCGGCCGAGGACTCGGCGCGGGCGGTCTCGATGGCCTCGTTGATCACCTGTGGCCGGGGCCAGGCGAGCGCCGCCCCGGTCATGATCAGCACCCCGGCCGCGCTCCAGGCACCGACCACCGCCGGAACCGAGAACCGCTCGGCGAGCGCGCCGGTGGCCAGCACCGCGGCACCCTGGATGATCTGTGTGCCGCTGGCCATCACGCCGAACGCCCGGGCCCGGAACCCGTCCGGCAGCGCCTGCACGAACAGGCCGTTGGCGATCGGGACGAGCCCGGCGACGGCGAAGCCGCACCCGGCCGCGAGCAGCGCCACCACCGTCGGTGGCGGGTTGAACAGCGCGGGTACGAGCGTCGCCGGCGCGATGATCATCAACGGTCGCATCAGCGTCAGCCGCCGGGCCGGGCCGACGAGCCGGCTGATGGTCAGCCCGCCGAGGATGTAGCCGACCGGCACGGCGGCCATGATCAGCCCTTGGGCGGTGCCGGTGTTCATCCGGCCGTCGGCGCGGTCGGCGGCCCAGCCCGCGGCCAGCCCCTCGGGGACGATCGAGAAGAGCATCGCGCTGAACACCAGCACCGCGATGGCGCGCAGCACCGGCCGGTCGAAGACGATCTGGAAGCCCTGGACGGTCTCCCGCAGCAGGTGGCTGCGGTGCACCTCGGCCATCGCCGGTGGCCGCTCGCGGATGCCGAAGCGGACCAGCGCGGCCGACACGGCGAAGGTGACGGCGTTGACGAGCAGCGCGATGTTCGGGTTGAGCGCCGCCACTGTGGCGCCGATCAGGTAGCCGACGACCTGGGCGGCCTGGCCGGCGCTGGTCAACGCGGACAGGCCCACGACCAGCCGGTCCCCGGTCAGGATGTGCGGCATCAGCGCCGACCGCGCCGCCTGGCTGGGCGGGTTCGCGAGCGTGGCCAGGAAGATCAGCGCGAAGATCGACCAGGTCGGCATCCGGGGCATCGCGACGAGCGCCATCAGCGCCATCCGGAGGACGTCGCAGACCACCATGACCCGCCGGTAGTGGTGCCGCTCGGCGAGCGCGGAGAGCAGTGGGCCGCCGACCAGCCAGGGAAGGTAGCTGGCGGCGAACGCGGCGGCGGAGAGCGCTACCGAGTCGGTCTCGCGCAACACGAGCACGGCGACCGCGGCGCGGGCCAGGTAGTCACCCACCCAGGAGAGGGTGTTGGCGGCGAAGATGACGCGGAACTCCGACTGGCCGAAGACGTCCCGAAAGGTGGCCGGGCTCTCCTGGGCGGGTCGCGCGTCGGACACCGTCGCCTCCATCGTTCCTGGTCGACCACTTGTGATGGCCCGACCGGGAACCGTCGTCAGATCAACCGATCAGCGAGGACACGAGCACGCTCCCCGGTGGAGCGTGTGCACCGGATTCTGCCCGATCGTCTGACAACTGGCTAGGGCGAACGGATTGATCGTCGCATCTCCGACTGAACCGAACGGACGATACCCGAGGGGCCGCGCGGCGCGCGACCCCCGGAAATTGTCCGGCTCGTCCGGCGACTCAGGTGGGTCCGCCGGTCCCCGTGCCCTCGGTGGCGGGCGGCGCCGGCGGCTGGACCGGCAGGCCCGGGAACAGCCGGGCGGCCGCGATCTGCGCGACGATCCCCGAGTTCTCCAGCGCCTCCGCGAGCCGGCGGCGCAGCTCGCGGCCGACCGCGAACTGGCCGTCCGCGGTGGTCTTGACGACGGTACGGATCACCGCGCCGTCGACGGTGATCTGCTCGACGCCGAGCACCTCCGGCTCCTCGACGATCTTCGGCGCCAGCTCCGGGTCCAGCGCCACCGACGCCGCCGCGGTACGCAGCACAGCGGTGGCCTCCTCGGTGGAGGCGAACCCGATCGGCAGGTCGACCACCACCAGCGCCCAGCCCTGGCTCTTGTTCCCGACCCGGATGATCTCGCCGTTGCGGATGTACCAGAGCACGCCGCGGCCGTCCCGGACGGTGGTGACCCGCAACCCCACCGCCTCGACCACGCCCGTCGCCTCGCCCAGGTCGACCGTGTCGCCGACGCCGTACTGGTCCTCGATCAGCATGAACAGGCCGGCGATGAGGTCCTTGACCAGGCTCTGCGCGCCGAAGCCGAGCGCCACGCCGGCGATGCCCGCGCTGGCCAGCAGCGGGGCCAGGTCGAAGCTGAACTCCTTGAGCACCATCAGCAGCGCGATGCCGAAGACGAACGCGGTGACCATGCTGCGCAGCACCGACCCGATCGCCTCGGCCCGCTGCCGCCGCCGCTCCGGCACGAACTGGTTCGGGTCCAGCGTGGCGCTGGGGATCCGCTCGCGCAGCGGGCGGAGCATGGTCGGCACCGCGCCGTCGGTGGTGGTCCGCACCAGCCGGTTGATGGTCCGGTGCAGCGCCCACCGGGCGGCCACCGCGATCATCAGGATCAACGCGACCCGCAGCGGTTTCAGCAGGATCCAGTAGCTGCTCTCGGCGAACCAGGCGGAGCCGGTGAGCCGGTACAGGAACTCGCAGGAGCTGCTGCCCTGGCAGTCCGGGCGCCGGTCGGAGAGGGCGGACACCACGGCGGAGATCAGGTCGGAGACGTTCACAGTGCTTTCGTACCGCACGGGCGGGCGGCGGCGGACATCGCCACCACGGCGAAGTGCCGCTGCCCGGGGGAAGCCGGGATTAGTACGTGCAATCGAGGGCGCGATCAGGGACTATTGGCGCAACGGACGTCGGTGATCCAGCCGGCGTCGGAGCTGTTCCGCGCTGTTCGCGGGCGGTTCCGGCGCGCGGGCGGCGGGAGCGGCTGGACCGGGAGGGTGAGCGCGATGCCTGACATACGACCCACGGCGGGCTCCGGTGCACTCGTTCTCAACGCCACCTACGAGCCCCTGTGCGTCGTGTCGGTGCGTCGTGCCGCGATCCTCGTCCTCTCCGCCAAGGCGGTCTGCGTCGCCGACGGCGAGGGCATCCTGCACAGTGCGCGCAACGCGTTACCGGTGCCCTCTGTGGTACGCCTGACCCGCTACGTCCGGGTGCCGTACCGCACCCATGTCGGGTTGTCCCGGCGGGCCGTGTTCGCCCGCGACGGGTGGCGGTGCGCGTACTGCCGGGGGCCGGCCGAGACCATCGACCACGTGTTCCCGCGCAGCCGGGGCGGCCGGCACGCCTGGGAGAACGTGGTCGCCGCCTGCGCCCGGTGCAACCACACGAAGGGCGACAAGACGCCGGCCGAGCTGGGCTGGCGGCTGCACCACCTGCCGGCCGCGCCCAAGGGGACCGCCTGGCGGGTGCTCGGGCACCGCGCCCCCGACCCGCGCTGGGCGGACTGGCTCGACCTGCGCGAGCCCGAGCCCGAGGCGGCCTGACCGGCGCTCAGCGCGCCTTGACCAGCGAGGCGTAGACCACCAGGTTGTCCGCGTACCCGGTCTCGCCGCCGACCCAGCGCCCGCCGCAGGTGATCAGCCGCAGGCCGGGCCGGCTGAAGTCGCCGTAGACGTCCTCCACCGGCAGCTTCTCCTTGCCGTACCGCTCGATCGAGGTCACCTCGAACACCGCCACCGAGCGGTCCTGGCGGGTCACCTCGATCCGGTCGCCGTCGTCGAGTTCCCGCAGCCCGTGGAAGACGGCCGGCCCGGTGGTGGTGTCGACGTGGCCGACGAGCACCGCCGGGCCGTACTGGCCGGGGGTGGGGCCCTGGTCGTACCAGCCGACCTCACCGGCCCGTTCCACGTCCGGCACCGCGATGCTGCCGTCCGGCGCGATGCCGACCCGGTGCACCGGCGCGCGCAGGTCCAGCTTCCCGATGCTCAGGTCCGTCGGCGGACTGGCCGGCAGCACCGGGAACTTCTTCGGCGGCGGGCGCAGACCGGCGACGATCCGGTCGGGCAGCACGCTGACCCCGGTCACCCGTTCCACGCCGAGCATGGCCACGATCAGCGCCATCACGCTCGCCACCACGAGCACCGGGACACCCGGGTGCCGGCTCGGGGCGTACCGGCGGGTGGTGGTCCGGGCGGCGCGGGCCGGAACCGGCCGGGACTGCGGATCCGCCGTGGCGACGCTGGCCGAGAACGCGTGCCCGGCGATGTGGGCGAACCGGCGCGCGGCCCCGGCGGTCAGCCGCAGCGCGGCCCGGAGCCGTCCGGTACGCCCCCGCGACCGGCGGGCGGCGGCGCGGCGGCCGGTGCGGTCCGCCGCCGGGCCGGTACGGTCCCGGCGGCGTGATGAGCGGGCCATCGCGGCACCCCGTCAGACGCGGCCGCCGGTCTTGCGGCGGGCGCTCACACCGGCCACCACTGCCACCGCTACCAGACCGCCGACCAGCAGCAGCGAGCCCGTGCCCCGGCTGCCCGCGGTGCCACCGCCGCCGGTCGCCGGCCCCTTGCTCGGCTGCGCCATGTTGAGCACGGTGAGCATGGTCGAGGCGGTGTTGCCGTTGGAGCAGTCCAGGTTCACCGGGTAGTCGCCGGGCGCCTTGTTCCCGGGCACTGTGACCGAGCCGGTGAGGAAGCCGTTGTCCGGCCGCAGCGTCACCCGCCCGAAGGCGTCCGAGGTGACCTGCGCCTGGCGGTTGTTGCTGTTGTCGCAGCCGGCCCGCAGGTTGACCCGGGAACCGGCCTGGACGCTGTTCGGCGTCACCTCGATGAACACGCTCTCCCCGGCCCGGGCCGGCGGCGCGGTGGTCAGGACGAACGCCGCGACCAGGCCGAGCAGGCCCAGCAGGGACGACAACGCACGATGTGACACGAGCCCTCGCATGGTTCCCCCCTCCCGGCGCGACGGTGCGCCGGACCACTGACGGGCAGCGGCGGCTGTGTTCCCGGGAGGTGGGGGAAGCTAACGAGGCGCCTTGACCACCGGGTGCCAGGCCAGCGGCGTGGAGAGCACCATCGTGCTGGACGGCTGCCCGTACGGCGCGAGGCGGTCGATGACCTCTTCGAACTCGCCCATGTTCGTCGCGGCGACCTTGAGCATGCTGCACGCGTCCCCGGTGATCCGGTGGATCTCCATGATCTCCGGCCAGCCCGCGACGTCGGGGTCGTTGAGGATGCAGCGTGCGCCGTAGCAGGACATCCGGATCAGCGCGAGCACCGTGCGCCCGGCCCGGGTGAGGTCGACGTGGGCGTGGTAGCCGGTGATCACGCCGGATTCCTCCAGCCGCCGCACCCGCTCGGCGACCGCGGGCGGGGACAGGTGGACCCGGCGGGACAACTCGCTGTACGACAGCCGGGCGTCGGCCTGGAGCTCGCGCAGCAGCGCCCAGTCCATGTCGTCCACGCGCGGACCTTCCTTCCGTAAAGAGGGCGACGCGAGATGGTTTCGGTTCGCCAAGTGAGACCACCATACCGCCGTTGAACAGGCATTCCATTCGGTCGCCCACCGGCGGGATCATGACGTCTACCCCGCGCACGGACGGAGAATGACTGTGGAACAGACGACGGCGGTGCGCCCGGTAACCCCGCAGGAACGGGCGGCTCGGGCGGCGCGCAACGGCGGCGAGCCGACCCTGGAGTTCGCCGACCGCGTGCCGTACGACGCGTACGTGCGGGCCAGCACGCTGCACCGGCTCCAGGAGCCGCTCAGCGACGACCCGGGCGAGATGTCCTTCCTGATGGTCAGCCAGATCATGGAGCTGTACTTCGGCCTGACCTGCCACGAGCTGCGGCACGCCAAGCGCGAGCTGCGCGAGGACCGGATCTGGGAGGCGCTGCCCCCGCTGCGCCGCGCCGCCCTGCACCTGGAGGGCCTCAACGCCGCGTGGCACGGCCTGCGCTGGATGAGCCCGGCCGACTTCAACCGCTTCCGCGACCGGCTCGGCGAGGGCTCCGGCTTCCAGTCCGCGATGTACCGGCAACTGGAGTTCCTGCTCGGCCTGCGCGACCGGGCGCTGATCCGCCCGTTCCGCCGGCACACCGAGGTCTACGACGAGCTGACCGCCGCGCTGGCCACGCCGAGCCTCTGGGACGAGGTGGTGGCGCTGCTGGCCCGCAAGGGCTTCGACGTGCCGGCCGAGCTGCTGTCGCGGGACGTGAACGCCGAGCACGAGGCGCACCCGGCGATCGAGGCGGCCTGGGTCCGCATCTACGGCGACAACGGCCCGGACAACCACCTGCGCCTGCTCGGCGACGCGCTGACCGAGATCGCCGAGGAGTTCGGCGACTGGCGCTGGAACCACGTCAAGGCCGTGCAGCGCACCATGGGCGCCAAGGTCGGCAGCGGCGGTTCCGCCGGACTGGCATGGTTGCAGCGCAGCATGGCCCGGGTGGTCTTCCCGGAGCTGTGGTCGGCCCGCACCGCGATGTGACGAGAGAGAACAGCATGCACACCCCCGAGAACGAAGCCCTCCGCCGCGACGCCGCCGATCCCGGCCACCGGCACCTGTTCCACATCCCACCCGCCGACGGCGGGCGCTACCCCGACACGGCGTACCTGGCGGGCAACTCGCTCGGCCTTCAGCCCCGGGCCACCCGGGACGAGCTGCTCGCCGACCTGGACGCCTGGCAGCGCCTGGGCGTGGAGGGGCACCTGGAGTCGGAGCGGCCCTGGCTGCCGTACCACGAGCTGCTGACCGCACCGGCCGCCCGCCTGGTCGGCGCGCTGCCCGCCGAGACCGTGGTGATGAACTCCCTCACCGTCAACCTGCACCTGCTGATGGTGAGCTTCTACCGGCCGGCCGGCGAGCGCACCCGCATCGTCATCGAGGACAGCGCGTTCCCCTCGGACAGCTACGCGGTGCGCAGCCAGGCCCGCTTCCACGGCCTGGACCCGGACACCACTGTCGTACGCCTCAAGCCGCGCCCCGGCTCCGACACGCTCGGCACCGAGGACGTGCTGGACTTCCTGGCCCGCGAGGGCCACACGGTGGCGCTGCTGATGCTCGGCGGCGTGAACTACCTGACCGGCGAGCTGATGGACATCCCCACCATCACCGCCGCCGGCCGCGCGGCGGGCGCGGTGGTCGGCTGGGACCTGGCGCACGCCGCCGGCAACGTGCCGCTGGCGCTGCACGACTGGGACGTCGACTTCGCCGCCTGGTGCTCGTACAAGTACCTCAACTCCGGGCCGGGCGCGCTCGGTGGCGTCTTCGTCCACGAGCGGCACCTCGGCGATCCGTCCATCCAGCGCTTCGAGGGCTGGTGGAGCACCGAGGCGGCCACCCGGTTCGAGATGACCCCGGTGTCCCGGCCCCCGGCCACCGTCGAGGCGTGGCAGATCTCCAACCCGCCGATCTTCGCGATGGGCCCGGTGCGTACCTCGCTGGAGCTGTTCGACTCCGTCGGCATGCCGGCGCTGCGTGAGCGCAGCCTGCGGCTGACCGCCTGGCTGGAGCAGCTGCTCGACGAGGTGACGCCCGGCCGGCCGCTCACCGTGGTCACCCCGCGCGACCCGGCCCGGCGCGGTTGCCAGCTCTCGGTGCGGATCGGCGTCGGTAGCGCCAACGAGCTGACCAAGCGGCTGCGGCACGAGCACGGCGTGGTCGCCGACGCCCGGGAGCCGGACATCGTCCGGTTCGCGCCGGTGCCGCTGTACTCCACGTACCACGACTGCTGGCGGGTCGCCGAGGCGCTGGCGGCAACGTTCGAGAAGGAGGGCTCGTGAGAGAGCGCGACGAGATCGCTGTGGTCGGCGCCGGACTGGCCGGCTGCCTGCTGGCCTGCTACCTGGCCCGGCGCGGCTATCCGGTGGCCCTCTACGAGCGGCGGCCCGACCCGCGTACCGGCACGGTCGAGCGGGGCCGGTCGATCAACCTGGCGCTGTCCGAGCGCGGCCTGGACGCGCTGCGCCGCATCGGCCTGGAGGACGAGGTGATGGCGGACGCGCTGCCGATGCGCGGCCGCATGATCCACCCGGTCGAGGGCGAGCCGGAGTTCCAGTCGTACAGCGGCTCCGGGGACCGGGCGATCAACTCGATCAGCCGGGGCGCGCTGAACAACGCGCTGCTCGACGCCGCCGCCGCGCTGCCGAACGTGCGCGTCGCGTTCGACCACCGGCTGGTCGGCCTCGACCCGCTCGGCGGCGAGATGACGTTCGAGACGCCGCAGGGCAAGGTCGCCGCCACCGCCTCGGTCGTCCTCGGCGCCGACGGCGCCGGCTCCGCGGTGCGCGGGCAGCTGCTCGCGTACGGCGGCCTGACCGAGAGCCTGGACTTCCTCGACTACGGCTACAAGGAGCTGACCATCCCGCCGCTGGGCGGGGAGTTCGCGCTCGACCCGGGCGCGCTGCACATCTGGCCGCGCGGCACCTCGATGATGATCGCGCTGCCGAACCCGGACCGCTCCTTCACCTGCACGCTGTTCTGGCCCACCCACGGCACCCGCAGCTTCGCGTCGCTGAGCAGCCCGGCCGCGATCGAGCAGTTCTTCGCCACCCACTACCCGGACCTGGTCCCGCTCGCGCCGAACCTGGTCGACGACTACCAGCACAACCCGGTCGGTGTGCTCGGCACGGTGCGCTGCACGCCGTGGCAGGTAGCCGGCAAGGTCGGCCTGATCGGCGACGCCGCGCACGCCATCGTGCCGTTCTACGGCCAGGGCGCGAACTGCGCGTTCGAGGACGTGGTCGAGCTGGACCGCTGCCTGGACGAGTGCGACGACGAGTGGACCGCCGCGCTGCCGCTGTTCCAGCACCGCCGCCAGGACAACGCGGAGGCGATCGCCCGGATGGCGCTGGCGAACTTCGTGGAGATGCGGGACAAGGTCGCCTCGCCGGTGTTCCGCACCCGCAAGCAGGTCGAGCACGCCCTGGAGCGGGCGCTGCCCGGCCGCTACGTCTCCCAGTACGAGCTGGTCTCCTTCTCCACCACCCCGTACGCGCAGGTGCGCCGCCGGGTGCGCGCGCAGTACGCGGTGGTCGGCGCGGTGGCGGCCGGCGCGCTGGCGCTGCTGGCCGGTGGTGTCCGCGCGGCCCTGGGACGGCGGCGATGACGCTCTGGGATCCCCGGCTGATGACCGGGCACGCGCCGGACGGCCCCGGCCTGCTGCGCAACTTCGTCGGCGGCGAGTTCGTCGACGCCGGCTCCCGGTTCACCAAGCGCAGCCCGGTCACCGGCGAGCCGGTGTTCGAGGTGGTCGAGGCGTCGCAGTCGACTGTGGACGACGCGGTCGCCGCGGCACGGGCGGCGCTGCGCGGCCCGTGGGGCCGGATGGGCGAGCGGGAACGCGCGGAGGTGCTCCGCCGGGTCGCCGACGAGCTGGAACGGCGCTTCGACGACCTGGTCGCCGCCGAGGTGGCGGACACCGGCAAGTCCATCTCGCAGGCCCGTACGCTCGACATCCCGCGCGGAGCTGCCAACTTCCGGGCGTTCGCGGAGATCGTGGCGACCGCGCCCACCGAGTCGTTCACGACCGTCACACCGACCGGTGGGCGGGCGCTCAACTACGCGGTCCGTAAGCCGGTCGGCGTGGTGGCGGTCATCGTGCCGTGGAACCTGCCGCTGCTGCTGCTCACCTGGAAGGTCGCCCCGGCCCTGGCCTGCGGCAACGCCGTGGTGGTCAAGCCCAGCGAGGAGACCCCCGCCTCGGCCACGCTGCTGGCCGAGGTGATGGCCGCGGCGGGCGTGCCGGAGGGCGTGTTCAACCTGGTGCACGGTTTCGGACCCGGCTCGGCCGGTGAGCACCTGACCCGGCACCCGGGCGTGGACGCGATCACGTTCACCGGCGAGTCGGCGACCGGCAGCGCGATCATGCGCGCCGCCGCCGACGGGGTGAAGGCGGTCAGCTTCGAGCTGGGCGGCAAGAACGCCGGCCTGGTCTTCGCCGACGCCGATCTGGACGCGGCGGTCGCCGGTTCGGTGCGGTCCAGTTTCACGAACGGCGGCCAGGTGTGCCTGTGCACCGAGCGCGTCTACGTGCAGCGGCCGGTGTTCGAGGAGTTCACCGCCCGCCTGTCCAAGCGCGCCGACGAGCTGGCGTACGGCTGGCCGGACGACGAGGCGACGGCGAACATGCCGCTCATCTCGCACGGTCACCGGGACAAGGTGCTCGGCCACTACGCGCTGGCCCGTACGGAGGGCGCCGAGGTGCGCGCCGGGGGCGGCGTGCCGCGCTTCGGCGACGCCCGCGACGGCGGGGCGTACGTGCAGCCGACGGTGCTCACCGGGCTCGGCCCGGACGCCCGCACCAACCAGGAGGAGATCTTCGGCCCGGTGGTGCACGTCGCGCCGTTCGACGACGAGGACGAGGCGTTCGCGCTCGCAAACGGCACCGCGTACGGCCTGGCGGCGACGGTGTGGACGCGGGACGTGGGCCGGGCGCACCGGGCCGGTGCCCGGCTCGACGCCGGCATCGTCTGGGTGAACACCTGGTTCCTGCGCGACCTGCGCACCCCGTTCGGCGGGATGAAGGCGTCGGGTGTCGGCCGCGAGGGCGGCGTGCACTCGCTCGACTTCTACTCCGAACTGACGAATGTCTGCGTGGATTTGACGTGAGCGCGAGGAGTGAGCCGGTGTTGCGAGCCCCGCAGTCGCGAACGAAGGGTGGCCCAGCATGAGCGCGCGGACTGGCGCGGGCGCGCGTGGTGGGCAGAATGGCCGGAATCCGCAGCGACGTAAGCGAGGAGCCGCCATGACCGTGGACATCGAGGCCGCCAACCGGGAACTCGCAGTGGCCCGGCAGGAGGGGAAGCCCTGCCCGCCGCTGCGCGGCCGGCTGCTGCCCGAGGGCGACATCGAGGCCGCGTACCAGGTGCAGCAGGTCTACACCCGGCAGCGGCTGGGCAAGGGGCACCGCCGCGTCGGCGCGAAGATCGGCCTGACGTCGCGGACCGTGCAGGAGAGCTTCGGCGTCTTCCAGCCCGACTTCGGGGTGCTCTTCGACGACATGGCCGTCGGTGACGGCGTCGAGGTGCCGATCGGGCGGCTGCTCCAGCCACGGGTGGAGGCGGAGATCGCCTTCGTGCTCGGCGCGGACCTGCCGGACGAGCGGGTCACCACTGTCGACCTGATCCGGTCGGTGGACCACGTGCTGCCGGCCATCGAGATCGTCGACTCGCGGATCGCCGACTGGGACATCTCCATCGTGGACACGGTGGCGGACAACGCCTCCAGCGGGCTGTTCGTGCTCGGCACCGCGCCCCGGCGGCTCGCCGATGTGGACCTGCGGCTGTGCGGCATGGTGCTGGAGCACGCCGGTGAGCCGGTCTCGGTCGGCGCGGGCGCGGCCTGCCTGGGCAATCCGCTGCACGCGTTGCAGTGGCTGGCCGCGACCATGGCCCGGGCGGGCGACCCGCTCAAGGCCGGTGACGTGGTGCTCTCCGGCGCGCTCGGCCCGATGGTGCCGGTCACGCCCGGCGCCGCGTACGAGGCGCGCATCTCCGGGCTCGGTTCGGTGCGTACCTGTTTCTCGAAGGAGACCAGCTCATGAGCGAGCGCCAGCGAGCGAATCATCGATACAGGGCCGTCGAGCCTCATGGCGGCACGCAGCGCAGCGGAGGGCCGGCATGAGCGTCGGAGTGGCGGTGCTCGGGTCGGGCAACATCGGCACCGACCTGATGATCAAGGTGCTGCGGCTCAGTGAGAGCCTGCGCATGGTGGCGATGGCCGGCATCGACCCGGCCTCGGACGGTCTGGCCCGGGCCCGCCGGCTCGGCGTGACCACCACCGCCGAGGGCGTCGACGGCCTCGTCGCGCTGCCCGAGTTCGCCGACGTCCAGCTGGTCTTCGACGCCACCTCGGCCGGCGCGCACAAGCGGCACGACGAGGTGCTGCGGGCACACGGCCGCACGGTGGTCGACCTGACCCCGGCCGCGATCGGCCCGTACGTGGTGCCGCCGGTGAACCTCGACGAGCACCTGGGCGAGCCGAACGTCAACATGGTGACCTGCGGCGGGCAGGCGACGGTGCCGATCGTGCACGCGGTCGGCCGGGTCACCCCTGTCGCGTACGGCGAGATCGTCGCCTCGATCGCCTCGAAGTCGGCCGGTCCGGGCACCCGGGCCAACATCGACGAGTTCACCGAGACCACCGCCCGCGCCATCGAGGTGGTCGGCGGCGCCGAGCGCGGCAAGGCCATCATCGTGCTGAACCCGGCCGACCCGCCGCTGCTCATGCGCGACACGGTCTACTGCCTGTGCCCGGACGCCGACGCCGACCGGGGCGCGATCGCCGCCTCGGTGGCCGACATGGTGAAGGCCGTGCAGGAGTACGTGCCCGGCTACCGGCTCAAGCAGGACGTGCAGTTCGACCGGGTCGACACGTACGCGCCGGTGCTCGGCCGGCACTTCACCGGCCTCCAGGTGTCGGTGTTCCTGGAGGTCTCCGGCGCCGGGCACTACCTGCCCGCGTACGCCGGGAACCTGGACATCATGACGTCGGCAGCGCTGCGTACCGCGGAGCGGCTGGTGGCGCTGCGCGCGACGGAGGTGAGTGCGCGATGACCGACCTCTACATCCAGGACGTGACGCTGCGCGACGGCATGCACGCCATCGGCCACCGCTACACGGTCGACCAGGTGCGTACCATCGCCGCCGCGCTCGACGCGGCCGGCGTGGCGGCGGTCGAGGTGGCCCACGGCGACGGCCTGGCCGGTTCCAGCGTCAACTACGGGCACGGCGCCGCCGCCGACGCGGACTGGATCGCCGCCGCCGCCGAGGTGCTCACCACCGCGCGGCTCACCACGCTGCTGCTGCCGGGCATCGGCACCATCGCCGACCTGAAGGCGGCGAAGGCGCTCGGCGTGACCAGCGTACGGATCGCCACGCACTGCACCGAGGCGGACATCTCGGCCCAGCACATCGCCTGGGCCCGGGAGAACGACATGGACGTCTCCGGGTTCCTGATGATGTCGCACCTCAACGACCCGGCCGGGCTGGCCGCGCAGGCGAAGCTCATGGAGTCGTACGGCGCGCACTGCGTCTACGTCACCGACTCCGGCGGGCGGCTGCTGATGTCGGACGTGGCGCAGCGCGTCGACGCGTACCGGCAGGTGCTGGAACCCCAGACGCAGATCGGCATCCACGCGCACCACAACCTGTCCCTGGGTGTGGCGAACAGCGTGCTGGCGGTCGAGCACGGCCGGATCCTCGGCGACGGCCCGCTCGGTTCGCCGTCCGGGCGGACCGTCCGGGTGGACGCGTCGCTCGCCGGCATGGGCGCGGGCGCGGGCAACGCGCCGCTGGAGGTCTTCGTCGCGGTCGCCGAGCTGCACGGCTGGAAGCACGGCTGCGACGTGTTCGCGCTGATGGACGCCGCCGACGACCTGGTCCGCCCGTTGCAGGACCGGCCGGTCCAGGTCGACCGGGAGACGCTCTCCCTGGGGTACGCGGGCGTCTACTCAAGCTTCCTGCGCCACGCCGAACGGGCCTCGGCCAAGTACGGCGTGGACGTCCGCTCGATCCTGGTCGAGCTGGGCCGTCGCCGGATGGTCGGCGGCCAGGAGGACATGATCGTGGACGTGGCACTGGACCTGGCGAGCAAGGAGAACCCATGATCGGGCCGGACATCGCAGGCATCGCGGAGAAGCTGGGCGCGGCGGCTGACGACGCCACCGCGATCCCGCAGCTCGCCGCCGAGACCGGCCTCGACGTCGACGCCGCGTACGCGGTGCAGACCGCGCTGGTGAAGCGCCGCCTCGACCGGGGTGAGCGGCTGGTCGGGCTCAAGATGGGGCTGACCAGCAAGGCCAAGATGGCCCAGGTCGGTGTGGACGAGGTGATCTGGGGCCGGCTGACCGACGTGATGCGGGTGCCGGACGGCGGCAGCGTCGACGTCGGCGACTTCATCCATCCCCGGGTCGAGCCGGAGGTGGCGTTCCTGCTGGACCGGCTGCCCGACCCGGGCGAACCGGTCGGCTCGTTCACCCGGGCCGTGCGCGCCGTCGCCCCGGCGATCGAGCTGATCGACTCCCGGTACGCGAACTTCACCTTCTCGCTGCCGGACGTGGTCGCCGACAACACCTCGGCCGCCGCGTTCGTGGTCGGGCCGTGGTCGCCGGTGCCGGACGGGCTGGACAACCTCGGCGTGCTGCTGGAGATCGACGGACGGGTGGCACAGGTCGGCTCGACCGCCGCCATCCTCGGCGACCCGCGTCGCGCGTTGGACGAGGGGCTGCGGCTGGCCGGCCGGCACGGCGTCCGGCTGCGCAAGGGCTGGGTGTTCCTGGCCGGCGCGGCCACCGCCGCGGTGCCGCTGCGCCCCGGCGCGCACGTCCGCGCCACTGTGGAGAAGCTCGGGTCCGCCTCCCTGAAGGCACTCTCGTGAGCGCGAGGAGTGAGCCGGGTTTGCGAGCCCCGCAGTCGGGAACGGAAAGCGGCCCGGCGACGGCCCGGGTGGTGGCCGGGAAGGCCGTGCCGCGGGGCGCGTTCCCGCACGTCAAGGTGGCCGGTGGGTTCGTCTACGTGTCCGGCACGTCGTCGCGCCGGCCGGACAACACGTTCGCCGGGGTGTCGGTGGACGAGTTCGGCACCACCGACCTGGACATCCGGGAGCAGACCCGGGCCGTGGTGGAGAACATCCGTGACCTGCTCCGCTCGGTCGGCGCCGACCTGAGCGACCTGGTGCAGGTCACCAGCTACCTGGTCAACATGAACGACTTCGGCGGCTACAACGAGGTGTGGGCGGAGTTCTTCGACGCCACCGGCCCGACCCGGACCACAGTCGCCGTGCACCAGCTTCCGCATCCGCATCTGCTGATCGAGATGCAGGCAGTCGCCCTACTTCCGTCGGGAGGTTCCCATGAGTGAGATCGCCGAGCCGTTCAGCTTCTCCGGCTGGATCGGCGAGAACCAGCACCTGCTCAAGCCCCCGGTGGGCAACAAGGAGATGCTGCCCGGCAGCGACGACTTCATCGTCATGGTGGTCGGCGGCCCGAACCAGCGCACGGACTTCCACGTCGACCCGTACGAGGAGTTCTTCTACCAGGTCAAGGGCAACATGCACATCAACCTGATGCTGCCCGAGGGCCCGCGTACGGTGCACGTGCGCGAGGGGCAGATGTGGATGCTGCCGCGCAACACCCCGCACTCGCCGCAGCGCCCCGAGGCCGGCTCGATCGGCATGGTGATCGAGCGGGTCCGCGAGGAGGGCACGCTGGAGAAGTTCCAGTGGTACTGCGGCGAGTGCCACCACAAGGTGCACGAGGTGGAGTTGCAGGTCCGCGACATCGCCGCCGACCTGCCCCCGGTCTTCGCCGCGTTCTACGCCGACGAGAAGGCCCGCACCTGCGACAACTGCGGCGCGCTGCACCCGGGCAAGGGCTGACGCGTGCCGGTCGTGGACGTGCACACGCACGTCGTACCGAAGGGGTGGCCGGACCTCGCCGCGGCGTGCGGCGGGTCCGGGTGGCCCTGGTTGCGGGTGGACTCCGAGCGCGCCGCCATGATCATGGTGGGGGAGACGGAGTTCCGCCCGATCGGCGGGCAGTGCTGGGACGCGCCGACCCGGCTCGCCGACATGGACGCCGACGGCGTGGACGTGCAGGTCGTCTCGCCCACCCCGGTCTTCTTCAGCTACGACCGCCCGGCCGACCAGGCGGTCAAGGTGGCCCGGATCTTCAACGACCTCACGCTGGAGGTCACCGCCGCCGGCGGCGACCGGCTGGTGCCGTTCTGCCAGGTGCCGTTGCAGGACGCGGACGCGGCCTGCGCCGAGCTGGACCGCTGCCTGGCGGCCGGGCACGCCGGGGTGGAGATCGGTAACCACGTCGGCGACCGGGACCTGGACGACGCGGGCATCGTGCAGTTCCTGACCCACTGCGCCGAGGTGGGCGCGCCGGTGTTCGTGCACCCGTGGGACATGCCCGGCGGCCCCCGGCTGGACCGGTGGATGGCGCGCTGGCTGACCGGGATGCCGGCCGAGACGCACCTGTCGGTGCTGGCACTGATCCTCGGCGGCGTGTTCGACCGGGTGCCGGAGACGCTGCGGATCTGCTTCGCGCACGGCGGCGGCAGCTTCCCGTTCTGGCTGGGCCGCGCCGACAACGCCTGGCACCGCCGGGGTGACCTGGTACGCGGCGCGTCGAGCGCACCGCCCAGCTCCTACGTCGACAGGTTCCACGTCGACTCGGTGGTCTTCGAACCGGCCGCGCTGCGGCTGCTGGTGGACACCATGGGCGCCGAGCGGGTGCTGCTCGGCAGCGACTACCCGTACCCGCTGGGGGAGCGGCCGGTCGGCCAGGTGGTGCACCGGGCGGACTTCCTCACCGACGCGCAGCGGGACGCGCTGCTTGGCGGCAACGCGCTGCGGTTCCTCGGCCGCTGAAGACCGGCGCGGGTGCGTCCGTCGTCGCCCTAGAGTCGACGGACGCACCCGGCGCTGCTCAGGAGTGCGGGCAGGTGTCCCGGTACTCCTCGATGGCCGTGCCCCGGGGTGCCGGGCAGAGGAACTGCTCGTAGCGGGTGTCGTCGTCGACGAACCGCTTGAGCCAGGAGATGCTGTACTTCGCGACAGTCACGTTCGGCGAGGTCGGCGCCGAGTGGCTCGCCGCGTTCAACTCCAGGTACGCCTTGTCCAGCGTGGCCGGCAGGCTGGTGTAGAACGGCTCCGAGTGCGACGACACCGGCGCCACCGTGTCGTTCTCCGCGCCGATGACGAGCGTCGGCACGCGTACCGACGACCAGTTCTTCGTGGAGTGCCAGCCGGTCAGCGGGATCGCCGCCTGGAGCGCGGGCCGGGCGTTCGCCGCCGACAGGCTGCCGCCACCGCCCATCGAGTGCCCCATCACCGCCAGCCGGTTGCGGTCGATCCGGGTACGCACCGCGCTGGTGTTCGTCAGGTAGTCCAGGGCGGCCAGAAGCTGGGTGCCGCGGCTGGCCGGCTGGTCGTAGACGGAGAGGGTGTCGATGGTGATGACCACGAAGCCCTGTGAGGCCAGCCGGGGCCCGAGCCAGGACACCGCCGACTGGCTGGCGGTGAAGCCGGGGGAGACGGCGACCGCGCCGAAGGTGCCCTCGGCGGTGCTTGTCGGGTAGTAGATGGTGCCGCCGCGGAAGCCGCTGACGCTCGACGCGGAGACGGTGGTCTGGGCGATCGCGAACGGGCCGCGGGTGGCCTCGATCGACGCGGTGGTGGGCGCGGGACCGCGCTCGTAGGGGTTCGCGGCGAGCGCCGCGGCCGGCCCGCCGTCGCCGGCTCCTGCCGGTGCCACCGGCAGGGCGGCGAGGCCGGCGGCGGTCAGGGCGAGGGCGAGCAGGGGGCGCAGGGCGCGCGGGAGCCGGGACGGGCGGGCCGGTGTGCCGGGTGCGTGGTGCACGGGGTGCTCCTCGGGGTGGTCGGGGCAGCCTTCAATCGAGTTACGTCGATTTGCACATCCTGCGCGCCCCACCCGCCCGGCGGACCATCCCGAACCGGTCATGTCACCCGGATATGGACCGGCCACCGCCGGTCGGATCACCCGGATATGGACCGGCCACCGCCGGTCGGATCACCCGGATACGGACCGGCCACCGCCGGTCGGACGTGTCGCCCGGTCGTCCGGCCGCCGGACCGGCAGGATGGGCGGCATGGCCGAGCCGCACGACCTGACCGCGCTGGAACAGGCCGCCGCGATCCGCCGGGGCGAGCTGTCCAGCCTGGAACTGGTCGAGCACCACCTGCGCCGGGTCGAGGCGCTCGGCGACACTGTCGGCGCGTTCGTCACCGTCACCGCCGAGCGGGCCCGGACCGCCGCCCGCGCCGCCGACGCGGTGGCGGCGGAGGAACGCGGCCCCCTGCACGGGGTGCCGACCGCGATCAAGGACCTGACGCTCACCGCCGGGGTACGCACCACCTTCGGCTCGGCCGCCTTCGCCGACTTCGTCCCACCCGTCGACGCCGACGTGGTCCGCCTCCTGGCCGACGCCGGCCTGGTCAGCCTCGGCAAGACCACCACCTCCGAACTCGGCTGCTCGCTCTACTCCGAGGGATTGGTGGCGCCACCGGCCCGCAACCCGTGGGACCTCGCGTACACGGCCGGCGGATCCAGCGGCGGCGCGGCGGCAGCTGTCGCCGCCGGGCTGGTCCCGGTGGCGCAGGGCTCCGACGGCGGGGGCTCGCTGCGCATCCCGGCCGCGCTCTGCGGACTGGTCGGCTACAAACCGAGCCGGGGCATGGTCTCCGGCGGACCGCTCGGCTTCGGCGGCTTCGGGCTGCCGGTGAACGGGCCGATCGGCCGTACCGTCGCCGACGTGGCCGCGCTGCTCGACGTGCTCGCGCGGCCGGTGCCCGGCGAGCCGTACCTGCCGCCGGTCGCGCCCGCCGGCGGGTACCTCGGCGTCACCCGCGCCGCCCGCTCCGCCGGCCCCGGCCGGCTGCGCGTCGGCCGCTTCACCACGCCGATGCTCGCCGCCGAACCGGTCCACCCGGACTGCGCAGCCGCCGTCGACCGGACCGCCGGGCTGCTCGCCGACGCCGGCCACGAGGTGGTCGACGTCCCCGCGCCGCTCGGCCCCGAGGCGTGGCCGCTGTTCGAGACCGTCTGGTACGCGCTGGCTGTCACCCCCGTCCCGGCCGGGCGGGAGGGCGACCTGCTGCCGCTGACCCGGTTCCTGCGCGAACGCGGCGAGGCGCTCGGCGCGGCCCGGCTGATCGCCGCGCTCGGCGAACTCCAGGCGCAGGTACGCCGTGGCGTACGCCGTACCGCCGGCTGCGACCTGCTGCTCTGCCCGACGCTCGCGGCCCCGCAGGCGCCGGTGGGGGCGTTCGCCGCCCTCGAACCGGCAGAGGACTTCGACAGGCAGCGGCGTTTCTCGCCGTACTGCGCGGTCTTCAACGTCACGGGCGATCCGTCCGTTTCCCTGCCGGTCGGGCGGACCGCCGACGGGCTTCCGGTGGGGGTGCTGCTCACCGGTCGCTACGGCGACGACGCGACACTGCTCGCCACTGCCGCGCAGCTGGAGCACTGGAGTGACGGATGGGATCAGCACCCCGCAATCTGGCGGGCCGCCGACTCCGCTAACGTGAACATCACAAGTGAGGTGGGGCGCGACCGGTCCTGACCGGCCAACCGACCCGCCATTCCTGGTCTCTCTTTCCGCCTGGGGGCGTTGGGATTGTCTGTTACCGAGACGTTGGTGGTCTTCGTCGGCATCCCGGTCGCCGCGGTGCTGCTGATCGCCGCCCTGGCGGCCGCCGGCAGCCGTGGCAACGGTGGCGGCGCCAAGCGCTACCGGCCGGGCCGGCCCTTCGACTTCACTCCGGTCTGGTTCCTGAGCCGTCCGGAGCAACTGGCCGACTCGGCCGGCACGGCCCTCGCGGCCGGGGCGCAGGCGCCGGCGTTGACCAGCCGCAAGCAGGAGCAGGCCGGCCGGGAGGCACCGGCCGCTGGAACCGGAGGCGCAAGTGACCGTTGGTGAAGCGCGGCCCACGACGGGGACGGGCACCCCGCCCGCGGTGCTGGACGGACCGTTCTCGACCCGTCAGCTGCTCCGCATCGACGAGGCGCTGCGCCTCGCCGACCAGGGCACCGGCCTGGTCTTCTCGGTGTTCGTCGGCGGCCTCGACGAGCCGATCCGGGAACACGCCGAGCGGCTGCACCGGCAGCTCGGCGAGCCGGACCGCTCGGTGCTGATCGCGGTGTCGCCCAACCAGCGGCAGCTGGAGATCGTCACCGGCAAGTACGCGCGCAAGCGCATCCCGGACACGTACGCCAAGCTGGCCGCGCTCTCCATGGTGGCCGCCTTCGGCGGCGGCGACCTGGCCGGCGGCATCATCCAGGGCCTCGACCAGCTCGCCAGCCACGCCGGCAAGGGCTGATCCGCCCGCACGCACGCACGACGAAGCCCGGCCCGCGTACGCGTGGGCCGGGCTTTCTCGTGGTCCCGCCGGGGCCGGCGCGGGCTGCCACCCGCGCCGGCCCCGGCCGGCATGCCTCACTCAGGCGGTGCGCGCGTCCCGCTCGCGGGCCTTCAGCGCGCGGACCACACCGTCGCGGCCCTCGGCCACCAGTCGCCGCAGCGACGCCGGCTGCCCGTCCTGGGCCAGCCACGCGTCGGTGGCCGCGACCGTGTCCTCGTCGACCAGGTACGCCGGGTAGGCGAGCTGCACGAACTCCTGCGCCGGCTCGCTGTCGCGCTGCGCCCACACCTGGTCCACCGTGGCGAAGTACCGCTCCCGGTAGGGCGCGGTCAGCTCGACCTGCGCCGGGTGGGTGAAGCCCTGCAGCAGCGCCCGGTTGCGCCAGTTGGGCAGCGCGTCCGGGCCGGTGAGCAGCGCCCACACCGCCGCCTTGTTCTCCACGGTCGGCACCAGCGCGTGCGCGTACGCTGCCTCCCGCTCGCCACTGGCGGTACGGTCGGCGGCCAGCTCCGCGTCCACGTCGGCGGCGCCCGCCGCGCCGTTGGCGACCAGCGACTGGAGCACCGTCCAGCGCAGCTCCGTGTCGACGGTCAACCCCTCCGGCACCCCGTTGCCGTCCAGCCAGCCGCGCAGCGTGGCCAGGTCCTCACCGGAGCGGGCCGAGGAGGCGTACGCGCGGGCCCAGGCGAGCTGGAAGCCGCTGCCCGGCTCGGCCGCCGCGAGTCCGGCCCGCGCGGTACGGGCCAGCTCGGCCCAGCCGGTCGGCGCCCAGGCCGGGTCGGCGTAGAAGGTGAGCGCGGTGGTCGCCTGCCGCAGCGTGGCGGTGATGAGGTTGATGTCCGTCTCGGCGGTCAGCCCGGCCAGCACCAGCGCCACGTAGTCGCGGGCCGACAGCTCGGCGTCGCGGGTCATGTCCCAGGCGGCGGTCCAGCACAGTGCCCGGGCCAGCGACGAGTCGAAGCCGGCGATGTGCTGCACCACGGTGGCCATGGACCGCTCGTCCAGCCGCAGCTTCGCGTAGGTGAGGTCCTCGTCGTTGAGCAGCAGCACGTCCGCGGCGGGCTTGCCGTGCAGCTCGGACAGCTCGGTCAACTCGCCGGTCACGTCCGTCTCGATCAGCTCCCGGCGCACCAGCCGGCCGTCGGTCAGGTCGTACAGGCCGACGCCGATGCGGTGGGTACGCAGCGTCGGGTAGCCCGACGGCGCCTCCTGCCGGACCACCACCCGCTCGTACGTGCCGTCGGCGCCGATGGTCACCTCCGGGCGCAGCGTGTTCACCTGCGCGGTCTCCAGCCACTGGGCGGCGAACTTGCGCAGCTCCCGGCCGGAGGCCGCCTCCAACTCGGACAGCAGGTCGTCGAAGGTGGCGTTGCCCCAGGCGTACTTGCCGAAGTAGGCGCGCAGGCCGGCCAGGAACGGCTCCTCGCCCACGTACGCGACGAGCTGCTTGAGCACGCTCGCGCCCTTGGCGTACGTGATGCCGTCGAAGTTGACCTCGACGGCCTCCAGGTCCGGCATCTCGCAGTAGACCGGGTGGGTGGAGGAGAGCTGGTCCTGCCGGTAACCCCAGTTCTTGCGGATCGACAGGAACGTGGTCCACGCGTCGTTGAACCGGGTGGCGTTCGTGTTGCACCAGTGGCTGGCCCACTCGGCGAACGACTCGTTCAGCCACAGGTCGTTCCACCAGCGCATGGTGACCAGGTCACCGAACCACATGTGCGCCAGCTCGTGCAGGATCGTGTTGGCGCGCTGCTCGTACTCGAAGTCGGTGACCTGCGAGCGGAAGATGTAGTGCGACTCGGCGTGCGTGACGCAGCCGAAGTTCTCCATCGCGCCGGCGTTGAAGTCCGGCACCCAGAGCTGGTCGTACTTGGGCAGCGGGTAGCGCACGCCGAACTTCTCCTGGAAGAAGTCGAAGCCCTGCGTGGTGATCAGGTGCAGGTCGTCGGCGTCCATGTGCTGAGCCATGCTGGCCCGGCAGAAGTAGCCCATGTCGATGCCGTCGTGGGTGCGGCGTACCTCGTGGTACGGCCCGGCGCAGAGCGCGGTGATGTAGGTGCTCATCCGCTCCGACACGGTGAAGTGCACCGTCTTCAGGCCCTCACCGGCGGCCTCCTCGCGCGCCACCGGCATGTTCGACACGACCCGCCAGTGCTCCGGGACGGTGGCGTGCCAGGTGTAGACGCTCTTCAGGTCGGGCTGGTCGAAGCAGGCGTAGACCTTCTGCGCGTCAGCGGTCTCGAACTGGCTGTAGAGGTAGGTCTCGCCGTCCACCGGGTCGACGGTGCGGTGCAGGCCCTGCCCGCTGTTTGAGTAGCCGAAGTCGGCGTCGACCACCAGTACGTTCTCGGCGGCCAGGCCGCTGAGGGTGAGCCCCTTCTCGGCGGACCAGCCGGACAGGTCGACCGGCTCGCCGTTGAGCGTGGCCGAGCGCACCGATTCGGCAGCGGTCTCGATGAAGGTGGTCGCTCCCGGCTCGGCGCAGCGGAACCGGACCTCGGTCACCGAGCGGAACGTGCGACCGGTGGACTGCACCGCGGTCGACAGGTCAAGGCTGATGTCGTACCCGGTCACCTCGAGCAGGCGGGCCCGCTCGGTAGCCTCGACCTGGGTCAGGTTGCGCACTCCCGGCACTGTTCGTCTCCATCCCGCTCGTCTCGCCGCGCCCCGCGGCGCCGGTTCTCGCCCGGCCGCTCGTGACGGCCCGCTGCGAACCGAGTCTTCCATGTACGGACCGCCCTCGGTGGTCGAGGTCACGCTCTCATTCCGGTACCGGTCTATGCGGTGCGGGGTGAGGATCGAAGGTGACCGCGCCGGGTCCCCGGCGCGACGATGGCGTGAAGGGAAGACACAGTGACCGAACGTGTCACCGCGGACATGTGGTTCGACCCGCTGTGCCCGTGGGCGTGGATCACCTCCCGTTGGCTGCTGGAGGTCGAGCAGGTCCGGGACGTGGACATCCGGTTCCACGTGATGAGCCTGTCCGTGCTCAACGACGGCCGGGAACTGCCGGAGGAGTACCAGGACCTGATGGTCAAGGGCTGGGGCCCGGTGCGGGTGTGCATCGCCGTCGAGCAGGCGCACGGCGCCGAGGCGCTGGCGAAGCTCTACACCGCGATGGGTACCCGGATCCACCTCCGCCAGGAGGAGCTGGGCCGGGAGATGATCGTGGGCGCGCTCACCGACGTCGGCCTGGACCCGGCGCTCGCCGACGCGGCCGATTCCACGCAGTACGACGACGCGCTGCGGGCCAGTCACGAGGCGGGCATGCGGCCGGTCGGCACCGATGTGGGCACTCCGGTGATCCACGCGCCGGGTCCGGACGGCGGTCAGGTCGCCTTCTTCGGCCCGGTGATCACCCCGGCGCCGAAGGGCGAGGCGGCCGGCCGGCTCTGGGACGGCGTGCTGCTGGTCTCCGCCACCCCCGGTTTCTACGAGCTGAAGCGCACCCGCGAGCAGGGCCCGATCTTCGACTGAGCGTGGGACGTGGCGCGTCCGAGCCCCGCACCGCCCGTCACCGGGCCGGTGCGGGGCTCGTTTCACCGGGTGTCCCAGCCGACGGCCCGCGGGGCCGCGGCACGGCAGTTCCTGGAGGCGTTCCCATGGCCAAGCACCGCCGCATGTCCGACGACGCGCCGCAGCAGGCGACCGAGGACTCCGGTGCGACGTACTGGTCGGTGACCGAGAGCGACTGGCCGGTCGGCCCGGCCGAGGTGGCCGACCTGCTGGCCCCGCCGATCGTGGTCGGCGTGGCCCGGGTGGTGGCCACCTCGCGGATGACACCGCCGGATGAGCCCGGCCGGCCCGCCCGCGCGCCGTCGCGGTCCGGCGCCGCCGCCCACCCAGCCGCCGCGGGTGCGACGACGGTACGCCTTAACGCCGGCTCCCGCCCCGCCGCGCCGGCCCGCCGTCCGGCTCCCGGCCGGCACCGCAACGCCACCGCCTGAGTCGCCCTTCCCGGTGTTAAGAAGGGGCCCTTCCTCTACCGGAGGCGTTAACCGGGGGCCCTTCCTTTCACCTGGTGGTAAGCGGGTGAGTCGGGCGGCGGCGGCGATCGGGGCCCGGGTAGCGTCAGCTGACATGACGGTCGTGCATCCGATCGCCCGGGCCTGGATCACCACTGGCGGCACCGGCGCGCAGAACTACGACGAGTTCGCCGACGACGCGGAGATCACCTCCATCGTCGAGGCGAATCCGCACAGCGCCCTGGGCATCGAGATGCCCCACCGGGCGCCCGGCAGCCTCGGGAAGTCGTTCCTCGACGCGCTGCCCGACGCGGTGGCGCGCCTGGCCGAGGCGAAGGCGGACGGCAGCTACACGCCGGCCGAGCAGGTGGTGGTGCTCTACCGGATCAGCGCGCCGGGCGAGGAGAGCGCGTACGGGCTGTGGGCCATGGTCGACACCGACCAGATCTCCACCCGCGCCGACGAGCCGGGCCTGGTCATCCGCAACGAGGACGTGTTCATCGCCAAGGTGCGCGAGCGCGTCGCCCTGGCCGAGGCGCTCGGTCACCTGCTCTCGCCCGTACTCCTGCTGCAGACCGGCAAGGGCGACGAGCTGCACGCCGCGCTCGCGGCGGCGACCGACGCGGCCGGCGCGCCCGCCGCGACCGACGTCGACCAGTCCGGTCGCACGCACGCGATCTGGCTGCTGGGCCCGGGTGCGGCGCAGGACGAGCTGACCGCGCTCGCCGGCGGCGGGGACCTGGTGGTCGCGGACGGCAACCACCGCAGCCTGGCCGCGCAGACCGGTGGTTTCCCGCGCTTCCTCTCGGTGATCACCACGCCCGCGTCGGTCGCCATCCAGCCCTACAACCGGCTGGTCAGCGAGCTGACCACCACGCCGGACGAGCTGCTCGACCGGCTGCGCGCGGCGGGCGCGGAGGTCACCCCGGCGGCCGGGCCGGTCGACGTGCCGGCCACCGGCGGCGTCGTGCACCTCTACCTCGGCGGCCGGGGGTACGCGGTGACGCTGCCGCACGTCGGCGCCGGCCGGCTGGAGAACCTCGACCACGCGCTCGTCGAGCGCCTGCTGCTGCGCGACGCCCTGGGTCTCGACCCGGGCGACAAGCGGATCACGTATGTGGGCGGCGACTACCCGGCGAGCTGGCTCGTCGGTGAGGTCGACGCCGGCCGGGCCGAGCTGGCGGTGCTCGTCGCGCCGGTGACCGTCGACGACTTCGTCGCGGTGAACCTGGCCCGGGAGAAGATGCCGCGAAAGAGCACCTGGTTCACCCCGAAGGCGCGGGCCGGCCTGGTCGTGGCCGAGCTGCCGCACTGACCGTGTGACGAAACCGCCTCCGGGTCGCCGCCCGCGCGCCGGCCCGGGGGCGGGCCTGTCAGACTGCGCGGTATGCGCGTCTACCTGGGATCCGACCACGCCGGTTTCGAGTTGAAGGTGCACCTCGCCAACCACCTGGCCAAGCAGGGCTACGAGGTGGTCGACGTGGGCCCCCACGTCTTCGACCCGGACGACGACTACCCGGCGTTCTGCCTGCACACCGGCGACCGGGTGGTCGGTGACCCGGGCAGCCTCGGCGTGGTGATCGGCGGCTCCGGCAACGGCGAGCAGATCGCCTCGAACAAGGTGGCGGGCGTCCGGGCCGCGCTCGCCTGGAACGTCGACACCGCACAGCTCGCCCGCGAGCACAACGACGCCAACGTCGTCGCGATCGGCGCCCGGCAGCACACGCTCGACGAGGCGACCGCGCTGGTCGAGGCGTTCCTGACCACGCCGTTCTCCGGCAACCCCCGGCACAGCCGGCGCATCGAGCAGGTGGCCGCCTACGAGCAGAGCCGCCGCCTGCCCGAGCTGCCCGCCTGACCGGACACCCTTCTCGGTGAGCCGGTCACCGGGCCCGGGCCGGAGCCGCCTGACCGGCCTCCGCGGGCTCAGCGCCCGTTGCGGGGCAGGTCCTCGCGCGGCACCCAGTTGCGGCGGATGAGCACCACCCGCCGTTCGGCTTCGGCGAGGTCGTCGTCGGTGGGGCGGGCGGCGTCCCGTGTTCGCAGCGCGGCCGTCACGCTCACCTGCGACGAGCCGGAGCCGACCAGCCCGCGCAGCCCGCGCTCGCCCTCCTCGGCGGGCGCGGCGCGGCGCGCGCGGGGCTCCGGCTCACCCGGCCGGCCGCCGCGCGGGGACCGGGGCGTCACGTCGTCATGCACGGGTGCGGTGCTGGCGGTGCTGCCGTCGGCACCCGTGCCGACGGCACCGGTTCCAGCGGTCTCCGTCGGCGGGACGGCGTCGCCGTGATGCCGTAGCCGTCGTCGCCGTCGCTCCGCCTCACCCATCCCCCGACCGTACCGCCCCCGAGCCCGCCCGCGCGCCGCTCGCACCCCGCGCTGCCCACACACGCTCCCCGACACACCCGATCCAGCCAGCCTCCGTCGATCATGGAGTTGTGGCGCCCGGAGTGCCCCGTAAGCGAGGTATGTGAGGTGCCACAACTCCAAGGTCGACGGGGCACCCGCCCGCACGATCATGAAGTTGGCCTGGATAAAACGGACGCTTCGCGCCGCTAACTTCATGATCGCCGGGATGGGCCGGGCGCGCGGGCCGGGGTGGGCCGGGTGGGCGGGCGCGCGGGCCGCTGGGGACGACTAGAAGACCTCCATGGGGGAGGGGGCGCGGTGCCAGGTGAAGGCGGGCGTCAGCGCGGTCAGCGTGTGCGGGATCAGCTCCCGGACGAGACCGGCGGCGGCCAGCGCGTACGGGTTCGCGCCGCCGAGGTACAGCTCACCGAGAGCGCGTACGTCACACGCCAGCCCGGCCGGTGCGGTGGTGGGCGTGCACTCCGCCCCGTCGGGGCCGCCGACCAGCCGCCAGCGGCCGGTGTTCTCCTTCAGCAGCTCGTCGGCGACCTCGATCACCACGTCGACGTCGGTGGCGTAGCGCCGGGCGGCCAGCGCGGCCGGCACGTCCACCACGCGTACCCAGAGCGCGTCGGCGAGGTGCGGGGAGAGCTGGCGGGGCTCGTCCACCAGCCGCAGCAGCGGCTCGTCCAGGGCCGCGATCGGGAACGACAGCCGGCGGGTCAGGTCGACCGAGAGCAGCAGCCGCCACAGCGCCGTGTACGCCTCCGGTGTCGCCGCCACCACCTCGCTCACCTGCACCTCGGCCTGCGGTCCGGTGGCCGTCGAGCTGTCCTTCGTCCGGTAGAGCGCGTACCCGTCGAACCCGTCGGCGCCCTCGTGCAGCAGCACCCGGCGTTCGGTGGCGCCGCCCCGGTGCGCCTTGAGGTCCGCCAGCAGGTACGACCACCAGCGCTCGTCGCGCCGGGACCAGCCGGGACGCCCGGCGCGGACCCGCTCGTACAGCCGGGCCAGCTCGTCGCGGTGCGCGTCCGGACGGTCCAGTCGCAGCGTGCCCTCGGCGGACGCCGGGGCGGGCAGGCGCAGCCCGGTGGTGTCCGCGGACAGCACGTAGCGCGGCGCTGCCGACCCGTAGCCGAACCGGGGGTAGATGCGTCCCTCGCTGGCCCAGAGCACCGCGATCGGTTCCCGGCCGGCGTCGCGGACGTCCCGCAGCTGGCGGCGCATCAGCGTGGTGAGCAGGCCGCGCCGCCGGTGCGTCGGCGCCACCGCGACCATCGTCACGTGCGCGGCCGGCACGTCCGCGCCGGGGACCGCGAGGTCGCGGCTGAACGCGGCGGCGTTTGCCACGGCCGTGCCGCCGTCACGGACCAGCAGCGACCGGTCCGGCTCGAAGATCGGGCGTTCCAGCGCCTGCACGTCGGGGTCGAGATCGCCGTGGAAGGCCAGCGCCAGCAGCGCCGCGATGTCGTCGAAGTCCTCGGCCCGGGATACCAGCACGTCAGTCACGGCACGTGTGTATCGCACCGTGACGGGGGTCGGCACCCAATTTGCGGGCTGGCTACCCTCGGAACCGAGGCCGGAACCGGTCGAGGGGGAGGACGGAAGATGGCGGACCAGACACAGCCGTGGGCCGAGCGCACCGTGGAGGTGCCGCCCCAGCCGGGCGTGGTGCCCCCGCAGCGGGACGCGTTCCAGCGCGGGGTGGCGGCGGTCGGTCAGCCGCGCCCGTCGCGTACGCCCCGCACCGAGCAGTTCCCCACCGTCGAGCACAGCGACTGGGCGGCCGAGCCGGCGCCGCGCCGGCCGATGAGCTGGCACCTGGCCCAGGCGCGCAAGGGCGGCGAGCTGAGCGCCGCCGGCGCTCTGTTCGCGTTCGTGTGCTGGGGCATCTGGGCGATCTCCGGCCGGGGCAACCTCGTGGCCCCGCTGCTCACGTTCGTGCTCAGCCTGCTCACCGCGGTCGGCCTGTTCGCGCTGGCCCGGCTGCTCGGCCGGCTGATCCTGGAGCGGCAGTTCGGCCGGGTGCGCCGCAGCGCCAAGGGCGCCCACCTGGTCACCGCGTTGTTCCTGGCCGGCGTGGGTGTGGCGTACCTCCAGCAGACCGAGTGGGTGGTCTCCGCCTGGAACTGGGTGACCGGCAGCTGAGCCGGCCGGTCGTCCGTCCGGCTGCGCGCCGGACGGACGACCCGGGGTGTCAGAAGGTGGTCGGGGCGCCGGCGGTCTTGCAGGCGGCGTTGATGTCCTTGCTGGCCTTCTCCATGGCCGGGTTGTCGGCGGCGGTTCCCGGGTCGGCGGCCGAGCCCGCCTTGCCGGCCTCCGCGGCGAACTCCTTCAGGGCGGTGGCCGCCTTGCCGTCCCCGGCGGTCCCGGCCAGCTTGGCCACCCGGTCACCGAGTTCGGTCAGGATCTCGCCGGTCTGCTTCGTCAGGTCGCCACCCGACTGCACGGCGGTCATGAGCTTCGCCCGCATGTCCTTGTTGATTTTTTCTGCGGCGGTGCAGAGGTCCTTGTCACTCATCGCGGCCGCCGAGGGCGAGGGGGCCGCCGTGGAGGGTACGGCGGAGGCCGAGGTGGCCGCCGGCCCGGCCGTGGTCGCTGGTTTTTCGTCGCCGCACGCGGCGAGGCCCAGCACGGCACAGGCAAAGAGGATCGGGATGATCCGGTTCGTTTTCACGCCTGGGCACGCTAGTCGATGCCCGTCATTGATCAAACTCGGTTTGCCGGGGCCGGTCCGCGGAATGCGCGGGCGGGCGGCATTCGTGCCGCCCGCCCGCGTCCGGCCGCGGTACGCCGCGACGCCGGTCGTCGCTCCACCAGGACCGTTCTGCCTTACCCCGCCCCACGGGCTTCATCCGTCGCCCGTTGGGCTGAGCGGTCACCGCCCAGCGCCGTGAGGGGCCGTTCGGCGAGCCGGGGCGTGCTTCCGGCGCACCGGACCCGGTCGGCCGTCGTGCCGGTGCGGTGTCGCGGAGCAGCATGACGGCATGGGCGCGTATCGATCAGCGTACGACCGGAGCATCGCCGACCCGGCCGGCTTCTGGCGGGACGCGGCGGCCGACATCGACTGGGTCATCCCACCGGACCGCATCCTCGACGACTCGGCGGCGCCGCTGTACCGCTGGTTTCCCGACGGGGTGCTGAACACCTGCCACAACGCGCTGGACCGGCATGTCGCCGCCGGCCGGGGCGACCAGCCCGCGCTGATCCACGACAGCCCGGTCACCGGCACCGTCAGGACGCTCACGTACGCCGAACTGCTCGCCGAGACCGCCCGGTTCGCCGGTGCGCTTCGCCGCCTCGGCGTCGGCCGGGGCGACCGGGTCCTGCTCTACCTGGCGATGGTTCCGGAGGCGGTGGTCGCCATGCTGGCCTGCGCCCGCATCGGCGCGGTGCACTCGGTGGTCTTCGGCGGCTTCGCCGCGCACGAACTGGCCGTCCGGATCGACGACGCGCGGCCGAAGGTGGTGGTCGCCACCTCCTGCGGCATCGAGGTCGACAGGGTGGTGCCGTACCACCCGATCCTGGCCGCCGCGCTGGACGAGGCCACGCACGCGCCGGAGCGATGCGTGGTGGTGCAGCGCCCGCAGGACCCGGCCCCGCTGGTGCCCGGCCGCGATCTGACCTGGGACGAGGTGATGGCGGACGCGGAACCGGCGCCGTGCGAGCCGGTGGCCGCCACCGACCCGCTCTACATCCTCTACACCTCCGGCACCACCGGCCGGCCCAAGGGCGTGGTGCGGGACAACGGCGGGCACGCGGTGGCGCTGCGCTGGTCGATGCGCAACGTCTACGGCATCGAGCCGGGCGAGGTCTTCTGGGCCGCCTCCGACGTGGGCTGGGTGGTCGGCCACTCCTACATCGTGTACGCGCCGCTGCTCACCGGCGCGACCACGGTGCTCTACGAGGGCAAGCCGGTCGGCACCCCCGACGCCGGGGCGTTCTGGCGCGTCGCCGCCGAGCACCGGGTGGCCGCCCTGTTCACCGCGCCCACAGCGATCCGGGCGATCCGCCGGCAGGACCCGGAGGGCGAGCACATCTCCCGGTACGACCTGAGCGCTCTGCGTACCCTCTTCCTCGCCGGTGAGCGGCTGGACCCGGACACCTGGGCCTGGGCGGGGGAGCGGCTCGGCGTACCCGTCGTCGACAACTGGTGGCAGACGGAGACCGGCTGGCCGGTGGCGGCCAACCCGCGCGGCCTGGAGCCGCTGCCGCTCAAGCCCGGGTCGCCGTCGGTGCCGGTGCCCGGCTACGACGTGCGCGTGGTCGACGGCGCGGGCCGCGACGTGCCGCCGGGCACTGACGGCTCGATAGTGATCCGGCTGCCGCTGCCGCCCGGCTGCCTGCCCACGCTCTGGGGCGACGACGAGCGGTTCGTCCGCTCCTACCTGTCCACGTTCCCCGGCACCTACCTGACCGGCGACGGCGGCCGGTTCGACGAGGACGGCTACCTGTACGTGATGGGCCGCACCGACGACGTCATAAACGTGGCCGGGCACCGCCTGTCCACCGGTGCGATGGAGGAGGTCCTGGCGACGCACCCGGCGGTGGCCGAGTGCGCGGTGATCGGCGTGGCCGACGCGCTCAAGGGGCAGGTTCCCAGCGGGTACGTGGTGCTCAAGGCCGGCGCCGACGTGGACCCGGACGCGCTCGCCGCCGAGCTGGTCGCGCTGGTCCGGCAGCGGATCGGCCCGGTGGCCGCGTTCCGCCGGGTGAGTGTGGTGCCTGCGCTGCCGAAGACCCGGTCCGGGAAGATCCTGCGGCGCACCATGCGCGGCCTGGTGGAGGGGCGCGACGAGCCGGTACCGGCGACCATCGACGACCCGGGTGCGCTCGCCGTCTTCCGCGACCTCGGCACCGCGGACTGAGCTGGGCGGGGCGGACGCGGTCCCCGGCCGGATCGGCCGGCCGGGGACCGCCCGCGGTCAGCGCCGGACCGGGTTGCGGGCGGCGTAGTCGCGGGCCACCCGGACCAGTTCGATCAGGCCGCCCGCGTACTCCTGCGCCTCGGCGTGCGCCTCGTCGAACGGCGGCTGGAAGCCGACGCCCTCCCACTGGCCGGTGGCCTCGTTCCACCTGTCGTTTCCGACCTCGAAGTCCCAGGCGAAGATGCCCAGCTCGTAGTAGAGCTGGTCGGCGGAGTTGCCGGCCGCCGAGTAGAGCACGTCGGCGACCGGGCCGGTCTGCGACGGCCAGGTGACGGTGCCGCGCTCGGCCGCGATGGCGCCGACGATGCGCCGCGCGCTGCCCAGGAAGAGCGTCGACTCGTCGATCGACGGGCGCGGCAGCGTCACCCGCCCGTCGGCCTTGTACGCCCCGGGCGGCCACATGAAGTAGCCGCCGTAGGAGTGCACGTTCATCGCGAACCTGATGTTCGGGTGGGCCTTGGCCAGGTCGATCACGTTGCGGCTCTCCGGTTCGGACAGCTCGGCGGTGCCCGCGTAGTTGCCGGCGAGGCAGTTGGTGCTCGCGCCCACGTACCCGTCGAACAGGGAGCCGACCGTGTAGTTGCGGTTGACGTCGACGCCCCACATGGTGCGGTACTTCGGGTCCCGCGCCTCGCCGGTGCAGTGGTTCACCAGGTTCTTGCGCTGGAAGTTGTAGTCGTGGAACGAGTAGTTCGCGCCGTCCGGGTTGACGGTCGGGACGACGAACACGTCCACCTGCTCCAGCAGTTTGCGGGTGGCCGCGTCGGTACGGGCGTTGGCGAGCAGCCGCTCGGCGAACTCCAGCGTCACCAGCGGGGTCGCCCACTCCCGGGCGTGCTCCTGCGAGTACGCCAGCACGCCGATCCGGGAGCCGTCACGGTGCTTGCCGATGCGCAGCGCCTGCACCGTCCACGGCCGGGCCGGCACCTCGGTGCCCTGCAACCCGTCGTCGAGGCGTACCGGCCCGGCCACCGGCATCGGCAGCCCGGCCGAGCCGTCCTCCACCGTGGCCCGGAAGCGGGCGCCCCGCGGGGCGTTGATCAGGGCGGCGACGTCGTCGGTGGTGCTCGTGACAGTGCCGGCGCCGTCGGTGGCCAGCGAGATGGTCAGCACCCGGTCCCGGTAGCGCATGCTCAGCGGCCGGTTCGGCCGGCCCGGGTCGACGGTGCGCACCTGTACGCCGTTCATGCCCTGGTCGCCGAAGCGGACCGACTCGACCACCACGGCGGCGGCCGCCGGGTCGCCCAGGTAGGCGGCGGCGGTCCGGCGGTAGCCCTGGGTCTTGTTCGGCAGGTCGATCACGTCGACCAGGTCGCGGTACTGGCGGCCGAGCCGGGCGATGCGCGCCTTGATGTCCACGGGCGTCAGGTACGCGTCGATGAAGTCCTTCTGGTAGCCGGCCGGCTGCGGCGGCGGGGTCGCGTTCGGCCAGAGCGACGGCGTCACCGGCCGGCTCGTGCCGCCCAGCGTGGAGGTGGCGGTGAGCTGCACCGGGCGGCTCGGCACCGGCTGCGGCAGCGCGTAGTGGTACTGGTACTCGCCCGAGTCCTCGAAGCGGTACAGCGGGAACGAGCCGGTGGCACCGTCGGCGGTCCGCCAGGTGACGGTGATCTCGACGTCCGGGTCGTCGGTGGCGGTGGTGGCGACCTGGGCCTGGAGGAACGTCCGGCCGCCGGTGGTCCACCAGTACGCCTGGAGGAACTGGAGCGTGTCGACAGCGGCGGTGGTGCCGCTCGCGCGCAGCCCCGCGCGGGTGCGGTCCTGCGCGGCGCGGCGGCTCTCGGCCAGGCGCCGCGCCCCGTCGTCGGCGCGCTGCACCACCTGCGCGGCGGTGGCTCCCTGCCGGGTGAGGTCGGCGAGCTGCCGTCCGGTGAGGACGAGGTCGGCGGTCAGTTCGCCGTCGCGCGAGCGGGGGCGGTTGGCCAGGTCGGCGCCGCCGGCCACCAGGCGGTCGAGCTGCGCCCGGTCGGCGAGCCGCACGCGGACGAGGGCGGTCTCGGTGGGGGCGAGCGTGATCGCGGGGGCGGGCGGTGCGGCGGCGGCCTGCCCGGGGTGGGTCAGCGCCGCGGCGATCAGGATGCTTGTGGCGGTGAGTGCGGTCCACCGTCGTCGGACGAACACGGGGCCTCCTGACGAACGTCGATCTCTCTGCCGTTCACACCAGCCGAGGCATCGATCGCTGTCAAGCTCACTTCCGGTCAGTCGGCGAACCGGTACAGCTGGAACCCCTTCTCCGCGCCGCACACCAGCATCTCGGTGTTCCACGAGCAGGACTCGCTGCGGATCTGCTTCAGCTGCCCCATCTCGACCGGCTTGCCGTCCACCGCCATGCCGGCGAGGACCCGGTCGTCCTCGAAACTGCTCGGGGCCTTGGAGAAGATCAGCACGTTGCCGGCGTCCAGCCGGACCGCCGACCCGTCCCGTTCCCGCACCGCGGTGCCGTCCGGCGCGAACAGCGTCAGCGCGTCCGGCGAGGTCCGCCCGGCCAGCACGTGCTCACCGACCGGCACCAGCGACTCGGCGCGCGGCGCCGCCCACTGCCGGGTGCCCGCACCCTCGGTCGCCGCCACCACGCGGGTGTCGTCGGCGCCGCTGCCGGTCGTCTCCAGCAGGCACACGCGACGCTCACCGCAGGTGACCAGATCCTTCACCCGGCCGCCCTGCTCCGGCGCCTCGTACAGCACGCCCGGCGTGCCGAGGCTGCCCAGGTCGTAGGCGAGCAGCCGCAGGCCACGCTCGTCCTCCGCGACGTACAGCCGGTCGTCGCGGGCGGCCATCGGATCGTCGAGGCCGGCCACGTTGCCCCGCTCCTTGAGGATCTTTCCGGTGCGCATGTCAAGCACCCGGACCGAGCGGTCCGCGCCGACCTGCACGAGCCGGTCCGCCTTCCCCGCCCACGGGGCGAGCGGCGCGCCCTCGGCGTCGGCGGCGCCGTCCAGCGCCGCACCGGTGGCGACCGGCAACACCTTCGTGCGCGCGTCGCCGTACTCGGTGCGCGGGTTGGGCCGCTCCCACCGCTGCCGGCCGTCGCTGAGCCGCAGCCCGGCCAGGCGTTCGCCGGTGCGGTCCAGCCGGACGATCGTGTCGGGCCCGAGGTGCAGGGTGTCGTCGCGGCCGACGTCAGTCCGCCAGCGCTGCTCGCCGGAATCGCCGTCGAGCACCGCGAGCACGCGCGGGTTGTCGCCGCCGGTGGCGTCGGAGAGGACGAGCAGCCCGTCGGGCAGCGCCCGGACCCCGGCCCACCGCTGCGCGCTCGCGTCGGTCCGCGTCTCCCAGACGGTCTTGCCGGTCGACGCCTCGACTGCTGTCACGTGGAGATGGTCGTCGGGCAACGAGCGGGCCAGGTAGGCGCGGTCCCCGAGCGTCGCGGTGAACATCTGGTCCGGCCGCGTGTCACCGGCGGCCACCGTCCGCACCAACTCGGGGGCGTGGAAGTCCAGCGCCGGGTGCCGGTCCCGGAACACCCAGAGCAGCACCGACGCCGCCACGGCGACCACCACGAGACCCGCGCCGAGCGCGATCCACCGGCCGCGCCGGGGCCGGCCGCCGCCGGGCCGGACACCGTTCGGCGCGGGGGAGAAGGGCGCCCCGGGTACGCCGGGCTGCCAGCCGCCGCCGGGCGGAGGGGCACCGTATCCCCCGGCGGGCTGGGGCGGAACCGGACCGTGGGCGGCGGGTGTGCCGTCGTACCTCGTGGGCTGGGGCGGAACCGGACCGGCGAGCGGCGTGCCGTCGTACCTGGTGAAGGGCGTCTGCGGGGCGGCGCCGTCGGCGACCAGCGTGCCGTGCGGTCCGGCGGACGCCGCGTCCGGCCCGCCGAGGCGCGCGGTCGGGTTCGTCCTCGTCGCACCGGCGGCGACCGTGGCGGCGGTCTCGCCCGCGGCCGGCGCGGGCCGTGCCGATTCGGGTTGCGTCGGCGCGGGTGGTGGCGGCGCGGCCTGGACCGGCACGGCGGGACGGCCGGACCGGCGAGGTAGCGGCAGGTCCGTGAGCGCGCCCTCGGCGACCGGCATCTCCGGCTGTTCCAGCACCGTCGGCGCGATGCCCAGCTCGGCGTGCAGCAGCCGGGCCACGAGCGGCACCCGCGTCGACCCGCCGACCAGGAACAGGCCGGACAGTTGCTCGGGGCGCAGCCCGGCGGCGGCGGTCACCTCCCGGGTCTCCGTCACCGCCCGGGCCAGCAGCGGCGCGGCCAGGCGTTCGAAGTCCTCCCGGGACAGCGGGACCGCCGCCTCCACCCCCGGTACGGCGACCGGCGCCACCATGGCCCGGGAAAGCATCTCCTTGGCGCCGCGCACGTTGTCCCAGAGTTGCTGGCGGTCCCGCCGCTCGGCGGTGCTCGCCGGAGCGGTCAGCCGGGCCCACTCGCGCGGGTGGACCGGGCCGACCAGCTCGCCGAGCCGTCCGAGCAGGGCCGCGTCCAGGTCGAGACCGCCGAGGTCGGGGATCCCGCCGGTGGCGACCAGCTGGAAACCGGAGTCGCCCCACGGGTCGGCGCCCTCGTTGCGCAGCACCGCCACGTCGAGCGTGCCGCCGCCGAAGTCGAACACCGCCACCGAGCCGCCCACCGGCACCGGCCGGCGCAGCACCTGCGTGAAGTAGCGCGCGGCGGCCACCGGCTCGCGCAGCAGGCGGGTGCCGGGCGCGATCGGCCCGGCCAGCGTGTGCTCGGCCGCGGCCGGCCAGCCGGCGAGTTCCAGCGCGTCGTGCAGCACCTGACGGCGGGCCGGAGTCCAGGCCGCCGGGTGGGTGACCACCGCCGGGGGCAGCATCCCGACCGCCGCCACCGCCGCGTCCGCGACCGCGCGCAGCGTCGCGGCCAGCAGCTCCGCCGGCCGGTACGCCCGCCCGCCCAGCTCCACCGTCTCCTCGTCGACCCGGCGCTTCGGGTTCGGCTCGTAGCCGGCCGGGTCGGCCTGGGCCAGGCGCTGCGCGTCCCGCCCGACGTGCAGGTGACCGTCCGCGTCGGCGTGGACGCCGGACGGCAGGATCGGGTGGCCGTCGACGAGCACCGGCCGGGTCCGCCCGTCCGGCCAGCGCAGCACCGCCACGGTGTTCGAGGTGCCGAGGTCCACGCCGAGGGCGAAACCGTCCTGCTGGCCTGCCATCCGCGGCTACCTCCACCACCCGACGAGGATGTCCGGCCCGCATCGTACGCAGCCCACGCTGCCCCGCCGCCCACCCGGCCCGGCGGAATGGGGTGGCCGGCTGGACCGGGGCCGCATACCGTCGCGGTCATGAAGGTGATCTCCGTCAACGTCGGCCGACCGCAACCGAACCCCTGGAAGGGGATCGGGGCCACCGGCATCGACAAGCGGCCCGTGGACGGTCGCGTCGCCGTCACCGCGCCCGGCCCCAAGGGCACCGGCGACGTCGGGCTCGCCGGTGACCGGGTCTACGACGTCGCCCACCACGGCGGCACCGACCAGGCGGTCTACGCGTACGCGCGGGAGGACCTCGACCACTGGGAGGCCGAGCTGGGCCGCCCGCTCGCCGACGGCAGCTTCGGGGAGAACCTGACCACCACCGGGCTGGACGTCAACGGCGCGCGGATCGGCGAGCGGTGGCGGATCGGGCCGGACCTGGTGCTGGAGGTCTCCTGCCCGCGCATCCCCTGCGGCACGTTCCAGGGGTGGCTGGGCGAACGCGGCTGGATCAAGCGGTTCACCCAGGAGGTACGGCCCGGGGCGTACCTGCGGGTGATCACGGCGGGCAGCGTCGGCGCCGGGGACCCGGTCGAGATCGTGCACCGGCCCGACCACGACGTGACGGTGGCGCTGGTGTTCCGGGCCACGATGCTGGAGCCGGAGCTGCTGCCCCGGCTGCTGGTGGCCGACGCGCTGCCCGCGGAGGACATGGCGCAGCTCCGCCGCCGCCTGTCCTGACCGGGGGACGGTCAGGGGCGTCCGCCTCCGGCCCGCCACCACCAGCCCGGCGGCGAGTACCGCCACTGTCGCGCCGCCGACGATCCACCAGGGGCCGGGGACGTGCCGTCCGGCGACCTGCGTCCGCTCCGCCGAGGCGGCGGACGGGGTGGCGGCGAGCGCCGGGGCCGAGATCTCGCGGATCCCGGCGCACAGCCCGGTGGCACCGGCGGACGAGTTCACCCGGTACCGCGCGCCGACGCGGAAGCCGTAGCCGCAACTCTCCTCGCTGCGCGACACCTTCAGGCCGAGCGTGTTGCCGACCCCGGCGCCGCCCTTCTCGACGGAGTCGACGGTGATCCGGACCCCGCGGTCGGTCACCTCCGAGACGGTGCCGACGACGATGCTGTCCGCCCGCTCGTCCCGCTCGGTCGTGGACAGGGCGCACGAGCAGGCCCAGGCGGGTTCGGCGGGTGACACGACCACGACCAGGCCGAGCGCGGCCAGGGCGACGACGAGCAGGGCACGAAGTCTCATGGCCGCTTCGACGCCGCCGGACACCAGTCGGTTCCGCGCCCGCTTGACGTCAACCGGACTTCAGGTCGGACGCTTGCGGGCGTGCTGAACTCCGTACTCGACGAGGCGTACGAGCGTGTACGCCACACCGGTCCCGAGCGCGACGGGTGGCTGTCCAACCACGTGCCGATGGCGGCGGAGGCCCTGGTGCGCCACGGCCACGGGCGGGCCGTGCATCGCTGGATCGACGCGTACGCCGACCGGCTGGAGGAACGCCCGCGCGGGATCCGGCGCATCGCCGCCGACGAGTGGCGCGACCCGCTCGGCGACCCGGTGCGTACCGGCGACTGGCTCGACCTCTTCGACCGCGAGCTGGCCGGCGAGCCGTGGCGCGACGTGCTGGCCCGGTGGTGGCCGCGCCTGCTGCCGGGCATCGCCGCCGGCGCCACCCACGGCGTCATCCGCGTCGGCCACGCCGTGCGCGCGCTGCTCGACGCCGAGACCGCACCGCGCGTGGCCGAACTCGGCCAGGGGCTCGCCTACTGGGCCGCCCGCTGGCAGCCGCTCGCCCCGCCCGGCGGCGGGCCGTACCCCGGAACCGACGCCCGGTCCGCGCTCGACGCCGTGCCGCGCGTACCCGATCAGCGGTTCGGCATCCGGTCCCGCCTGGCGCAGCTGGCCGACCTGGACCGGTGGTCGGCCGCCGCGGCGGCCGTGCCCGGCGACGCCGCCGACGACGTGCCCACCCGGCTCGCCGCTGTCGTCGACGCCGCGGTGGTCCGGCACGGCACGCACGGGTACGCCAGTCCCGTGATGCTCGTGCACGCCGCCACCGCGCCGAACGCCGTCCTGCGTACCCTGCCGGCCCTGCCGCCGGCGCTGTGGCACCCGAGCCTGGCCGCCGCCTGGGCGGCGACCGCCGCCGTCACCGCGGCCTACGCCCCGGCCGAGGCCCGTTCCCTCCCGCCGGCCGCCGGGCCGGAACTCGACGAGGCCATGGCGCGGGCGCTGGACACCGGGGACGCCCACGCGATCAAATTCGTCGACACCCTGAGCGACGCGTACGCCCGCAGCGCCGACCCGGCCCTGCTCGCCGTCGCCGCCCGATCCGTCGAGCAGATCGCCGCCGACTGAACACGTGGAGGGCCGATGACACCCGACGACGAAGCGTTCCTGCGCCGCGCCGTGGAACTCGCCGACCGGGCCGGCGCATCCGGCGAGCGGCCGTTCGCGTCGCTGCTCGTCGGCGCGGACGGCACCGTCCTGATCGAGGACCACAACACGGTGGTCTCCGACCGGGACGTAACCGCCCATCCGGAGCTGAAACTGGCCCGCTGGGCCGCCCGGCAGCTCGCCCCCGAGGCGGCGGTCGCCACCACCATGTACACCAGCTGTCAGCCCTGCCCGATGTGCACTGTGGCGATCAACGCGTCCGGCCTCGGCCGGGTCGTGTACGCGCTGTCCACCGAACAGTTCGAGCAGGTCAAGCCGGCCACGCCCGCGCCGCGGCCGGTGCGGTACGACGGGCCGGCGCTGTTCGACGAGGCACGCCGGCCGATCGAGGAGCACTACTGAGCGCACAGGCGCTGATCCGTTGACAACATTCCGCCGGATGCCGAGACTCACTGCCCGGCCCTCGGGCCGGCGGCGGGGCGAGCACGGGTGGAGAGGGCCGTGTCCGACGTGGACCTGGAAGCCGGGGGCATGTTCGTCGTCAACGTCGAGGCGGTACGCGCGTTCATGGTCGCTCACGCCGCTCTCGAGCTCACGATTCTGGTGGCGTCCCTGAGCCTGGCCTTCCGGCGGTGGCTGAGCCTGGGACTGCTCGTGGGATGAGCGGGCGGCGGGCTCCTGGACGCCGTCGCCCTGCGTCGCGACATGACCATGTCGTGGCCGCCCCTGCTGCGAGGGAACGGCTGGGCCGAGATATGGAAATAGTGAGACGGTGATCGCACCGGAATCGGCGCGGCAGATCACCGAGGAAGTCCCGGACACCGAGATCCGATATCGCTTCATCCATCCGGGCGTCACCGTGGAACTGCGCCGTGCCGCACGGCGACGGAGTGGGCTGGTGGGGCGTCGGCTGGGCTACGTCGCGATGGCGCTGCTGTTCGGCACAATTGGCCAGTCCGTCGGGTTCTGGTAGGGCGGCCGGGTCACCGCAGTGCTCACTTCCAAGTACAAAAGGCATGGCGTGAACGTGTAGGCCGGTGCCGGCGCTACGTGCGCCGCGCCGCAGATCTTGCCTGCTCGACCTCATGATAGGAAGATTCGCCGCTCCGGAGCAGGCAGAGTTGTCAGGGGTTTGACACTTCTAAGGCAACAGCAGGTGACACCTGATTGGATATAATCAATATAGGATCTCTTCGAGAGGATTGCCCATGATTCGCCGTGTCATCGCCCTGATCATTGCGGCCCTAACCTTGGCTCTCGCAACCACCGCCACGCGCACTGCGCCCGCTCACGCGGCGACGGCATTTGCTACATGCTCCACCGGATCGGTCAAGGTAAAAGCTTACAGTGGCATCCCTGTCTACAATTACTACGACGGTACCAAGACGCTGAAGGGAGAGCTTCAGCGGAATACGGTCATCATCTGCGTCGGCCCCGTCGACGTTGGCTCCCGGTACAACGGGTGCGGCGCCACCAATGCAAACGCTTGGCTCTTTGTCTATTGGGATAAGGGTAATAATAATGTCTTGTCGGGCTGGACCTATGCGACCTGCCTGACGGATCATTAATCTCTCCCTCTTTCCTGGCGACCTTGAAGGCCCTTGCTCGTCCGTCGTCCGTCGACCGGGGCTTTGAAGGATGGTGATTAGGCGTGGCTTCACTACCGGTAGACGTACAGCTGGACGTGGACGGACCGGCTGGCGACCTCGGTGAGGCGGCGTATGAGTGGCTGGAGGGGGTGCGGCGCGGTTGCTGCCGGATGAGCGGCAGGACCTGGCCCCCCTTCCCGCCCGTGTCACGAAGGGGGGCAGGGGAGCCGGCTGCCCTGTTCGGCGTGCTTGCGGTATCGCGCAGAAGGATCACTGTCCTGCGAAGGCAACGCAGCGTAACTGCTCCACTTCGGCGTTGGGCAACACTCTCCCCGATGGCACTGGTGCCAGCCTGGCTGGCTTGATGGCGTGCATGGGACACGGCTCGACCCGGGCCGCGATGATCTACCAGCACGCGACGGCCGAGCGTGACAAGTCCATCGCGGGAGCCCTTAGCGCCAGCATCGCCAAGGAACGTGATCGGGCACGTAGCGGGCACGTCCGCAAGGGCAAGGTATAAGTATGGATGCGGCCCAGGTCGGAATTCGCCTCTGACCTGGGCCACCATCAGGGAGCGGGCGACGGGAATCGAACCCGCACCGTCAGTTTGGAAGACTGAAGCTCTGCCATTGAGCTACGCCCGCGCGCACCCCACCATCGCGGGGTGCGCCGACAGCGTACCCAATCGTGGCGGACGTCGCGCAGCGCGTACCCCGGGCGGGCCCCGAACGCCGCCACACCGCGCCCCGGTCACCCGCGCGGGTGGCCGGACGGCATACACTCTTCGTCGCCACCGGGGTGTGGCGCAGCTTGGTAGCGCACTCGCTTTGGGAGCGAGGGGCCGTGGGTTCAAATCCCGCCACCCCGACTGTCGTTCGCGACCGGATCGTCCCGGGAACCGCCGGTTTTTTCCGCGCGGTGCCCGGGCACTGCCGATGCCGTCGGCCGGCTCGCCTACACTCGATGCGCGCAATCACGCCCCAGAACCAACACCCAGATCCGTCAAGGAGTACGCCTGTGAAGAGCACCGTCGAGACTCTGAGCCCGACGCGCGTGCGGCTCGCCATCGAGGTGCCGTTCGTCGAGCTCGAGCCGAGCCTCAAGAAGGCGTACCGGGAGATCGGCCAGCAGGTCCAGGTTCCCGGCTTCCGCCGGGGCAAGATCCCGGCCGCCGTGATCGACCAGCGGGTGGGCCGGGGGACCGTCCTCAACGAGGCGATCCAGGAGGCCATCCCGCAGAACATCCTCGCCGCGGTCCGGGAGCACGACCTGAAGACGCTCGGCCGTCCCGAGGTCGACATCACGGAGTTCAACGACGGCGACTCGCTCAACTTCACCGCCGAGGTGGACGTCCGGCCGGAGATCACCCTGCCGGACCCGGCCACCATCGAGGTCACCGTCGACGAGATCGAGATCGCCGACAGCGAGATCGACGAGCAGATCAACAGCCTGCGCGAGCGCTTCGCCACGCTGAAGACCGTCGAGCGGGCCGCCCAGGAGGGCGACTTCGTGCAGATCGACCTGAACGCCACCGTTGACGGCGAGGAGGTTCCGGGCGGCTCGGCGAGCAACATCTCGCACGAGGTGGGCAGCAAGCAGCTCCTGCCGGGTCTGGACGAGGCGCTTGTCGGCCTGGCCGCAGGCGACGACACCACCTTCACCACGCAGCTCGTCGGCGGCGACTACGCCGGCCGCGACGCCGATGTGGCGGTGACCGTCCGCACGGTCAAGGAGAAGGAGCTCCCCGAGCTCAACGACGACTTCGCGCAGATGGCCAGCGAGTTCGACACGATCGACGAGCTGCGCGGCGACCTGCGGGAGCGGGTCACCCGGGGCAAGCAGGTCGAGCAGATCTACGCCGCCCGTGACAAGGCCCTGGAGCAGATGGTGGCCGCCGCCGAGGTGCCGGCGCCCGAGGGCGTCGTCAAGGAGGAGGTCGAGAGCCGCAAGGCCGCGATGGTCGACCAGCTCGAGCGCATCGGCGCCTCCCTGGAGGAATACCTCGCGGCGGAGGAGAAGACCGAGGAGCAGATCGACACCGAGCTGACCGAGGCGGCGACCGACGGCGTCAAGATCCAGCTCCTGCTGGACACCCTGGCCGACGCCGAGGACGTGCAGGTCTCCGACGACGAGTTCGGTCACGAGATCGTGCACCGGGCGCAGCGCGCCGGCATGGCCCCGCAGCAGTACTACGACCAGCTGGTCCGCTCCGGCGCCGCCGCGGCCGTCTTCGGCGACGTCCGCCGGGGCAAGGCGCTCGCCGCGGTGATGGAGAAGATCAAGATCAAGGACTCGGCGGGCAACGAGGTCTCCCTCGACGCCCTGCGGGCCCAGAACGAGGCCGAGCACGACCACCAGCACTGATCATCGGGGGTGTCGGCCGCCGTCCCGCGCTGCGCGCCGGGAGGCGGCCGAAACCCTTTCCGGGGTACGCCGTGCGGGTGACTGCGCTGAGAGCGAACAGTGCCCCGACCGGGAGTACGCCCCCCGGCTGAGCGGTTAGTGTCGGGTAGGACGGTACGGAGAGCGAAGGGCTGCCATGACCGACATGCACATCCCCAAGAAGTCGCTCCGGGTGAACGAGGCCCGCGGTGGCGACTCCATTGGCAACCTCGACGACTCGGTCTACAACCGGTTGCTCAAGGAACGGATCATCTTCCTGGGCAGTGAGGTGAACGACCAGGTGGCCAACCGCATCTGCGCGCAGCTCCTGCTGCTCGCCGCGGAGGACCCGGACCGCGACATCTTCCTCTGGATCAACTCGCCGGGTGGCTCGGTCTACTCCGGCATGGCGATCTACGACACCATGCAGTACATCGACAACGACGTCTCGACCGTGGCGATGGGCATGGCGGCCTCCATGGGCCAGCTCCTGCTCTGTGCGGGCACCAAGGGCAAGCGGTACGCCCTGCCGCACGCGCGGATCATGATGCACCAGCCGTCGGGCGGCCTCGGCGGCACCGCGTCGGACATCGCGATCCAGGCCGAGCAGATGCTCTACACCAAGCGGATGTTCCAGGAGCGGGTCGCGTTCCACACCGGCCAGTCCCAGGCGCAGATCGAGGCGGACTCGGACCGTGACCGTTGGTTCACCGCCCAGGAGGCCATGGACTACGGCTTCATCGACAAGGTGATCATCGGGGCCGCGCAGGTTCCGGATGGCGCCGGGACCCTGAGCTGACCGAGGAGCTGACGATGACCGACCTGAGCCTGCCGCCCCAGTTCGCGGCCGTGCACAACCGCTACGTCCTGCCGTCGTTCGTCGAGCGCACGTCGTACGGGATGAAGGAGTCCAACCCGTACAACAAGCTCTTCGAGGACCGGATCATCTTCCTCGGCGTCCAAGTGGACGACGCGTCGGCGAACGACGTGATGGCCCAGCTGCTGACGCTGGAGGGCACCGACCCGGACCGCGACATCATCATGTACATCAACTCGCCCGGCGGCTCCTTCACCGCCATGACGGCGATCTACGACACCATGCAGTACGTCCGCCCGGACATCCAGACCGTCTGCCTCGGGCAGGCGGCGAGCGCGGCGGCGGTGCTGCTCTCCGCGGGCACCCCGGGTAAGCGGATGGCGCTGCCCAACTCCCGGATCATCATCCACCAGCCGGCCACCGAGGGCGGTTACGGCCAGGGCTCGGACATCGAGATCCAGGCGCGGGAGATCCTCCGGATGCGGACGCAGCTGGAGGACATGCTGTCCCGCCACTGCAACCGCCCGATCGAGCAGGTCCGCAAGGACATCGACCGTGACAAGATCATGACGGCCGAGGAGTCCAAGGAGTACGGGCTGGTCGACACGATTCTGACCAGCCGCAAGAAGGGTCTGCTGGCGTCGCACGCCGCAGGCTGATCAAGGTGTGGTCGGAGGTCGATCGGGGTATCGTTCCCGGTCGACCTCTGACACACCCGTTTTGGGGGTCGGAGAAAACCCGGCCACCGGGTAACGTCGGGTCTGTACCGCTCCGCCGGTCGGATCGGGTGGACTCGACAGCATGGTGGGACGACAGGACGGACGGGCGCTCCGGCGCTCGCAGGTCAGGGCCGGCGTTCCGGCCGATGAGTGCAGGGAGAACGTAGGTGGCACGGATCGGTGACGGCGGCGACCTACTGAAGTGCTCCTTCTGCGGCAAGTCGCAGAAGCAGGTCAAGAAGCTCATCGCGGGCCCCGGTGTCTACATCTGCGACGAGTGCATCGATCTCTGCAACGAGATCATCGAAGAGGAGCTGGCCGAGTCCGGCGAGGTGAAGTGGGAAGAGCTTCCCAAGCCGATGGAGATCTGCCAGTTCCTCGACAACTACGTCGTCGGTCAGGAGCAGGCCAAGAAGGCGCTCGCCGTAGCGGTCTACAACCACTACAAGCGGATCCAGGCGGAGGCCGCGGGTGCCCCGGGTTCCGGCACCGACGGTGTCGAGCTGGCCAAGTCCAACATCCTGCTGCTCGGCCCGACCGGCTGCGGCAAGACCCACCTGGCGCAGACGCTCGCCCGGATGCTCAACGTCCCGTTCGCGATCGCCGACGCCACCGCGCTCACCGAGGCGGGCTACGTCGGTGAGGACGTCGAGAACATCCTGCTGAAGCTCATCCAGGCCGCCGACTACGACATCAAGCGCGCCGAGACGGGCATCATCTACATCGACGAGGTCGACAAGATCGCCCGCAAGTCGGAGAACCCGTCGATCACCCGGGACGTCTCCGGCGAGGGCGTGCAGCAGGCGCTGCTGAAGATGCTCGAAGGCACTGTGGCCAACGTGCCGCCGCAGGGCGGGCGCAAACACCCGCACCAGGAGTTCATCCAGATCGACACCACGAACGTGCTGTTCATCTGCGGTGGCGCGTTCGCCGGGCTGGATCAGATCATCGAGGCCCGCACCGGCTCCGGCGGCACCGGCTTCGGCGCCCGGCTGCGGTCGGTGTCCGAGCGGTCGACCGACGACATCTTCAGCCAGGTCATGCCGGAGGACATGCTGAAGTTCGGGCTGATCCCCGAGTTCATCGGCCGGCTTCCGGTGATCACCAACGTGCGCAGCCTCGACCGCAGCGCCCTGGTACGCATCCTCACCGAGCCGCGCAACGCGCTGGTCCGGCAGTACCAGCGCCTGTTCGAGCTGGACGGCGTCGAGCTGGAGTTCGAGCCGCCCGCGCTGGAGGCCATCGCCGACCAGGCCATGCTCCGCGGCACCGGCGCCCGGGGCCTGCGGGCGATCATGGAAGAGGTCCTCCTCTCCGTGATGTACGAGGTGCCGAGCAACCCCGACGCCGCCCGGGTGCTGATCACCCGCGAGGTCGTCCTGGAGAACGTCAACCCGACGATCGTGCCCCGCGAGTTCACCGGCCGGCGCCGGCGGGACCGCGAGGAGAAGTCGGCCTGACCGCCGTCGCGACCGTGCCCGGGTCAGCCCGGGCGCGGTCCGCGTGAACGGGTCCGCCGATCCCACTCGCCCGACGGGGTCACCACCACCATCATCAGGCGTACCGGCTCGTCTCCGGCCGTGCGGTAGCCGTGCTCCCGGTCGGCGTGGAACTCGACCGTCTCGCCGGCGCGTACCTCGTGGTCGACGCCGTCGACCGTGACGGTCGCGGTGCCGTCGAGGACGTGCAGGATCTCCCGCGTGCCGTGGGCGTGGTCGGGGGAGCGCAGCTCCTCGCCGGGCTCGATCCGCCACTCCCAGAGCTCGACCAGGCCGGGCTCGCCGAGACCACTGAGCAGGCGGGCGACTCCGCCGTTGGGCCCGCGCCACAGCACCGGCGCCTCGTCCACCGCGCTGACCCGTACGGTGCTCTGTTCGGCCGGCTCCAGCAGCCGGGCGATGCTCACGCCGAATGCGTCGGCGACCCGGCAGAGCGTGCCGATGCTCGGGTTGGTGCGGGCGCCCTCGATCCGCACGAGCATGCCCTTGCTGACGCCGGACCGGCCGGCCAGTTCCTCGAAGGACCAGCCGCGGGCTGCTCGCAACTCACGTACCTGGCCGGCGACCGCGGAGGTCACCGCGCCCACCCGTCCGCTAGCGTCGGTCATCACACTGTCCTTCATGGTCACTATTGTGGTACGACTTCCGGGTGCTTCCCGTTGTCTTCGCCGCCGTGTCCGCGGTCACCTTCGGCACCGCCGACTTCTGCGGCGGCAAGGCGTCCCAACGCGCCGACCCGATCGCCGTCACCGTCGTGTCGCAGATCCTCAGTCTCCCACTGCTGGTGGTGCTCGTTCTCGTCGTGCCCGGCACCCCGAGCCCGCTCGACCTGGGGTGGGGTCTGCTCGCCGGGATTGCCGGCGCGGGCGGCGTCATCCTGCTCTACCGCGCACTGGCCACCGGCGTCATGGCCGTCGTCGCGCCGGTCACCGCGATCACCGCGGCGATCGTGCCGATCGTCGCCGGCCTGGCCCTCGCCCACTCCCCGGGCGCTGTCGCGCTCAGCGGCGCCGGGCTCGCAGTGGTCGCCATCGGGCTCGTCAGCATGGGGGAGCGGGGTGCCGCGCGCCGCGTCTCCGGCCGCGTCCTGACCATGGCACTCGCAGCGGGGCTGCTCTTCGGAGTCTTCTTCGCGCTGCTCGGCCAGGCCGACGAGAGCGCCGGCATGTGGCCGGTGCTCGCCATACGCGTCAGCTCCGTGACGTTCGGCCTCGCGCTCGCCGCCCGAACCGGCACGCGCCTGCGCCTGGGGCGGTGGGTGTTCGGCTGGACAGTGGCCGCCGGCCTGCTCGACGCGGCCGCCAACGCGTTCTTCCTCGCCGCCGCGGGACGGGGACATCTGAGCGTGGTGTCCGCCATCGCCTCGCTCTACCCGGCGAGCACCGTCCTGCTCGCGCTCGTCATCGACCGGGAACGACTGCGGCCGGTGCAGCTGGCCGGGCTCGGCTTCGCCGCCGCCGCGCTCGTGCTGTCCAGCGTCTGAGCCCTGTCGTACGCCTGCTTCCGCCCGTACCCTCGGATCATGCGTGTCGCCGTCTGCCAGCTCAACGCCCGCGACGACCGGGCGGCCAACCTCGCCGCCGCCGAGGCCCTGCTGGTCAGGGCCGCGGCGGCTGGCGCGGATCTCGCCCTCCTTCCGGAGTACGTCGACTACCTCGGTCACGCCGACGGGATGCCGCCGGCCGAGCCGGTCGACGGCACGGTGGGACGGTTCTTCGCCGAGGCCGCCCGCCGCCTGGGCATGTGGGTGATCGCGGGCTCGTTCCACGAGGCCGGTCCAGACCCGGCGCACACCTGGAACACCTCCCTGGTCTTCGACCGCGAGGGCGCGCTCGCCGCCGCATACCGGAAGATCCATCTGTACGACGTGGAGATTCCCGGTCGCGTCTCCTACCGGGAGTCGGCAACCGTCGCGCCCGGCGAGAAGCCCGTGGTGGTCGACGTCGAGGGTCTTCGGGTGGGCCTGTCCATCTGTTACGACCTGCGTTTCCCCGAGTTGTACCGCCAGCTGGCCGTCGACGGCGGCGCCGAACTGCTCGTCGTGCCCGCGGCGTTCATGATGCACACCGGGCGGGACCACTGGGAGGTGCTGCTTCGCGCGCGGGCGATCGAGAACCAGTGCTTCTTGGCGGCGGCCGGACAGACAGGCGACCACGACCCGGGCCGGACCTGCTTCGGCCGCAGCATGGTGGTCGACCCGTGGGGGACGGTCCTGAGCCAGGTCGCCGACGGTCCCGGGCTGGCGGTCACCGAGTTGGACCTGGAGCGGCTGCGGGCGATCCGCAGCGAGCTGCCCAGCCTGGCCAACCGCCGGCTCTGACCCGGTCAGCCGCCCAGGAGCAGACCCAGGGCGGCGATCCCGGCGATCGCCGCCGCCGTGACCAGCAGGGCGGTGGTCATCCGGGAGGGGCCGCGCCGGGCCAGGCGTCTGACCGACAGCACCAGTACGGCGAGCACGACGGCCCCGATCACCAGTTGCCAGAACGGCAGCAGGAGCCCGAGGAGAGCATCCTCGGCGACGGCCGGGACCGGGGACGGATCATCCATGCCGACCACTCTGGCACGGCACCGCTCCGGGCGACCCCCTTCGACCGCGGCTTATCGCGGAAACGGTCGCGTCCCGGCCAACGACGATCATTGATTTGCCTTCGGCGGCGCGTCCGCGTAACTTTCTCTCTGCACGCGGGAGGCCGGGCAAACCGGCCGAGAACGGGCGCCAGGCTGGTGGCGTTGACGCCGAGCCAGACTGAGATTCGGGCGGTGCTCGAAGCTCCGGGAGACGGAGTTGCGAACGCGAAGCCGACCGGGTAGAGTTCGAAAGCCGGCAGGGAGCCGGGCGGGTGGTCGCGGAAGCGGCGCCGGCCGGTCCGCCGAAACTCACGACAGCAACGACCGCCGGAAACGGCGAGCGTCAGCGTGGGTCTGGTCGAGCCAAGTTGATCACCTCAAACACGAGGTTGACGACGAAAGTAAGACCGAGTAGGTTGGAGAGGTTGCCCCAAACGGGGGTTCCGCTGATGTGGGGCCTTGTGGTTGGTGTGTGGTTGTTCTTTGAGAACTCAACAGGGTGCTTGTAAAGCCAGTGCCAATTGTTTTATACCCCGGACTGGTCAGGTTTTTGTC
>NZ_JBEZMS010000016.1:0-133593 GCF_040652815.1 Micromonospora sp. NPDC048169
TATAAAACAATTGGCACTGGCTTTACAAGCACCCTGTTGAGTTCTCAAAGAACAACCACACACCAACCACAAGGCCCCACATCAGCGGAACCCCCAGCCGGGGCATCTCGTTCAAACACCCGCCGCTCTCGCGCCGGGCACTTTTACTACGTTACCCGGTGGTTTCTGCCGTGTCAAACCGGTGTCAACCGGTTTGTCGTGCGTCACACCCTTTTACCGGGCACCCCGATTCAACCGGCTTCCGCCGGTCGTTCCGAGGAATTCGGTAGGCCGGCCGCCCGCGGTTTCCCGCTGGCTCGTCCGTTTCCCTACCGGCCGACAACCTTACCCGGTCGGTTCCGCCTCGCCAAATCCGCCTCCCGGCGAATCCGGGGCACCACCCGGTTCTCAGGTCCTGCGCTCCGGCCTATCAGGTCTTTCGCCCTGTTTCGTCCGTTCCGCGCTGGCAGAGAGAAAGTTACGCGCCCAGCGGAGTGATCGTCAAATCCGCTGGGCGCGTCCCGCGTCACACAATGGAGGGGCGACTATTTGCGCAGCTCAACACCCGCGAAGGAGCGCTTGCCCCGGCGCAGCACGAGGTACCGGCCGTGCAGCAGGTCGTCCGCGGAGACGGTGGCGTCCACCTCGGCGATCCGGGTGTTGTTGACGTACGCGCCGCCCTCGGCGATCACCCGCCGTGCCTCCTTCATGCTCGGCACCAGGCCCGACTCCTTGAGCAGGCCTGCCACGTCCGGCAGCTCGTCGAGGTGCACCAGGCCGGCCTCGGTCAGCGCGGCGCGCAGCGTCTCCGGCGCCAGTTCGTCGAGCGAGCCGCGCCCGAACAGCGCCTGGCTCGCGGCCACCGCCTGGGCCATCTCCCGCTCGCCGTGCACGAGCGTGGTCAGTTCCTCGGCGAGCGCCCGCTGGGCCAGGCGCGCCTGCGGCCGTTCCGCAGTGGCCTTCTCCAGCTCCTCCAGCTCCTCGCGGGAGCGGAAGCTGAAGTACCGCAGGTAGCGGCTGACGTCCCGGTCGTCGGCGTTGACCCAGAACTGGTAGAACGCGTACGGGCTGGTCATCTGCGGGTCGAGCCAGACCGTGCCGGTCTCGCTCTTGCCGAACTTGGTGCCGTCGGCCTTCGTCACCAGCGGCGTGGTGAACGCCTCCACCGGACCGGCGCCGCGCCGCCGGACGTAGTCCACCCCGGCGGTGATGTTGCCCCACTGGTCGGAGCCGCCGTACTGCAGCCGGCAGCCGTGCCGGCGGTGCAGCTCGAAGTAGTCGTTGGCCTGCAGGAGCTGGTAGCTGAACTCGGTGTAGCTGATGCCGGTCTCCAGCCGCGCCTTCACCACCTCGCGGGCGAGCATCTTGTTGACCGGGAAGTGCTTGCCGACGTCCCGGAGGAACTCCACCACCGACATCTCGCCGGTCCAGTCCAGGTTGTTCACCAGTTGCGCCGCGTTCTCCCCGGTGTACGTGACGAACGGCGAGAGCTGCTCGCGGATGCGCTCGACCCAGCCGGCGATCACCTCGGGCGGGTTCAGCGTCCGCTCGGCGCTCTCCTTCGGGTCGCCGATCTGCCCGGTGGCGCCACCGACGAGCAGCAGCGGACGGTGCCCGGCCTGCTGGAGCCGGCGGGCCATCACGACCTGCATCAGGTTGCCGATGTGCAGGCTCGGCGCGGTGGGGTCGAAGCCCACGTAGAAGGTGGTGCTCCCGCCGTCGAGCAGCTCGCGCAGTTCGTCGAGGCCGGTCGAGTCCTGGATCAGGCCCCGCCACAGCAGGTCGTCGGTCAGGGAGTCCCGCCCCGGCGGGAGGTTGCTGTCGGTCACGGTCACCGATTCTCCCCCATTACCGGGACCGGCCCGTACCGGGTTTGCCGAGGTGCGGCCGACTAGGCTGGCGGCGCCGTCGAACGCGAGGAGGAACAGCGGTGGACATGCCGAACCTGACCGGTGGCTTCGTGGCCCTGCTGGGCCTGACGTTCGACGAGGTCAGCGGGGACCGGGTGGTGATCCGCTGGAAGGTACGCCCGGAGCTGCACCAGCCGTACGGGATCCAGCACGGCGGCGTCTACTGCTCGGTGGTGGAGACGGCGGCCAGCATCGGCGGCGCGCTCTGGCTGGGCGACAAGGGCAACGTGGTCGGGGTGTCGAACCAGACGGACTTCCTGCGCGCGGTGCGCGACGGCGAACTGACGGCTGTCGGCACGCCCGTGCACCGGGGCCGCAGCCAGCAACTCTGGCTGGTGGAGATCACCGACGCCGACGGCCGGCTGGTGGCGCGCGGCCAGGTACGGCTGCAGAACCTCACCGCCGCCTGACCCGGCTGGCTGTTTCGGCCCAAAAGGCGCAGTAACGCCGATATCGTCGCCTCGGTGAGGACGTCCGCTCCCGGCCCGACGTGAGGAAGCTGTTCGCCGCCACGCTCGGCGTCCTGTCCGCCGTCGGCGGCTTCGTCGACATCGGCGACCTGGTGGCGGCCAGTCAGGCCGGCGCGCTGTTCGGCATGGCCCACACCTGGGTGCTGCTGGCCGGGGTGGTCGGCATCTCCGCGTACGCGGAGATGGCCGGACGCATCGCGGCGGTGAGCGGGCGGGCGGTGTTCGATCTGGTCCGGGAGCGGCTCGGTCCGCGTGTGGCCCTGCTCAACCTGGTCGCGTCGTGGCTGGTCACGGTGGTCACGCTCGCCGCGGAACTGGGCGGTGTGGCGCTGGCGCTGCAACTGGCGACCCGGCTCAGCCACCTGTTCTGGGTGCCGCTCGCCGCGCTGGCGGTCTGGCTGGTGCTGTGGCGGCTGCGGTTCGAGCTGATGGAACGGATCTTCGGCCTGGCCGGGCTGGCACTGCTGGTGTTCGCTGTCGCGCTGGTGGCGCTGCCGACCGACTGGCCGGAACTCGGCCGGGGCGCGTGGCAGGTCAGCGCGTCCGGGCACGGCTGGCCGCTCTACTGGTTCGTGGCGGTGGCGCTGTTCGCCTCCACGGTCAGCCCGTACGAGGTGTTCTTCTTCTCCTCCGGCGGCGTCGAGGAGCGGTGGGGCGCGGCGGACCTGGCGCGGGCCCGTTCGAACGTGCTGATCGGCTTCCCGGTGGGCGGGTTCCTGGCGTTGTCGCTGGTCGCCGTGGCGACGGTGGCCTATCACCCGTCCGGGGCGTCGCTGAGCACGCTCGACGAGGTGGCGCGGCCGGTGGCGACGGCGCTCGGTGGGGCCGGCCTGGCCGCCGCGGTGCTGGCGTTCTTCGCGGTGACGTTCGGCGCGGCGCTGGAGACCGGGCTGTCGGCGGCGTACGCGGCGGCGCAGTACTTCGGGTGGCAGTGGGGCAAGCGGGTCCGCCCCCGGGAGGCGGCCCGGTTCCACAGCGTGCTGCTGGTCGGGCTGCTGCTCGGCGTGGTGATGCTGATGACGACGGTGGACCCGGTGCGGCTGACCGAGTACATGCTGGTGCTCAGCGCGGTGGTGCTGCCGCTGACGTACCTGCCGATCCTCGTGGTCGCCAACGACCGCGGGTATCTCGGCGACCGGGTCAACGGGCGGTGGACGAACCTGCTCGGCGCGGTGTTCCTGCTGCTCATCGTCGCGGCCTCGGTGGCCGCGATCCCACTGGCGATCATGACGGGGATGGGGCCATGAGGGTTCAGCTCGCCAAGCGGCTGCTCGACCGGCAGATCGTCGACGTGGACGGGCTGCTGGTCGGACGGGTCGACGACATCGCGTTCGCGATCGACGACGACGGCGTCCCGTACGTGGACTGCCTGCTCACCGGGCAGGGCGCGCTCGGGGAGCGGATCGGCGGCCGGATCGGGCGGCTGCTGGTGGCGGTGGCGGACCGGTTCACCGACGACCCGCCGGTACCGCCGTTGCGCGTACCGCTGTCGCAGGTCGCCCGCGTGGACAGCGCGGTGCGGCTGCGCTGCCCGGCGGCGGACCTGCCGCCGTCGCCGGTGGAGGCGTGGCTGCGCCGGCACCTGATCGAGCGGATCCCGGGGTCCGGCCGTGCGAGCGGGTGAGCTGCTCGGCCGCACCGCGTACGACCTGCACGGGCGGCGGCTGGGCCGGGTGGTGGACGTGGTGGTGCGCGGCGGGTGGCCGCCGGACCGGCTGCGGATCACCGACGTGATAGTCGCCGGGCACTGGTGGACCCGGGTGATCAGCCGGCTGATCGGCCCCGAGCTGCATCCGTCCGGGCCGTGGCTGCTGCGGGTGACGGCCCGGCTGGTCGGGCGGAGCACCCGTCAACTGCCCGCCGACGCGGTGCAGCTGCTGCCGCCGGTGCCCGGTTTCCCGTTCGGCCCGCCGGCCGGAGGCCGCTGAGGCCCCGGGCGGCGGCGCGCCGGGCAGCCCGCGACCGGCGCCGGTCAGCGACGGGCGTCGTCGAGTTCGGGGGCGTCGGCCGGGTCGGCCGCGTCGCCCGTGGTGTCGTCGTCCGCCGAGTCCTCGCCGCGGCTGCGGCGGCGGACGTGCACCTCGGTGATCGCCCGCTGGTCGACGCCGGCCACCGACAACTCCCAGCCGTCCACGGTGACCTGCTCCCCCGCCACCGTCGGGATGTGCCCGAGGCAGATCAGCACCAGCCCGGCGACGGTGGTGTAGTCGCCCGCGGGCCGGTTCGGCAGCTCCACCCCGAGGTCGGTCAGGTCGTGCACCGGGAACGTGCCGGGCAGCACGAGCGTGCCGTCGGCCTCGGTGCGCACGGCGCGCAGGTCCCGGTCGGTCTCGTCGTAGATCTCGCCGACGATCTCCTCCAGGATGTCCTCCAGCGTCACGATCCCGTCGACCGCGCCGCGCTCGTCGACCACCAGCGCGATGTGCTGCCGCTCGGCCTTGAACTGGCGCAGCGCGTCGACCACCGGCAGCGAGTCGGGCAGCAGCATCGGCGGGCGGGCGATCTCGTCGACCGGCCGGTCGTCGGAGACGCCGACCAGGTCCCGCAGGTGGATGACGCCCACCGCCTCGTCCAGGCCGCCGTGGCGGACCACCGGCGCCCGGGAGTGGCCGGTCGCCGCCAGGACGAGCCGGGCGGCCTCCGCGGTGGTGCCGCTGTCGAGCGTGAAGACCTGCAACCGGGGTACGAGCACCGCCCGCAGCTGCCGGTCGGCGATCTCCACCGCACCGGCGATGATCATGCGTTGTTCCTTGGTGAAGCCGTGGTTGCCGGCCACGATGTCGCGCAGCTCGTCCGGGCCGATCTCGTCCGGCTCGGCCTTCGGGTCCAGGCCGAACAGGCGTACCACCAGGTCGGTGGTCGCGCCCAGCAGCCAGACGGCGGGCCGGGTGACGCTGGAGAGCACGTCCAGCGGGCGGGCCACCAGCAGCGCCCACCGCTCGGCCGACTGCATGGCGATCCGCTTCGGGGCCAGCTCGCCGAAGACGAGCGTGACGAACGTGAGCACCAGCGTGACAGCGACGATGGCGACGGTCTCGGCGGCGTTGCCGAAGACGCCCAGCAGCGGGACGAGCGGCCGGGCCAGCGACACCGCGGCGGCGGCGGAGGCCAGGAACCCGGCGAGTGTGATGCCGATCTGGATGGTGGCCAGGAACCGGTTCGGGTCCTTCGCGAGACGGGCGAGGGTCCGTCCGCCGCGGCTGCTGCGCTCCAGCCGCTGCACCTGGCTGTCGCGCAGGGACACCAGCGCCATCTCGCTGCCGGCGAACACCGCGTTGAGGATCACCAGCACACCGACCAGGGCAAGCTGGCTCCAGTAGCTCTGCACGACCGGTTATCTCCCTCGGCCCGATCCGGGTCGGCCGACGGCCGACCCGCCGGCCGGCAGATCCGGTCGGCGTGGCCCTCTGTTGCCCCGCGGGCCCGCGCCTGAATCCTGTGCGATCACTGAGCGCCGGGCGGGAGCGCCGCGATTCACCCCCGCGTGGCGGGGACCGGCAGGTCGAGCACGTACGCGCCGCCCTCCGGGCGGAACCCGAGCCGGTGGTAGTACGGGGCGATCATGCCGGGCGGGCTGACCACCCGGCGGAAGCCCCGGTCGGTGAACAGCCGGCTGCGCCGGTAGACGAACTCCCCCGGGGTGAAGTCGCGGAACGGCGGGGTCACGTAGTCCAGGTCGATCTGGGCCACGCCGCCCGGTTCGGCGTGCGAGAGCATCACGCCGACCACCTCGTCGGCGCGTACGACAAGGAACGCCGAGCGGTCGTCGGCGGCCGGGTCCCAGCGGAAGCCCGGGTTGAACCGGGCGATGTCGGCGGCGTGCACCCGCAGCGTGTGCGCCAGGAACGCGTCAGCGGTGCCCACCTCGACCACCTGGTAGGTCTGCTCGTCGTGCCGGGTGGCCAGCAGCTTGCGCAGGTACCAGACGTTGATCACGGTGAGCACGACGTTCAGCCCCACCATCGGCCAGACCTGCACGGCGGCGTTGTAGCCGATCAGGATGAGGCAGCCGACCAGGTTGAGCGCGCGCAGCCGCAGGATCCGGGTCTGCAGCAGGGACCAGACCAGCAGCGCGGAGCCGGCCCAGCCGACGAGTTCCAGCCAGTTCACCCGGGGAGACTAGCCGCCTGCCTGGTCAGACCCCTCGGCGGGCAGTTCCAGCACGTACTCCTCGACCTCGGCGCCGCGCGCCGGGGCGTACCCCGAGTCCTCGCCGACCACGACGAAGCCGCACTTACGCAGCACCGCGAGCGAGGCGGCGTTGTCCTTCGCGGCGCGGGCGCGCAGCGGCCGGCGCGGCACCTCGCGCAGCAGCGCGCGCAGCGCGGCGGTGGCGTGGCCGCGCCCCCAGTGCGCCGCGTCGATCCAGTAGCTGACCTCGGTCTGCTCGCCGACTGGGAACGCCGCCACCCGCCCGACCAGCTCTCCGTCGACGGTGACGGCCCGGTTCACGATGCGCTCGTCGGCGCGGATGCGCGCCCAGTGCGCCTCGAACGCGGCCCGGTCGGACGGGTCCTGCGGGCCGAACGCGGCCATCCAGTTCGCCTGCGGGTCCTGCTCGTGGGCGAAGAAGGCGGGCAGGTCGTCGTCGCGCACCGGGCGGAGCAGCAGGTGGTCGGTCACGGCCGGAACGATACGTGGACCCACCGACACGGTCGGGACCTCCGGCCCGGTGTGTGTCCCGTCCGGCCCTGACGTCCGGCCGGGCGGCCCGGTTACCAAGGAGGTGTAACGACGCAGTCGAGGAGGCCGGATCATGTCGAAGTACGTCTACGACTTCATCGAAGGTGACCGCAGCCGGGCCGACCTGCTCGGCGGCAAGGGCGCCAACCTCGCCGAGATGACCCGGCTCGGGTTGCCGGTGCCGCCCGGGTTCACCGTCACCACCGACGCCTGCCGGGCGTACCTGGCCACCGGGGCGCCGCCGGCGGGCCTGTACGAGGAGATGAACGCGCATCTGCGGGAGGTGGAGGCGCGGCTGGACCGGTGGCTGGGCGACCCGCGTGACCCGCTGCTGCTGGCGGTGCGCTCCGGCGGCCGGTACTCGATGCCGGGGATGATGGAGACGATCCTCGACATCGGGCTCAACGACACCACAGTCGTCGGGCTGGCCGAGCGCACCGGCGACGAGCGGTTCGCCTGGGACTCGTACCGGCGGCTGATCCAGATGTTCGGCCGCACCGTGCACGGCATCCCGGTCGAGGAGTTCGAGCACGAGCTGGCCGCGCTGCGGGCCACCGCCGGGCCGGACGGGCCGAGCGCGGGGCAGTTGCACGACCTGGTCGAGACGTACAAGAAGATCTTCCTTCGGCACGTCGGGCACGACTTCCCGCAGGCCCCGCACGAGCAGCTGTTCCTGGCCGTGCGCGCGGTGTTCGAGTCCTGGCACTCGGAGCGGGCCCGGATCTACCGGCGGCAGGAGCGCATCCCGGATGACCTGGGCACCGCCGTCAACGTGATGGCGATGGTGTTCGGCAACCTCGGCTCCGACTCCGGCACCGGTGTCGCGTTCACCCGTGACCCGGCCACCGGCGCCCCCGGCGTGTACGGCGACTACCTGACCGACGCGCAGGGCGAGGACGTGGTGGCGGGCATCCGCAACACGGTGCCGCTGACCGAGCTGGAACGGCTGGACCCGGCGAGCTTCCACCGGCTGCGGGAGATCATGACGACTCTGGAGCGGCACTACCGCGACCTGTGCGACGTCGAGTTCACCATCGAGCGCGGCCGGCTGTGGATGCTGCAGACCCGGGTCGGCAAGCGCACCGCGGCGGCCGCGTTCGTGATCGCCGCGCAACTGGCCGAGGAGGGGCTGATCACCGCCGACGAGGCGCTGACCCGGGTCACCGGGGCGCAGCTCGCCCAGCTGATGTTCCCGGCCTTCGACACGGCCGGCGCGCCCGAGCCGATCGCGGTCGGCGTCGGCGCCTCGCCCGGCGCGGCCGTCGGGCGGGTGGTGTTCGACTCCGCCGCCGCGGCTGCGGCCGACGGACCGGTGATCCTCGTCCGGCCGGAGACGAACCCGGACGACCTGCCCGGCATGATCGCCGCGACCGGGGTGCTCACCTCGCGCGGCGGCAAGACCTCGCACGCCGCCGTGGTGGCGCGGGGCATGGGCCGCACCTGCGTCTGCGGGGCCGAGGCCCTGGGCATCGACGTCGAGCGCGGCGAGTTCACTGTCGGCGAGCGGGTGGTGCGGGCCGACGACGTGATCTCGATCGACGGCACCAGCGGGCGGATCTGGCTCGGCGAGGTGCCGGTGCAGCCGTCCCCGGTGGCCCGCTACCTGACCGGTGAGCTGCGGCCGGAGGCCGACCCGCTGGTCGCCGCCGTGCACCGGCTGCTCGGGCACGCCGACGCGGTGCGCACGCTCGGCGTCCGCGCCAACGCGGACACCCCGGACGACGCCCGCCGCGCCCGCGAGCTGGGCGCCGCCGGGATCGGGCTGTGCCGCACCGAGCACATGTTCCTCGGCGAGCGCCGGGAACTGGTCGAGCGGCTCATCCTGGCCGAGGGCCCGGCCGAGGTCGGCGCGGCGCTGGACGAACTGCTGCCGTTGCAGCGCGCCGACTTTCTCGGGCTGCTCACCGCGATGGACGGGCTGCCGGTCACGGTCCGGCTGCTCGACCCGCCGCTGCACGAGTTCCTGCCTCCGTTGGCCGAGCTGACCGCCCGGGTGGCGGGCGCGCAGGCGCGCGGCGAGGAGCCGGGCCACGACGGCGTGCTGCTGGCGGCGGTGCGCCGGATGCACGAGACGAACCCGATGCTGGGGCTGCGCGGCGTGCGGCTCGGACTGGTGGTGCCGGGGCTGTTCGCGATGCAGGTGCGGGCGCTGGCCGAGGCGGCCGCGCAGCGGGTCCGGGCCGGCGGTGACCCGCGCCCGGAGATCATGGTGCCGCTGGTCGGTGACGTGCGGGAGCTCGCCGCGGTGGCGGACGAGGCGCGGCGGGTGCTGGCCGAGGTGCCGGGCGCGCCGGAGATCCCGATCGGCACCATGGTCGAGACGCCCCGGGCGGCGCTGACCGCCGGGGAGATCGCCGCCGAGGCGCACTTCTTCTCCTTCGGCACCAACGACCTGACGCAGATGACCTGGGCGTTCTCCCGGGACGACGTGGAGGGCGCGTTCTTCCCCGCGTACCTGGCCCGGGGGATCTTCCCGGTGTCGCCGTTCGAGAGCATCGACGCCGCCGGGGTCGGCCGGCTGGTCCGCCTCGCCGTCGCCGAGGGGCGGGCGGCCCGGCCGGAGCTGACCGTCGGTGTCTGCGGTGAGCACGGCGGCGACCCGGACTCGATCGGGTTCTTCGCCGAGGCGGGGCTCGACTACGTGTCCTGCTCGCCGTACCGGGTGCCGGTGGCGCGGCTGGCCGCCGGGCGGGCCGCTGTCGCGGCCCGTACCGAGAAGTCCGACTCCCGCTAGGAGGGCAGTGCCATGACCGCCATCTTCAACCCGACCGGCCCGGCTGTGACGCCGGTCCCCCGGCCCGCGCCACCGCCGGCCGCGGCGCCCGCCCCCGCCCCGGCCGGGCCGGTGGGCCCGGTGCTGGAACTGCCCGGCGACGCCGCGCTGGTGCCGGTGAACCGCGACGGCCACCCGGTGGGCGTGTTCGTCGCGGCCGGCGGCCGGGTCCGCTACCGGCGCGTGGTCGAACCCGACCGGCTCGTCGCCGCCGCCACCGGCGCGTTCGCGGTGGCCGCGCTCACCGCCGCCGTGGCGCTGTGGTCGCGGCGCCGCCCGCCGTCGGTCGGCACCGTCACCATGGGACCGGGCGGATGGGTCAGCCTGCGCGGCGTGCCGGCGCCGCGGCTGCGCCCGGACCACCGGCCCCGGTGGGCGCGCCTGCTGCGGGCCCGCCGCCTGGTCGTCGACCGCTGAGCACCCCAGGGGTACGGCCGCCGGTACGTCACCGGCGGCCGTACCGCCGTTGCGGCCCCGGAGGGGCCGTTGGTCCCGGGTCTCCGTGGTCCTGCGCCCCTGCCCGTCCGCGCCCGGCCGGACGACGCTTGAGGGGAGAACGAGACAGAGGGAGGCCCCCGATGCGCGCCAGTGTCGTCACCGCGTTCGACCGTCCGATGGAGATCACCGAGCGTCCCGTGCCGGAGGTCGGCCCGGGCGAGATCCTGGTCCGCATCGAAGCCAGCGGACTCTGCCACACCGACATCCACGCCGCCCGCGGCGAATGGCCGGTGAAGCCCACCCCGCCGTTCGTACCCGGGCACGAGGGCGTCGGCCTGGTCGAGAAGGTCGGCCCCGGCGTCACCGAGCACGCCGTCGGCGACCGGGTCGCGCTGCCCTGGCTCGGCTGGGCCTGCGGGACCTGCGCGTACTGCGTGACCGGCTGGGAGACGCTGTGCGAGTCGCAGCGCAACACCGGTTACAGCATCGACGGCGCGCACGCCGAGTACGCGGTCGCCTCGGCCCGGTACGCGGTGCGCGTGCCCGACGGCGTGGACCCGTTCGAGGCCGCGCCGCTGACCTGCGCGGGCGTCACCACGTACAAGGCCGTCAAGGTCGCCGGGGTACGGCCGGGCGAACGGGTCGCGATCTTCGGCATCGGCGGCCTGGGTCACCTCGCCCAGCAGTACGCGCAGATCTTCGGCGCCGAGACGGTGGCGGTCGACGTGACCGCCGAGAAGCTGGCACTGGCCACCTCGCTCGGCGCGGCCCACACTGTCGACGCCGCCACCACCGACCCGGTCGAGCGGATCACCGCCCTGGGCGGCGTGGACGTGGCGATCGTGCTCGCCGCGAGCCCCCGGGTGATCGAGCAGGCGCACCGCTCGCTGCGTCGCGGCGGCCGGCTGGTGCTGGTGTCGCTGCCCGCCGACAACGCGATCACCCTGCCCGTCTTCGAGACGGTGCTCAAGGGCATCACGGTGCGCGGCTCGATCGTCGGCACCCGCGCCGACCTGGCCGAGGTCTTCGCGCTGCACGCCGCCGGCCGCACCCGGGTCGTCTACGAGATCCGCAAGCTGGACGAGATCAACGACGCGGTGGACGACGTCCTCGCCGGCCGGGTCGCCGCCCGGCTCGTGCTCCAGCCCTGAACCCCGCCCCGGTCCCCGCGCCGGCGGGGACCGGGCCCACAGTCGACGCCCCGGGAAGGACCGACATGACCGCCACCGAACCCCTGGCCCCCTGGCGTGGATTCCACGCCGGAGCGTGGCAGGAGACAGTAGACGTGGCCGACTTCGTCCGCCACAACCACGAGCCGTACACCGGGGACGCGTCGTTCCTGACCGGGCCGACGCCGCGCACCCTCGCGGTGTGGGACCGGCTGAAGGAGATGTTCGGCGAGGAGCGGCGGCGCGGCGTGTACGACGTCGACGCGGCCACCCCGTCGACGATCACCTCGCACGCGCCCGGCTACATCGACCGGGAGCGGGAGCTGATCGTCGGGTTGCAGACCGACGCGCCGCTGCGGCGGGCGATCATGCCGGCCGGCGGGCTGCGGATGGTGGAGACGGCGCTGCGCGCGTACGGGCGCGAACCGGACCCGTGCGTGCACGAGATCTTCACCAGGTACCGCCGCACCCACAACGACGCGGTCTTCGACGCGTACCCGGAGAGCGTGCTCGCGGCCCGGCGCTCGCACGTCATCACCGGCCTGCCCGACGCGTACGGGCGCGGACGGATCATCGGCGACTACCGCCGGGTGGCGCTGTACGGCGTGGACCGGCTGGTCGAGGAGCGCCGCGCGCTCAAGGCGGCGCTGGACGGGCGGCGCAGCACCGACGACGTGATCCGCGACCGGGAGGAACTGGCCGAGCAGATCCGCGCGCTCGGTGAGCTGAAGGCGATGGCCGCCGCGTACGGCTTCGACATCTCCCGCCCGGCCGCCACCGGCGCGCAGGCGATCCAGTGGCTCTACTTCGCCTACCTGGCCGCCACGAAGGAGCAGAACGGCGCCGCGATGTCGCTCGGCCGCACCGCCGGGTTCGTCGACGCATACCTGCGGCGGGACATCGCCGAGGGGCGGCTGGACGAGAGCGGCGCCCAGGAGCTGATCGACGACTTCGTGATCAAGCTGCGGATCATCCGCTTCCTGCGCACGCCGGAGTACGACCAGCTCTTCTCCGGCGACCCGACCTGGGTCACCGAGTCGCTCGGCGGCATGGGCACGGACGGACGGCCGCTGGTCACCCGCACCACGTTCCGCTACCTCCAGACGCTGTACAACCTGGGCCCGGCGCCGGAGCCGAACCTGACGGTGCTCTGGTCGCCGCGCCTGCCGGAGGGGTTCAAGCGGTTCTGCGCCCAGGTGTCGCTGGACACCAGCGCCATCCAGTACGAGAACGACGAGCTGATCCGCCCCGCGTACGACGACGACACCGCGATCGCCTGCTGCGTGTCGGCCATGCGGGTCGGGCGGGACATGCAGTTCTTCGGCGCGCGGGCGAACCTGGCCAAGGCGCTGCTGTACGCGATCAACGGCGGCCGGGACGAGTTGTCCGGCGCGCAGGTCGCCCCGCCGGCCGCGCCGGTCGGCGGCGAGACGCTCGACTACGACGAGGTGCTTGCCGCGTACGACCGGACGCTGGACTGGCTGGCCGAGACGTACGTGGACGCGCTGAACGTGATCCACCACCAGCACGACAGGTACGCGTACGAGCGGCTGGAGATGGCGCTGCACGACCACCCGGTGCGCCGGTTCATGGCCACCGGCATCGCAGGGCTGTCGGTCGCGGTGGACAGCCTGTCGGCCATCCGGTACGGCCGGGTCAAGGTGCTGCGCGACGAGTCCGGCGTGGCCGTCGACTTCGCGGTCGAGGGCGAGTTCCCGACGTACGGCAACGACGACGACCGGGCGGACGAGATCGCGGTGTGGCTGGTCGAGACGTTCGCGGAGAAGCTGCGCCGGCAGCGCACGTACCGCGACGCGGAGCTGACCATGTCGGTGCTCACCATCACCTCGAACGTGGTGTACGGCAAGCACACCGGCAACACGCCGGACGGCCGGCGCGCCGGTGAGCCGTTCGCGCCGGGGGCGAACCCGATGAACGGCCGGGACAGCCACGGCCTGGTCGCCGCCGCGCTGTCGGTGGCGAAGCTGCCGTACGACGCCGCCCGCGACGGCATCTCGCTGACCGGCACGGTGACGCCGGACGGGCTGGGCCACACCCGCGACGAGCGGATCGCCAACCTGGCCGGGGTGCTCGACGGTTACACCGACGCCGGCGGGTTCCACCTCAACGTCAACGTGCTGGACCGGGCCACGCTGCTGGACGCGATGGCGCACCCGGAGCGGTACCCGCAGCTCACCGTCCGGGTCTCCGGGTACGCGGTGAACTTCGTCCGGCTCACCCGTGAGCAGCAGCAGGACGTCGTCTCGCGGACCTTCCACGGGTCGCTGTGAACACGCTGTCGACGCCGCAGCCCGGGCCGGTCCGGCCCGGGCCCGGCGGGGCGCTCACCGGCAGCGTGCACTCGTGGGACCTGTCGATCGGGGTGGACGGGCCCGGCACCCGGTTCGTGGCGTTCCTCGCCGGCTGCCCGCTGCGCTGCCGGTACTGCCACAGCCCGGACACCTGGTACCGGCGCAGCGGCCGCAGCCGTACCGTCGACGAGCTGATGGCCGAGGTGGGGCGCTACCGCCGCTTCGTCACGGTGGCCGGCGGCGGGGTCACCATCAGCGGCGGGGAGCCGCTGCTACAGCCCCGGTTCACCGGCGAGGTGCTGCGCCGCTGCAAGGAGCTCGGGCTGCACACCGCGCTGGACACCTCGGGTTTCCTCGGCGCCCGCGCCGATGACGCCCTGCTCGACGCCACCGACCTGGTGCTGCTGGACGTGAAGTCCCGCGACCCGGCCACCTACCGGGAGGTGACCCGCACCGGGCGGATCGGGCCGACGTTGCGCTTCGGTCGCCGGCTGGCAGAGCGGGGCGTACCGGTCTGGATCCGGTTCGTGCTGGTGCCCGGCCTCACCGACGGCGAGGCCAACGTGGCCGGGGTGGCGGACTTCGCCGCCGAGCTGGCCACCGTCGAGCGGGTCGAGGTGCTGCCGTTCCACCGCCTCGGCGCGCACAAGTACGCCGAGCTCGGCCTCACCTTCCCGCTGGCGGACACCGCGCCGCCCACCCCGGAGCTGCTGGAGCGGGTACGCGGGCAGTTCGCCGAGCGTGGCCTGACTGTCACCTGACCGGCCCGCACGGGCCGCACGGCCGACCGGGGAGCCCGGTCGGCCGTGCGGTGAATTGCCGGCACCGCGCTCCCGGCAATTCACCGTGTCCAATGTCAGTAGGCGATGAGGTTGCCGTAGTGCGAGCCCCACGTGTTCGACGCGAAAGTGAATTCGAGCCGGAATCGGGTGCCGTCGGCGACATTGGAGGCGATGACCATCCAGGCGCCGGTGGTCGACGTGTAGTGCTTCCACGTGCTCTGGCAGTATCCGGCGCTGACGAAGCAGACGCGGATCTGCGCGTTGATGTTCTGGTTGTCGTACGACCGGTTGCTGAAGTTGATGTCGCCACAGCGACTCGAAGTCGTGTAGTAGCCCGTGGAGGACGGCAGGTAGGCCTTGCCCGAACCGGCCGTCACGTAGCCGGTCACCGCACCGTCGTAACAGGCGGAGAGGAGTTGCGCCGAGGTGCCGGCCGGCTCGGCGGCGGCCGGTGAGGCGAGGTGCGGCAGCGCGAACAGCAACGCCGACATGACAGCGACCCGGATGACTCGTCTGATCAAGGTGCTTCCTTTCGTCTTCGAGCGCGACTTGCGCGCACCGGAGCACGAAGAAGCGTGCCGACAGAGGGACAGCTCACCACGATTCGTCGGCCATTCGCCGGACGCGTATGTGCGCGCCGCGGCGGACAGCGACATCGAATGAACACCCTCGCGGCCGTGGTTCCCCCGTGACCCCAAGATGTGGAGCATTGACGGACAGCATTCCGGGAATTGAGTGAACCGTCAAGGCCACACCCGCGCGGGCGAGGTCTCAGCCCGCCATGGACGTCGGATAGCCGTACAGGTCGAGCAGCCGGACCCGGGACGCCTGGAGGCGGTCCACCACCACGCTCATGAACCGGCTGGTGAGCTGACGGCCGAGCGTGTCGTCGGACTCCATCAGCCGGCGCACCCCGTCGGCGTCGAGCTCGACGGCGTTGCTGCGCTGGGTGGCGACCGCGCCGAACTGCCAGCGGTACGGCGGGAACAGCCACGACCAGCCGAGCACCCCGCCCGGCCCGATCGTCTCGATGCCCACGTCACCGCGACCCGGCACCGGGAAGTCGAGCGCCACCTGACCGCCGCGGACCAGCCAGAACCGGTCGGCCGGCTGGCCGGCGCGGAACAGCCGGTGCCCGGGGTGCCAGACCACCGGGCGGGCGTAGCCGGTGAGCCGGGGCAGCCACTCGTCGGGCAGCCCGGCCAGGAACGGATGGACGCGGAGCATCTCCAGCGGGGTCATCGCGCCTCCAGGATCGACAGGAGGGGAGCAGTGGTTCCATTTCACCCCGCCACCGCCCCGGGCGGTAGGGGCCGATGGTCCCGGCCGGGTCGGGCGGATCGACTCTGCCCAGGTGGGAGCCGTCGGCGCAGGCTGAGGGTGAACCGAAGGAGGACGTGATGACCGACAGGACCGGTGCCCCCGTCGTGGTGGGCGTGGACGGCTCCCCGTCCGCGCTGGACGCGGTACGGCTGGCCGCACGCGAGGCGGTGCTGCGGCACCGGCCGCTGCGGGTGGTGAACGCCTTCCTCTGGCCGCTCGTCGGCACGCCGCTGGGCATGGTCGCCCCGGTGCTGCCCGACATCGAGCTGCGTCAGGAGGCCGAGAAGCTGGTCGAGGAGGCGGTGGACGAGGCCCGCAAGGTCGACGCCGAGCTGGCTGTGACCGGCGCGGTGGTCGACGGCGGACCGGTCGCGGTGCTGCTGCGGGAGAGCCGCGACGCCGCGCTGCTCGTGCTCGGTCACCGGGGACTCGGCGGCTTCGCGGAACTGCTGGTCGGCTCCGCCGCGGTGCAGCTCTCCGCCCGCGCGGACTGCCCGGTGCTCGTGGCCCGGGGCGAGGCCCGCGCCGACGGCCCGGTGGTGGTCGGCGTGGACGGCTCGGCGCTCTCCGACGAGGCGGTCGGCTTCGCGTTCGCCGAGGCCGCGGCGCGCGGCGCCGAACTGGTGGTGGTGCACACCTGGCTGTACCCGCAGCCGGTCACCTACCGGGAGGCGTTCGGCGACGTCGTGCCGCTGGCGTACGACCCGCAGGAGCTGCGCGCCGACGAGCAGCGGGTGCTGGCCGAGGCGGTCGCCGGCTGGGCCGAGCGCTACCCGGAGGTGACGGTACGGCCGAAGCTGGTCGCCGCCGCCACCCCGTCCCGGGTGCTGGTCGAGGAGTCCGTCGGCGCCCAGCTGACGGTGGTCGGCGCACACGGGCGCGGTAGCCTCGGTGCGCTGCTGCTCGGCTCGGTCAGCCACGCCGTGCTGCACCACTGCCACAGCCCGCTCGCCGTCGTCCGGCACCGGGGGAACCGGGCCCACTGAGCCGGTTCCCCGGCCCGGGCCGGGCCGGCACCGCCACAATGGCCTGAGCCGACCGGAGGGAAAGCACCAGATGAACCGACCTGTCGTGGTGGGAGTGGACGGATCGCCGTCCAGCCTTGCCGCCGCCGACCTGGCCGCCGCGACCGCCGTCGCCCGTTCCCGGCCGTTGCTGCTGGTGCACGGCTACCTGCACCCGCTCGGCTACGGGGTGCCGCTCAACCCGTACGACCTGGGGGTGCCGGCGCCCACCGCGGAGTCGGAGAAGATGCTGGAGTCGGTCGCCGCCGACCTGGCCGAGCGGCACCCGGGCCTGCGGGTGCAGGTACGCCAGGTGGCGGGCGGTCCGGGCGCGACGATGGTCGAGGAGTCCCGCCGCGCCGAGCTGGTGGTGGTGGGCAGCCGGGGCGTCGGCGGCTTCGCCGGCCTGCTGCTCGGCTCGGTCAGCGGTCAGCTCGCGCAGCACGGGCACTGCCCGGTGCTGATCGTCCGTCCCGAGGAGCAGCCGATCCCGGTGGACGGCCCGGTGCTGGTCGGCGTGGACGGCTCCGACCCGTCCGCGTACGCGATCGAGCTGGCCGCCGACGAGGCCGAGCGACGCGACGCGGAGCTGGTCCTGATGCACGTCCGGTCGCCGGAACGCGGCGCGGTCACGCCGGAGGTGGCGGCAGAGGCGTCCACCGCCGAGCGGGCCGAGGCGGAGGGGCTGCTCGCCGACGCGGCGGCCCGGGTCCGGGCGGCGCACCCGGGCCTGCGGGTGACCGAGCGCTCCGTGACCGCGGCCTCGCCGGAGACCGCCCTGCGGGAGGCGAGCGGCGAGGCGGCGCTCGTGGTGGTCGGCTCCCGGGGCCGGGGCGGCTTCGTCGGGCTGCTGCTCGGCTCGGTCAGCCAGGCCCTGGTGCAGCACTCCCACTGCCCGGTGCTGGTCGCCCACCGGCCCGAGCCGGCCGACGACTGACCCGCGCGGCCTCGCGCGCGCTGCGTGCGGCCTGCCCGGGGCGGCCCGGGTTGCGCCCGCCTCCCCCCGGTGTCAGGCCGGGTCGCGGCCGGCGAGCAGGTCGGCGAAGTCGGTGGTGAGCGCGAACGGGTCGGCCGGGCCGGTCGCGGGCGGACGGCGGTCCACCTGCTCGGCCAGCTCGGCGGCGGCCCGGCGGATCCGGGACCGCAGCGCGCTGTCGCCGTCGTCGCCGGCCCAGTCCTCGGGCGCGGCGAACACCGCGGTGGGCAGCGTCGCCGCCCGCAGGTACGCGAACATCGGCCGGACCGCGTGCTCCAGCGCCAGCGAGTGCCGGGCGGTGCCGCCGGTCGCCCCGATCAGCACCGGCTTGCCGGCGAGCGCGTCCCGGTCGACCACGTCGAAGAACGACTTGAACAGCCCGTTGTAGGAGGCGTTGAAGATCGGCGTCACCGCGATCAGCCCGTCGGCGGCGGCCACGTCGTCGAGCGTCTGCCGCAGCGCGGCCGGCGGGAAGCCGGTGAGCAGGTGGTTCACCACGTCGTGGGCGTGCTCGCGCAGCTCCACCGTCCGCAGCTCCACGGTGGTGGCGCCGCGGCCGGCCAGCTCGTCGCGGGCGGCCGCGGCGAGCTGGTCGGCGAGCAGGCGGGTCGACGACGGCCGGCCGAGCCCGGCCGAGACGACCGCGAGGGTACGGCTGGTCATCGCTGCTCCCCGCCCACCGGCGCGGCGGCGAGCAGGCTCGCGTGGGTGGGCGCCTCGGGCACGTGCGCGGGACGCAGCGAGTCGAACTCCTTGCGCAGCACCGGCACCACCTCCTCGCCCAGCAGGTCGAGCTGCTCCAGCACCGTCTTCAGCGGCAGCCCGGCGTGATCCATCAGGAACAGCTGCCGCTGGTAGTCGCCGACGTACTCGCGGAAACCCAGCGTGCGGTCGATGACCTGCTGCGGGCTGCCCACTGTCAGCGGCGTCTCCCTGGTGAACTCCTCCAGCGACGGGCCGTGGCCGTAGACCGGGGCGTTGTCGAAGTAGGGGCGGAACTCGCGTACCGCGTCCTGGGAGTTGCGGCGCATGAAGACCTGCCCGCCGAGGCCGACGATGGCCTGGTCCGGCGAGCCGTGGCCGTAGTGCGCGTACCGCTCCCGGTAGAGGCCGACCATCCGCTGGGTGTGCTCCTTGGGCCAGAAGATGTGGTTGGCGAAGAAGCCGTCACCGTAGTAGGCGGCCTGCTCGGCGATCTCCGGGCTGCGGATCGAGCCGTGCCAGACGAACGGCGGCACGCCGTCGAGCGGGCGCGGCGTCGAGGTGAACGACTGCAGCGGCGTACGGAACCGGCCCTTCCAGTCGACCACGTTCTCGCGCCACAGCCGGTGCAGCAGGTCGTAGTTCTCGATGGCCAGCGGGATGCCGTTGCGGATGTCCTGCCCGAACCACGGGTAGACCGGGCCGGTGTTGCCGCGGCCCAGCATCAGGTCCACCCGGCCGTCGGCCAGGTGCTGGAGCATCGCGTAGTCCTCGGCGATCTTCACCGGGTCGTTCGTGGTGATGAGCGTGGTCGCGGTGGACAGCACCAGCCGCTCGGTGCGCGCGGCGATCCAGCCGAGCATGGTGGTCGGCGACGACGGCACGAACGGCGGGTTGTGGTGCTCGCCGGTGGCGAACACGTCCAGGCCGACCTCCTCGGCCTTGAGCGCGATGGCGGTCATGGCCTTGATCCGCTCACGCTCGGACGGCAGCCGCCCGTTCGTCGGGTCGACTGTGACGTCACCGACGGTGAAGACTCCGAACTGCATGACCAGCTCCTCGCGTGGGGTCCGGACCGGTCGGCCCGGGATCGCTCCTCACAACATATTTGACGAGTCAACTATTCCGCCTGCTGCGGGCGCCGGCGTGGCCCGGATCACGCGCCACCCACCGACTACCCTTGCCGCGATGACGTACCCCTGGCTCGACGCGCCCGCCGCGCAGGTCGCCGGCACCGCGCGGACGCTGCTCGGCTGGACCGTGTCGGCCGGGGGCGTCGCCGTCCGGCTCACCGAGGTCGAGGCGTACGCGGGCACCGGCGAGGATCCGGCGTCGCACGCCCACCGCGGGCCGACGCCGCGCAACAAGGTCATGTTCGGGCCCGCCGGGCACGTCTACGTGTACTTCGTGTTCGGCATGCACTGGTGCGCGAACATCGTCTGCGGCCGGGACGGCGAGGCGGCGGCGGTGCTGCTGCGCGCGGGCGAGGTGGTCGACGGCGTCGAGATCGCCCGCGAGCGCCGGCCGCGCGCCGCCGACCGGGATCTGGCCCGGGGCCCGGCCCGGCTGGTCACCGCGCTCGGGATCGGGCGGGACGCCAACGGCACCTCGGCTGTCGACGGCAGCGGACCGCTGCTCCTGACACCGCCGGCCGAGCCGGTCGAACCGGCGCGGATCGTGGCCGGGCCGCGCGTCGGGGTCGCCGCCGCGCACGACCTGCCGTGGCGGTTCTGGCTGGCGGACGAGCCGAGCGTGAGCGTCTACCGGCGGCACACCCCGCGCCGCCGCCCCGCGCCAGCCGCCCCGGTGCGGAACTCACCGGCCTGAATCGGCCGTTCCGCGCAACCCGGAACACCCGTCGGCGCGTCTAGTGGACATGACGCGCCGACTTCTCACCCACATCCCGAGGGCACGGCGTCTTACACGAAGGGCTTTCAACGGGGTGTTGACAACGGGCCATTCTTAGGTGTGGGATGAACGTCATGGTCACCGTGGACAACGACCCGTTCACCGCTCCGGATGCTGCTCAGGCCCGCGCGCACCGCAACTACGCGGCGCTGCTGCGGATCGCCGAGCGGCACGCGGGTTCGAACTCTCGTCGTCGCCGTTACGCCCACCCCGACGTGCCCGACGCGTACGAGGCGGCCACGCTGGTGATGGCGCTGGCCGGCGGCGCCGAGCTGGACGAGGGTGAGGAGCCCGTCGACCAGGCCGACCTGATGGCCGCGCTGACGCTGATCCCGCACGTGCGGGCCGAGGTGGACGCGCTGGAGGCCGGCCTGTTGCAGGTGGCCCGTGGGCGGGGCATGACCTGGCAGGCGATCGCCTTCGGGCTGGGGCTGGGCAGCGCCCAGGCGGCCCGGCAGCGCTACGAGCGGCTCACCGTCCGCACCGGCACCGGCGACTGACCGGCACGCCGCCGGCGCCGGGCCCGCGGATTGTCACAGCGGCGGGCGAGACTGTGCCGGACGACGGCACGGGAGGACGCGATGACGCGCGAGGAGATGCTGGCCTACTGCCTGGCCAAGCCGGGAGCCTGGCTCGATCGGCCGTGGGAGGGCGACGAGGTGGTGAAGGTGGGCAGCCGCATCTTCGCGTTCCTCGGCTCCCCCGACGGCGAGGGCCGGGTCGGGGTGAAGTGCGGGGCGTCCCGGGAGGTGGCCGACGAGTGGCTGCACCGGTTCCCGGCCGACGCGCGCCCCTCCCCCTACATCGGCCGCTCCGGCTGGAACACGCTGCGGCTGGCCGGTGACATCCCGGACGACGAGCTGACCGAGGCCGTCGACGGCTCGTACGACGCGGTGGTGGCGAAGCTACCCAAACGCGAGCGCCCCACAGGCTGACCGGAGAACGCGGACGGAGCACCGACCGCCCGGGCCGGCCGAACTCGCGCAGACCGACTGGCGCCGCTGATGGTGCGGCAGATCCGGGCACCAGCGGAAACCGCCCCGTGCGGCAAAGTCCGAGGTCCGGGCCCTGCAGACCGTCCAGCAAGCGGGATCCGCGTTCCATAAAGCGGGACTTCTGTAGATCTTGGAAGCTTACGGCCCCTATGGGGGCCATTTCCTTCCAAGATCTCGGCGCGCGGCGCGCGGCGCGGGAGGGCAGCGGATGGGTGCCGGGCTGGTCCGGGGCAGGCGGGTGCCTGCCCCGGACCAGCTGTGGCTCAGCGGGGGACGACCCGCTCGGCGGCCCACTCCCGCCAGCCGGTCAGCTTGTCCGCCGCGGCGGCGAGCTGGTCGGCGACCGGACCGGGGCCGGTGGAACCGGGCGTGATGCGGGCGGCCAGCGCCGAACGCACCGAGAGCACGTCGCGCACCGACGGGTCCAGGTGCTCGCTGACGGCGGCCAGGTCGGCGTCGGACACCTCGTCCAGCGCGCAGTCGCGGGCCGCGCAGAGCGCCACCAGCTTGCCGGTGATCTCGTGCGCGTCGCGGAACGGCACGTTGCGCCGCACCAGCCAGTCGGCGACCTCGGTGGCCAGCGAGAAACCGGACGGCGCGCTGGCCACCAGCCGGTCCACCCGGACCGTCATCGTGGAGATCATCCCGGCCAGCGCGGGCAGCAGCAGTTCCAGCGTGTCGACCGCGTCGAACGCCGGCTCCTTGTCCTCCTGCATGTCCCGGTCGTACGTCATGGGCAGGCCCTTGAGCATGGTGAGCACGCTCATCAGGCCGCCGACCAGGCGGCCGGACTTGCCCCGGGCCAGCTCGGCGATGTCCGCGTTCTTCTTCTGCGGCATGATCGACGAGCCGGTGGCGAAGGCGTCGTCCAGCTCGACCCAGCCGAACTCCTGCGACGTCCAGAGCACCACCTCCTCGCCGAGGCGGGACAGGTGCACGCCGATCATCGCGGTGACGAACAGGAACTCGGCCACGAAGTCGCGGTCCGCCACCGCGTCCATCGAGTTGGCGAACGAGGTGCGGAAACCCAGCTCCTTGGCGACGGCCACCGGGTCCAGCGGCAGCCCCGAGCCGGCCAGCGCACCCGCGCCGAGCGGGCTGATCGCGGTCCGCTCGTCCCAGTCGCGCATCCGTTCCAGGTCGCGCAGCAGCGGCTGCACGTGGGCCAGCAGCCAGTGCCCGAACGTCACCGGCTGGGCGTGCTGGAGGTGCGTCATGCCCGGCGCGGCGGTGTCCACGTGCCGCTCCGCCTGCTCGACGAGGGCCTCGGCCAGCTCGACCAGCCGGGCCGCCACGCCGCGCGCGTGATCGCGCAGGTAGAGCCGCAGGTCGGTGGCGACCTGGTCGTTGCGGGACCGGCCGGCGCGCAGCTTGCCGCCGAGGCTGCCGAGGCGTTCCAGCAGGCCGCGTTCCAGCGCGGTGTGCACGTCCTCGTCGTCCACCGTCGGGCGGAACGCCCCGGAGGCGCAGGCCGCCTCCAGGTCGTCCAGCGCGGCAAGCATCCGGCCCAGTTCGTCCGGGTCGAGCAGGCCGGCGCCGGCGAGGACCCGGGCGTGCGCGCGGGAACCGGCGATGTCGTACGGGGCGAGACGCCAGTCGAACTGGACGCTCACCGACAGCCGCGCGAGCGCCTCGGCGGGACCGCCGGCGAACCGGCCGCCCCAGAGGCTCGTCCGGTTGGCGGGGGCGCTGTTCTCGGTCAGGCTCTTGTCGTCCACCCCACCCATTGTGGTGCCCCCCATCAGGCCCCTCCCATCCGGGCGTCCCGTTGCGCGGCCATCGTGCTGGGCAGTCCCCACAGTCGTACGAATCCCTTCGCCAGCGACTGGTCGAACGTGTCGCCGGTGTCGTAGGTGGCAAGGCCGAAGTCGTAGAGGCTCGCCTCGGACCGCCGGCCGGTGACCACCGCCCGGCCGCCGTGCAGGCGCAGCCGTACCTCGCCGCTGACGTGCCGCTGGGCGTCGTCGATGAACGCGTCCAGCGACCGCTTCAGCGGCGAGAACCAGAGCCCGTCGTAGACCAGCTCACCCCAGCGCTGGTCGACGCCGCGCTTGAACCGGGCCAGGTCCCGCTCGACGGTGACCGCCTCCAGCTCCTGGTGGGCGGTGATCAGGGCGACCGCGCCGGGCGCCTCGTACACCTCGCGGCTCTTGATGCCGACCAGCCGGTCCTCGACCATGTCCAGCCGGCCCACGCCGTGCGCCCCGGCCCGCCGGTTCAGCTCGCGGATCGCCTCGTAGGGCGTGACCGTCTCGCCGTCGATGGCGACCGGCACACCGCCGTCGAAGGTGATCACCACGTCGTCCGGGTCGCGTTCCGACGCCGGATCCCCGGTGTACGCGTAGAGGTCCTCGACCGGGGCGTTCCAGATGTCCTCCAGGAAGCCGGTCTCCACGGCCCGGCCCCACAGGTTCTGGTCGATCGAGTACGGCGACTTCGCCGACACGTCGATCGGCAGTCCCTTCTCCTCGGCGTACGCGATCGCCTTGTCCCGGGTCCAGGCGAAGTCCCGGGCCGGTGCGACGACCTTCAGGTCGGGCGCGAGCGCGCCCAGGCCCACCTCGAACCGGACCTGGTCGTTACCCTTGCCGGTGCAGCCGTGTGACACGATCGTGCCGCCGTGGGCGCGCGCCGCCGCGACCAGATGCTTGACGATCAGCGGCCGGGACAGCGCGGACACCAGCGGGTAGCGGTCCATGTAGAGGGCGTTGGCCCGGATCGCCGGCAGGCAGTAGTCGGCGGCGAACTCGTCGCGGGCGTCGACCACCTCGGACTCGACGGCGCCGCAGTCCAGCGCGCGCTGCCGGATCACGTTCATGTCCTCGCCGCCCTGGCCGACGTCGACGGCTACCGCGATCACCTCGGCGCCGGTCCGCTCGGCCAGGTACGGGATGGCGACCGAGGTGTCCAGGCCCCCGGAGTACGCCAGCACCACCCGCTCGGTCACGGGGTGCCCCCTTCGGCTGTGTCGTCCCGGCGGGCCCAGGCGGCGAGCCGCTCACCCAGCGCGGCGCCGCCGTCGGTGTCGCGGGACACGACGAGGATGGTGTCGTCGCCGGCGATGGTGCCGACGATCTCGGTCAGGCCGGCCCGGTCGAGCGCGCTGGCGAGGTACTGGGCGGCACCCGGCGGGGTACGCAGCACCGCGATGTTGCCGCTGGAGTCGACGCCGTTGAGCAGCTCACGCAGCAGCCGGACCAGCCGGGCCGGCGCACCCTCGGCGTCGCGCAGCGGCCGGTGCCCGTCCTCCGGGATCAGGTAGACGCCCCGCCCGTCGCCGCCGCGCGCGGTCACCGCTCCCAGTTCCTTCAGGTCCCGCGACAGGGTGGCCTGGGTGACCTGGATGCCGTCCCCGGCGAGCAGGTCGGCCAGCTCGGTCTGCGAGTGGATGGGGGTGTCGCGGATCAGCTCGACGATGCGGGCGTGCCGCGCGGCGCGGGTCAGCGGAGCGGTCATGCGGATTCCTCCAGGAGAAACGTCAGCAGCGCCTTCTGGGCGTGCAGCCGATTCTCCGCCTGGTCGAACACCGCGCTGTGCGGGCCGTCCAGCGCCTCGTCGGTGATCTCCTCGCCCCGGTGGGCGGGCAGGCAGTGCAGCACGATCACGTCGGCGTCGGCGTGGCCGAGCAGCGCGGCGTTCACCTGGTACGGCAGGAACGGGGTGATCCGGTCCAGCCCGTCGGACTCCTGCCCCATCGACGTCCAGGTGTCGGTGGCGACGACGTGCGCGCCGCGTACCGCCTCGCCCGGGTCGGTGAGCACCCGCGCCGAACCGCCGGTGACGGCGGCGATCTTCTCGGCGCGGGCCACGATCTCCGGGTCGGGCTGGAAGCCGGCCGGGCCGGCGATCCGTACGTGCATCCCGGCGGTCGCGCCGGCCAGCAGGTACGAGTGGGCCATGTTGTTCGCCGCGTCGCCCACGTACGTGAGGATCCGCCCGGCGGTGCCGCCGAAACGCTCCCGCACGGTGAGCAGGTCGGCCAGCAGCTGGCACGGGTGGTACGTGTCGGTGAGCGCGTTCACCACCGGCACCGTGGCGTGCGCGGCGACCTCGGCGATCCGGTCGTCGCCGTGGGTGCGCAGCACGATCGCGGCGACGTAGCGGGACAGCACCCGGCCGGCGTCGGCCAGCGTCTCGCCCCGGCCGAAGTGGGTGACCTGGGTGTCCACGACGAGCGGGTGCCCGCCCAGCTCGGCGATGCCCACGTCGAACGAGATCCGGGTGCGCAGGCTCTGCTTGTCGAACAGCACCGCCACCGACTTCGGCCCGGCCAGCGGCTGGTGGCCGTACCTGTCGGTCTTCATCCGGGCGGCGAGGTCGAGCACGGCGGCCTGCTCGGCGGGCGTGAGGTCGTCGTCGCGCAGGAAGTGGCGAATCATGCGGGAGCCTCCGTCGGGGTCGTGGCGTCGGACGCGGCGGCGTCGGCGGAAGAGGGCGGCGCGGCGGCGTCGGCGGAAGTGGCCGGCGCGGCGGCGGACAGCGCGGCCGGCAGGGCGGCCAGGAACGCGTCGGCCTGCGCCGTGGTGAGGATCAGCGGCGGGGCGAGCCGCAGCACGTCCGGCTGCACCGGGTTGACCAGGAAACCCGCCTCGCGCAGCGCCGCCGCTGCCGCACCGGAGACCGGCTGGTCGAGCACGATGCCGAGCAGCAGGCCGGCGCCGCGCACCTCGCGGACCAGCGGGTGCCCGAGCGCCTCGACGCCGCGCCGCAGCCGCTCGCCGACCCGCTTGACGTGGTCGAGCAGGCCCTCGTGCGCGATCGTGGAGACGACCGCGAGCGCGGCGGCGCAGCTGATCGGGTTGCCGCCGAACGTGGTGCCGTGCGAGCCGGGGGTGAGCAGGTCGGCGGCCCGGCCGAAGGCCAGGCAGGCGCCCAGCGGCAGGCCGCCGCCGAGGCCCTTGGCGAGCGTGATGACGTCCGGCTCGACGCCCTCGGCCTGGTGGGCGAACCAGTGTCCGGTGCGGCCGACGCCGGTCTGCACCTCGTCCAGCACCAGCAGCGCGCCGTGCGCGGCGGTGATCCGCCGGGCCGCGGCGAGGTAGCCGGGCGGCGGGACGACCACGCCGTTCTCGCCCTGGATCGGCTCGATGATCAGCATGGCGGTGTCGCCGGTGACGGCCTCTGCCAGCGCGTCGGCGTCGCCGAACGGCACGTGTGTCACGTCGCCGGGCAGCGGGCGGAACGGGTCGGCCTTCGCGGGCTGCCCGGTCAGCGCCAGCGCGCCCATGGTCCGGCCGTGGAACCCGCCGTGGGTGGCGACCACGTGCCGGCGGCCGGTGAGCCGGGACAGCTTGAACGCGGCCTCGTTCGCCTCCGCGCCGGAGTTGGCGAAGAACACCCGGCCCGGCCGGCCGGCCAGCGCGAGCAGCAGCTCGGCCAGCGCCACCGGCGGCTCTGCGACGAACAGGTTGGACACGTGCCCGAGCGTGGCGACCTGCTTGCTGACGGCGGCCACCACCGCCGGGTGGGCGTGGCCGAGCGCGTTGACGGCGATGCCGCCGAGCAGGTCGACGTACTCCCGGCCGGTCTCGTCGACCACGACGGCGCCGGAGCCGGAGACGAGCGCCAGCGGCGGCGTGCCGTAGTTGTCCATCATGGTGGCGTTCCACCGCTGCACGAGCGTGCTCATGAGTCGATCACCATCGTTCCGAAGCCCTCCGACGTGAACACTTCCAGCAGCGTGGAGTGGGCGACCCGGCCGTCGACGACGTGCGCGGCGGGCACTCCCCCGCGCACCGCCCGCAGGCAGGCCTCCATCTTCGGGACCATGCCCGACTCCAGGGACGGCAGCAGCTTCGCCAGGTCGTCCGCGCTGATCTCGCTGACCAGGCTGGACGTGTCCGGCCAGTCGGCGTACAGGCCGGACACGTCGGTCAGCACGACCAGCTTGCGGGCGTCCAGCGCGACCGCGAGCGCGGCGGCGGCGGTGTCCGCGTTGAGGTTGTGCAGCACCCCGTCGGCGTCCGGCGCGACTGTCGAGATGACCGGGATCCGGCCGGCCTCGATCAGGTCGGTGACCGCCGAGGGGTTGACCGACTCCACGTCGCCGACCTGCCCCACGTCGACCGCTTCCCCGTCCACGTACGCCTGGCGGCGCACCGCGGTGAACAGCCCGGCGTCCTCGCCGGAGAGGCCGACCGCGTACGGGCCGTGCGCGTTGATCAGCCCGACCAGTTCCCGGCCGACCTGGCCGACGAGCACCATCCGGACCACGTCCATCGCCTCCGGGGTGGTGACCCGCAGGCCGCCCCGGAACTCGCTGGCGATGCCGAGCCGGCGCAGCATCGCGGAGATCTGCGGGCCGCCGCCGTGTACCACGACCGGCTTGAGTCCGGCGTACCGCAGGAACACCATGTCGGCGGCGAAGGCCCGCTGGAGTTCGGGGTCGACCATGGCGTTGCCGCCGTACTTGACCACGACCGTGGCGCCGGAGAAACGGGCCAGCCAGGGCAGCGCCTCGATCAGCGTGGCGGCCTTGGCCTGGGCCCGGGTGAGGTCAGCACTCAGATTCATGTGGAATAAGCCGAGTTCTCGTGTACGTACGCGTGGGACAGGTCGTTGGTCCAGATGGTGGCGGCGTCCGCGCCGGCGTGCAGGTCGATCCGGACGGTCACGGCGCGGCCGGTCAGGTCCACCTTGGCGCGGTCCTCGGCGGCGGCGCCGCCCCGGCACACCCAGACGCCGTTCACCGCGACGTCCACGCCGTCCGGCTCGAACACGGCGGCGGTGGTGCCGACGGCGGCGAGGATCCGGCCCCAGTTCGGGTCGTTGCCGAACAGCGCGGTCTTCACCAGGTTGTTGCGGGCCACCGTGCGGCCCACCTCGACCGCGTCGTCCTCGCTCGCCGCGCCGACCACCTCGATCGCGACCTCCTTGGTCGCGCCCTCGGCGTCGGCCAGGAGCTGCTGGGCCAGGTCGTGGCAGGCGGCGGTGACGGCGGCGGTCAGCTCGGCCCCGGTCGGCTCGATGCCGGAGGCCCCGCTCGCCAGCAGCAGCACCGTGTCGTTGGTGGACATGCAGCCGTCGGAGTCGATCCGGTCGAACGTGATCCGGGTGGCGGCGCGCAGCGCGGCGTCCAGGGCGTCCGGCCCGGCCACCGCGTCGGTGGTGAGCACGCAGAGCATGGTGGCCATGGCCGGCGCCAGCATGCCCGCGCCCTTGGCCATGCCGCCGACGGTCCAGCCCGTACCGTGGGCCACTGTCGTCTTGGGCCGGGTGTCGGTGGTCATGATGGCCTCGGCGGCCGCCGGGCCGCCGTCGCGGGAAAGGCCGCGCACGGCTTCGCGTACGCCGGGAAGCAGTTTGTCCATCGGCAGGCGCTCACCGATCAGGCCGGTCGAGCAGACGGCGACCTCGCCCGCGCCGACGATCAGCCGGGCGTTCGCGGCGGTGATCGCGGCGGCGGTGTGCTCGGCGGTGGCGTGGGTGTCCTGGAAGCCGGCCGGACCGGTGCAGGCGTTCGCGCCGCCGGAGTTGAGCACCACGGCGCGCACGACGCCGCCGTGCACTACCTGCTGGCTCCACAGCACCGGGGCGGCCTTGACGCGGTTGGCGGTGAAGACACCCGCCACACCGGCGTCCGGGCCGTCGTTGATCACGAGGGCGACGTCGGCGGCGCCGGAGGACTTCAGTCCGGCGGCGACACCCGCGGCGCGGAACCCCCGGGGGACGGTGACGCTCATGGGGCCACTCCAAACACGGACAGACCGGTGGTCTCGGGGAGACCCACCATCAGGTTGGCGTTCTGCACGGCCTGGCCGGCCGCGCCCTTGCCGAGGTTGTCGATCGCGCTGACCACGATCACCCGCCCCGAGTCGACGTCCACCGTCGCCTGGAGGTGGCAGGAGTTGGAGCCGGCGGTGGCGGCGGTGTGCGGCCAGGATCCTTCCGGCAGCACGTGCACGAACGGCGCGTCGGCGTAGGCGGCGGCCAGCACCGCGCGCGGGTCGGCGTCGCCGGTGGGCACGGCGGTGACGGTGGCCAGGATGCCCCGGGGCATCGGCGCGAGCACCGGGGTGAAGGAGAGACCGTTCGCGCCGGTGGCCTGCTTGATCTCCGGCACGTGCTGGTGCGCGCCCACATTGTAGGGGGTCAGGTCGCCCATCACCTCGCTGCCGAGCAGGTGGGCCTTGGCGGCCCGGCCCGCGCCGGAGGTGCCGGAGGCCGCGACCACCACCACGTCGTCGGGGCGTACCGCACCGGCGGCGATCAGCGGCGCGAGCGCCAGCGTGGTCGCCACCGCGTAGCAGCCGGTGCTGGCCACGCGCGACGCGGCGGCGATCTCGGCCCGCTGCCCGGGCAGCTCGGGCAGCCCGTAGGTCCAGGCGCCCGCGTGCTCCCCGCCGTAGTAGCGAGCCCAGGCGGCGGCGTCGCGCAGCCGGTGGTCCGCGCCGAGGTCGACCACCTTGGCCGTGCCGGGCAGCGCCGCGGCGAGCGCCGTGGACTGGCCGTGCGGCAGGGCCAGGAAGACCAGGTCCGCGTCGGCGAGGGTCCCCGGTTCGGTCGCGGCGAACACCAGGTCGAGGCCGGCGAGGTGCGGGTGTACGGCGGTGACCGGTTGACCGGCCTGGCTGTGCGCGGTGGCGGTGATCAGCTCGAACTCGGGGTGACCGGCGAGCAGGCGCAGCAGTTCGCCCCCGGCGTATCCACTCGCCCCGGCCACGGCAACCCGAATGCCCATACCCACCTCCGCATGACTATGCAGACGAGAGTACCGGTCGGGGCAGCACCGCCGCAAGGTCATACGGCGCGTTGCATAGCCATGAGATGACGTTCACCAGCGGCTCGCGTGAGCCGGCGTGTTAAAGGGGGCCCCCTCCTCTACCGGAGGCGTTAAGAGGGGGCCCCTCCTTTCATGCGCCGCGCAGGGTGGCACCGAAGCGCTCGGCGGCCACCGCTACCGCGGCGTCCCGGGCGGCCACCGCCTCCTCGCCCGCGAGGGTCCGGTCCGGGGCCCGGAACGTGAGCTTGTACGCCAGCGACCTGCGCCCCACGCCGAGCTGCTCGGAGGTGTAGACGTCGAACAGCCGGACGTCCTCCAGCAGCGCGCCCGCGCCCTCGACCAGAGCCGCCCGCACCTCGGCCGCCGGGACCGAGTCGTCCACCACCAGCGCCACGTCGATCAGGGCCGGCGGGAACGTGGAGATGGCCGGGCCGGACGCCAGCGGGGCGGCGGGCAGCGCGTCCAGGTCCAGTTCCATGGCGCAGGTACGCCGGGGCAGCTCCAGCGCGGCCAGCACGGCCGGGTGCAGCTCACCGGCGTGACCGACGACCACGTCGTCCACCACCAGTTCGGCGCAGCGGCCCGGGTGCCACGGCGCCCGCTCCCCGGCCCGCACCGTCACCCGGCCGGCGGGGATGCCCGCGGCGTCGAGCACCGCCCGGCCCGCCTCGATCGCGTCCGCCCAGCCGGCCGCCCGGCCCGCGCCCCACCAGCCCGTCGGCTCGATCTCGCCGGTGAGCGCCACCGCGACGTGCCGCGGCTGGACCGGCACCACCGCGTCGGCGGCGGCGAACTCCTCGTCGGTGGGCCGCCGGTCCACGCCCATCGCGGGCGGGGCACCGGCGCCGGGACGCGGGTGAAAGACCGTGCCGATCTCGTAGATCGCCACGTCCCGCTGGCCCCGGCCGACGTTGCGCTTGACGATGCCGAGCAGCGGGCCGAGCAGCGTGGTGCGCAGCAGCGGCTCCTCCTCGGACAGCGGGTTCGCCAGGCGTACCGCCGGGCGGCGCGGGTCGTCGGCGGGCAGGCCGAGCTGGTCGGCCAGCTCGGGCGCGACGAACGGCTGCGCCAGCACCTCGACGTAGCCGCGCTCGGCGAGGGAGCGGGCGACGGCCCGGCGGCGCTGCTGCTGCCAGGTCAGGCCCCGCCCGGGCGGCGCGGTGGGCAGCACCGACGGCACACGGTCGTAGCCGTCGAGACGTACCACCTCCTCCACCAGGTCGGCCGGGTCGGTCAGGTCGGGCCGCCAGCTCGGCGGCGTGACGGTCAGCACGTCGTCGGCACCGGCGCCCGGGCCGCCGGCGGTCGTGCCCACCGTGCCCGGGTCCTCGGCGAGCCGGTCGGCGCCGCGCGTGACGGTGCAGCCGACCTGCTCCAGCAGCTCCACCACCCGCTCCGGCGAGTAGGCCACACCGACCCGCCGCGAGGGCAGGTCCACCGGCAGCGTCACCGGCGTACGCGGCGCGACGTGGTCGATGTCGAGCACCTCGGCGCCGGCGGTGCCGCCGGCCAGGCCGGTGAGCAGCCGGACCGCCTTCTCCAGCGCGACGAGCGGCAGCGCCGGGTCGACGCCCCGCTCCCACCGCTTCGCGGCCTCGCTGAACAGCTTGTGCCGCCGCGCGGTACGACCGACCGTCGCCGGATCCCAGTGCGCCGCCTCGAACAGCACGTTCGTGGTGGAGGCGAGCACCTCGCTGGTCTCGCCGCCCATCACCGCCGCGAGCGAGATCGGAACCCCGCCGTCCTCGCCCGCGAGGCCTCCGGGCAGCCCGGCGTCGCAGATGACCAGGTCCTCGGCGGACAGCGTGCGGCTCACGCCGTCCAGCGTGGTCAGCTTCTCCCCCGCCTCCGCGCGGCGCACCACGAGCGTCCCGGCGATCCGGTCCGCGTCGAAGGCGTGCATCGGCTGGCCGAGTTCGAGCATCAGGTAGTTGGTGATGTCGACCGGCAGCGAGATGCTGCGCACCCCGGCGGCGGTGAGCCGCTGCCGCATCCAGCCGGGCGTCTGCACGGTCGGGTCGACGCCGCGCACCATCCGCGCCGCGAACCTGTCACAGCCGACCGGGTCGCGGACCTCCACCGGGTACGCCGGCTCGGCGGTCGCACCGGGCGCGGGCGCGTCGGCCGGGTCGCGGAACGGCACCCCGAGCGCGTGCGACAGCTCCCGGGCGATGCCGCGCACGCTCAGCGCGTACCCGCGGTCCGGGGTGATCTCCATCTCGACCACGACGTCGTCCAGGCCGACGACGGGCCGGGCGTCGTCGCCGGGCTGGGCCTTGACGTCCTCGGGCAGCACGACGATGCCCGAGTGGTCGTCGCCGAGGCCCAGCTCCTGCGCCGAGCAGATCATGCCGTGGGAGTTGCGCCCGTACGTCTTGCGCGCGCCGATCGCGAACCCGCCGGGCAGCACACCGCCGGGGAGGATCACCACGACCTTGTCGCCCACGGCGAAGTTGCGCGCCCCGCAGACGATCTCCTGCGGCTCACCGGTGCCGTTCGCGGCGCCGACGTCCACCCGGCAGAAGCGGATCGGCTTCTTGAAGCCGGTCAGCTCCTCGATCTCCAGGACCTCGCCGACGACCAGCGGGCCGGTGACCGACTCGCGCAGGTCCACCACGGACTCGACCTCGATGCCGAGGTCGACCAGCGCCTGCTCCAGGTCGCCGGTGGGCAGGTCGGCCGGCAGGTCCACGTACTCCCGCAGCCAACTGACAGAGACTCGCATGACTGTTAAACCACCGTTCCCGTAGCTCAGGCGCCGAACGCGCGGGTGAACCGCACGTCGCCCTCGGCCATGTCCCGCATGTCACTGACGCCGTGCCGGACCATCACGGTCCGGTCGATGCCCATGCCGAACGCGAATCCGGAGTAGACCTCCGGGTCGATGCCGCAGGCGCGCAGCACCCGCGGGTTGACCATGCCGCAGCCGCCCCACTCGACCCACTGCGGACCGTCCCGGTGCTCCGGGAACCAGACGTCGAACTCCGCCGACGGCTCGGTGAACGGGAAGTAGTGCGGACGCCAGCGCGTCTTCGCCCCCTCGCCGAACATGGCCCGGGCGAAGTGGTCGAGCGTGCCGCGCAGGTGCGCCATCGTGATGCCCTTGTCCACCACCAGGCCCTCGACCTGGTGGAAGACCGGGGCGTGGGTGGCGTCCAGCTCGTCGGTGCGGTAGACCCGGCCGGGCACCACCACGTAGATGGGCGGCTTGCGGCTGAGCATGGTGCGCGCCTGGACCGGCGACGTGTGCGTGCGCAGCACGAGGCCACTGCCCTCGGGTGCGATGTGGAACGTGTCCATCAGACCGCGCGCCGGGTGGTCGGCCGGGATGTTCAGCGCGTCGAAGTTGGTCCACTCCAGCTCGACCTCGGGGCCCTCGGCCACCTCGTAGCCCATGCCGACGAACAGGTCGCTGATCTGCTCCATCAACACGCTCAGCGGGTGGCGGGCGCCACGCGGCCGGCGGTCGTACGGCAGGGTCACGTCGACCCGCTCCTCGACCAGCACCCGCTCCGCCTGCTCGCGGTCCAGGATCTCCTGCCGGGCGGCGTACGCGGACTCGATGGCCCGGCGTGCCTCGTTGACCCGCTTGCCGGCGTCGGCCTTCGCGGCCGGCGGCAGCGCGCCGATCTCCCGGCGCGCCAGCGACACCGGGGACCGGTCACCGAGGTGCGCGGGGCGCAGCGCGGTGAGCGCGTCCGGGCCGGCGGCGTCGGCGAACGCCTTCTCGGCGTCGGCCACGGCCCCGGCCAGGGCGTCCGGGTCGAGCAGGGCGACCTGCTTCGGGTCGTACGGATCGTTGCGGTAGCTCATGGTGAACGGGCACTCCCTCACGGCGGCGCCGACCCTCGCGGGTGGCTAGGCGAGTCTACGGACGCGCGGCTTCGCCGCAGCCCGCCGGTGGGGAGTCGTGCAGGGGGAAGGGTCAGGCCCGCCGCCCGCCGACACCGGCGGGCTGGCTAAACGAACGCCGTGGCGCGTTCATGACGAGGCGGACTCCCCTGCTGTCTCTCGCGTGCCCCGGGGGACACGCAGTGCTCTGGCGGAAGAATACAGGCAGACGGCCGCCGCCGCAGCCAGGTTCAGGCTCTCCGCGCGCCCGTGCAGCGGCACCCGGACGCGGGCGTCGGCGGCGCCGGTCAGCTCCTCGGGCAGACCGTGCGCCTCCGAGCCGAACAGCCACGCGGTGGGGCCGGCCAGCCGTCCGGAGTCGGCGAGGTCGTCCAGGTCGCTGTCGCCGTACCCGGTGGTGGCGAGGATCGTGAGCCCGGCGGCCCGCAGCGCCTCGACGGCGGCGAGCGGGTCGGCGGCGCGCACCACGTCGACGTGGAAGAGGCTGCCGGCGGAGGCCCGCACGCACTTGCCGTTGTAGGGGTCGACCGCCTCGCCCGCGAAGATCACCGCGCCCGCGCCCGCCGCGTCGGCGGTGCGCAGCACGGTGCCGGCGTTGCCCGGGTCACGGATCCCGGCGAGCACCGCTACCAGGCGCGGCCCGCGCGCCACCGCGTGCTCCAGGGGTACGTCGAGGTGGCGGCACACCGCCACCAGGCCCTGCGGGGCGACGGTCTCGGCCAGCGCGGCCAGGGCGTCGTCGGTCACCTCGGAGACCGGCACGTCGGCCCGGGCGGCGGTGGCGGCGAGGTCGGCGTACCGGTCCAGCGCGGCCGGGGTGCCGAACAGCTCGACCACGGTGCCGGTGCGGGCGAGCGCCTCCCGGACCGCCTGCGGCCCTTCGGCCAGGAACCGGCCGGCCTGGTCGCGGTCGCGCCGGCGCTGTAGCCGGCGGGCCGCGATGACCCTGGGGGTACGCGGGGTGAACGGTCCGGGAACGGCGTCGAGGCGCCTCCCCTGCGACGGTGACTGCATGGGAGACGCCTCGATCTGCCGTACGGGGTGGGTCAGGCGGCCTGGGCCGCGGCGCCACCGGTGCCCTCGGCCGCCACGGCGGCGCGGGCCAGCTCGACGATCGCCGCGAACGAGGCGGCGTCGTTGACGGCCATGTCGGCCAGGATCTTCCGGTCGACCTCGATGCCGGCCAGGCGCAGGCCCTGGATCAGCCGGTTGTAGGTCAGGCCGTTGGCCCGGGCGCCGGCGTTGATCCGCTGGATCCAGAGCTGCCGGAAGTCGCCCTTGCGGTCGCGACGGTCCCGGTAGGAGTACTGCATCGAGTGCAGCACCTGCTCCTTGGCCTTGCGGTACAGCCGGGAGCGCTGACCGCGGTAGCCGCTCGCGGTCTCCAGCAGGGTACGACGCTTCTTCTGGGCGTTCACAGCCCGCTTGACGCGTGCCATCTCAACTCCTTCTTCGGTTCAGGTGGCTCGCGTCAGCGGCCGAGCAGCTTCTTGATGCGCTTGGTGTCGGCCTTGGCCAGCTCGACGGTGCCGGTCAGCCGACGGGTCTGGGTGCTGGGCTTCTTCTCCAGGTTGTGGCGAAGGCCGGCCTGCTGGGCAACGATCTTGCCCTTGCCGGTCACCTTGACCCGCTTGCCCATACCCGTGTGGCTCTTCATCTTCGGCATTGGAACGTCTTCTCCCCTGTTACTGGCCGCTGGTCTCAGCGGTCGTGCCGGTCTCGCCGGCTGCTGCGGTGTCGCCGGCCGCCGGGGTCTCGCCGGCCGGAGCGGCCGGTTCCTCCGCGGCCCGGTCGCGCGGTCCACCGCGGGACGCCGTGGCGGCGACCGCGGAGGCCTTGACGGCCCGGTGCGGAGCGAGAACCATGATCATGTTTCGGCCGTCCTGCTTCGGCGCGGCCTCGACGTATCCAAGGTCCGTGATCTCGGACTCGAGCCGGCGCAGGAGCCGGTAGCCCAGCTCCGGGCGGCTCTGCTCCCGACCGCGGAACATGATCGTCACCTTGACCTTGTCGCCGGCCTTGAGGAACCGCACCACGTGACCCTTCTTGGTCTCGTAGTCGTGCGGGTCGATCTTCGGCCGGAGCTTCATCTCCTTGATGACGGTCTGCTGCTGGTTACGCCGCGCTTCGCGCGCCTTCAGTGCGCTCTCGTACTTGAACTTGCCGAAGTCCATGAGCTTGCACACCGGCGGGCGCGCCATCGGCGCAACCTCGACCAGGTCCAGGTCGACGTCCGCGGCCAGCTGCAGGGCGCGCTCCAGCGGGACGATGCCCACCTGCTCACCCTCAGGACCGACCAGTCGGACCTCACGTGCCCGGATCTGCTCGTTCACGCGTGGTTCGACGCTGATGGGGCCTCCTCGAGTCGAGTGTCCTACGGTGCCGACTCCGCAGGCTCCCGGGTGGGAGCCGACCCGGAAAGCAGAAGGCCCCGGCGTATGCCAGGGCCCACTCGACCGGTCGGCACGATCACAGGATCGCGCATCCGGCGTCGGGACGTGCCCGAAACCGGGGACCGGACCCGGCCACCGTGGCGGCGACTCGGGTGGGAGCGGGCGCTCCGCTTCTCGACCGCCCGCGCGTCAGGGACGGGGGCAGTCTGGTCGACTCCGCAACACTACACCCTCGGCCCAGGCCCGCCCAAACCGGGCTCGCTGGTCAGCGGGGTGCCGACTGGTTGGCGGACAGCGCCGCCAGGTGCGCCTGGTGCAGGCGGCGCAGCGCGCGGACGGCCTCGACCGCGCTCTCCTTGTCGGCGGCCTGCAACGCGACCACCGGCAGCAGGTCGTCGTCGTGCAGCTCCAGGCTGGCCCACGGGGCGCCCCTGTCGAACCGGACCCCGCGGACGACCTCCCACGGCAGCTCGTACGAGCTGAACACGTTGCGCACCCGTACGCCCCTGGCGTCGGCGATCACGCGGGGGCGGGTGAACAGCAGGAAGCCGAGCGCGCCGAAGACACCCAGGCCGATCATGGCGAACTGGTCGCCGCGCTGGAACGTGCCGTAGCCGTTGCCGGTGGCGCCGGTCAGCGACGTCGCGACGAGGCTGAACACCACGAGCAGCGTGACGGCCGACACCCAGCAGACGACCCGGACGCGGCGGGGTCGCACGGTCACCACGGAATCGCTCACCCGACCAGTCTGCCATCCGGCTCACGCGCGCCTCCGGCCGCCACACGGAGCGGCAGCGGCCTCACAGCCGGCAGGCGTGGATGTTGGTGACCAGGATCGCGCGGGCACCCAGCTCGTACAACTCGTCCATGATCCGGTGCACGTCGTCGCGGAGCACCATCGCCTGCACCGCGACCCAGCCCTCCCGGTGCAGCGGCGAGACTGTCGGCGACTCGATGCCGGGGGTCAGCGAGCTGGCCCGGTCGAGCAGGCCGGCCGGGACGTCGTAGGCGAGCATCACGTACCGGCGGGCGACCAGCACACCGTGCAGCCGGCGCAGCAACTGCTCCTGCTGGGCGCCGCCGGGCGCGCCGGCGCGGCGGACCAGCACCGCCGAGGAGCGCAGCAGCGGCTCGCCGAAGACCACCAGGCCGGCCTGGCGCAGCGTCGCGCCGGTCTCCACCACGTCGGCGACCACGTCGGCCACGCCGAGGCGGATGGCGTTCTCCACCGCGCCGTCCAGGCGGATCACGTCGGCCTTGACGCCCAGCTCGGCCAGGTGCCGCTCGACCAGACCGGGGTACGCGGTGGCGATGCGGTGCCCGCCCAGCTCCCGTACGTCGTCGACGTCCTGCGGGCGGGCGGCGAACCGGAACGTGGCCCGGGCGAAGGCGAGGTCGACGATCTCCTCGGCCGGCGCGCCGGAGTCGACCAGCAGGTCCCGCCCGGTGATGCCGACGTCCAGGTCACCGGAGCCGACGTAGGTCGCGATGTCCTTGGGGCGCAGGTAGAAGAACTCGATGTCGTTGGCCTCGTCCCGGCAGACCAGGTCCTTCGGGTCGGTGCGCTGGCGGTAGCCCGCCTCGCGCAGCATCTGGGCGGCCTTCTCGGCCAGGGCGCCCTTGTTGGGTACTGCGACACGCAGCATGGGAGTGCTCCTTCGTTCGATCGGGTGATCAGCGGACGGGCACTCAGAGATGTCGGTAGACGTCCTTCAGTTCCAGACCCGTGGCGAGCATCAGCACCTGCGCCTGGTAGAGGAGCTGGGAGATCTCCTCGGCGGCCCGCTCCGGGCCCTCGTGCTCGGCGGCCATCCACGACTCGGCCGCCTCCTCGACGACCTTCTTGCCGATGAAGTGCACGCCCTTGGCGAGCGCCTCCACGGTGCCCGAGCCCGGGGTGCCGGCGGCGGCCTTGGCCTGCAGCTCGGCGAACAACTCCTCGAACGTCTTCACGGAAGGCGATTCTTCCAGCCGCCCCGGGTGACGGGCCGGGTGGGTCAGGCGAAGCCGACCCGGTGGGCGGACTGCGCGTCCAGCGCGCGGACCGCCAGGGCGGCGTCCAGCGCGGCGACGGTCGCCGACCAGCCCTTGTCCTCGGCCGAGCCGGGCAGCCCGGCCCGGTCCCGGGCCTGCTCGATGGTGTCCACGGTGAGCACCCCGTGCGCCACCGGCTTGCCCTCGTCCAGCGCCACCCGGGTCAGCCCCTCGGTGACCGACTGGCAGACGTAGTCGAAGTGCGCCGTCGCGCCGCGTACCACCACGCCGAGCGCGACGACCACGTCGAAGCGGCGCGCCATCGCCTGGGCCACCACCGGCAGCTCCACCGAACCGGCCACCCGGGCCACCACGGCCCGCGCGCCGCACGCCTGCGCCGCGGCCACGGCCCGCTCGGTCATGTGGTCGGTCAGGTCGCCGTGCCACCGGGCGGCCACCACGCCGACGGTCATCCCGGCGGCGTCCACCGCGGTCACGCCCGGCTCACCGAAACCCGCCATCGCCCTACGCTCCGATCTCGTCACCGGCGACCGGGCGGCCCATCGGCGCCTCGGTCACCTCGTCCAGTCCGTCCAGCAGGTGACCCATCCGGTCCCGCTTGGTGCGCAGGTAGCGCACGTTCTCCGGGTTGGACCGCACGGGCAGCCCCTCCCGGCCGGTCACGGTGAGGCCGTACCCCTCCAGCCCGGCCCGCTTGGCCGGGTTGTTCGTGAGCAGCCGCATCGACCGGACGCCCAGGTCGTAGAGGATCTGCGCGCCGGTGCCGTAGTCCCGGGCGTCGGCCGGCAGGCCCAGGTCGAGGTTCGCGTCCACGGTGTCGCGGCCCTGGTCCTGGAGCTGGTACGCCTGGAGCTTGTGCAGCAGGCCGATGCCGCGCCCTTCGTGGCCGCGCACGTAGAGGACCACGCCGCGGCCCTCCTGCGCGACCCGGGCCAGCGCGGCCTGCAACTGCGGCCCGCAGTCGCAGCGCAGCGAGCCGAACACGTCGCCGGTGAGGCACTCGGAGTGCACCCGCACCAGCACGTCCCGCCCGTCGCCGAGATCGCCCATGACCAGCGCGACGTGCTCGGCCGGGTCGTGCTCGGCGCGGTAGCCGAGCGCCCGGAACACGCCGTACGGGGTGGGCATGCGCGCGTCGGCGGCCAGCTCGACCTGCTTCTCGGTACGCCGCCGGTAGGCGATCAGGTCCGCGATGGTGACCAGCGTCAGGCCGTGCTCGGCGCAGAACTTCTCCAGGTCCGGCAGGCGCATCATGGTGCCGTCGTCGTTGACCAGCTCGCAGAGCACCCCGGCCGGACGCAGCCCGGCGAGCCGGGTCAGGTCCACCGCCGCCTCGGTGTGCCCGGGGCGGCGCAGCACCCCGCCAGCGCGGGCGCGCAGCGGCACCACGTGACCGGGCCGGGCCAGGTCGGCCGGGCCGGTGGCGGCGTCGGCGAGCAGCCGGATGGTGTGCGACCGGTCGGCGGCGGAGATGCCGGTGCTGACGCCCTCCCGGGCGTCCACAGTCACCGTGTACGCGGTGCCGCGCCGGTCCTGGTTGGTGTGGTGCATCGGCGGCAGGTCCAGCCGGTCGCACTCGTCCTCGGTCAGCGGCACGCAGATGTAGCCGGAGGTGTAGCGGACCATGAACGCGACCAGCTCCGGCGTGGCCAGCTCGGCCGCGAAGATCAGGTCGCCCTCGTTCTCGCGGTCCTCGTCGTCGACCACGACCACCGGACGCCCGGCGGCGATGTCCGCCACCGCCTGCTCGATCGAACCGAAAGTGGTCATGCCACGGCCTCCGAGTACGTCGCCGGGATCGGGGCGGGCGCGGTCGCGACGGCCCGGGAGGTGCGCCACCAGCTGTACAGGCCGGCGGCGCAGAACGCGCCGTAGACCAGGTACATGGCGGCTGACGGGTAGAAGCCGCCGCGCAGCAGCAGCGGCACGCCGACCGCGTCGACGGCGATCCAGATCAGCCAGAACTCGACCCAGCCGCGGGCCATGCCGTAGGTGGCGAGCAGGCTGCCGACCAGGATCCAGGCGTCCGGCAGCGGGCCCCACGAGCCCAGCGCGGCCAGCACCGGGTACGCGGCGGCGGTGCCGACGGCGGCGGCCACGAGCAGGCCGAGCCGTTCCGGCCAGGTGGCCCAGCGCGGCACCACGGCCGGCTCGTGCCCGCCGCCGGCTCGGCGGTTGCGCGACCAGCGCCACCAGCCGTACACGCTGACGGCGAAGAAGAAGACCTGCCGGCCGGCCTGGCCGTAGAGGTCGTGCGCCTGCGGGGTGACGAAGACGCCGCCGAGGAACACGGTGAGCAGCAGCGCGTTGCCGATCATGCCGACCGGCCAGGCCCAGACCACCCGGCGCAGCCCGAGCAGCGCCGAGGCGAGCCCGAAGCCGTTGCCGACGATCTCCCGGACCAGCACCGGCGAACCGGCCACGTGCACCTGGGCGTCGAGCAGCCAGCCGAGCGGGCCCATCACCGCACGCTCCCCGCGCCGCGGTCGCCGAGCAGCCGCTCGACGTACTTGGCCAGCACGTCCACCTCCAGGTTGACCGGGTCGCCGACCTGCTTCGTGCCGAGCACTGTGAGCTTGAGCGTGGTGGGGATCAGCCCGACGGAGAACCAGTCGTCGCCGGCCTCCGCCACGGTCAGCGACACGCCGTCGACGGTGATCGAGCCCTTCTCCACCACGTACCGGGCCAGCCCGGCGGGCAGCCGGAACCGCACCGTCTCCCACTGCGCGGCCGGCTCCCGGGCGACGACCTCGCCGACGCCGTCGACGTGGCCCTGCACCAGGTGCCCGCCGAGCCGGCTGTTAAGCGCGGCGGCGCGTTCCAGGTTGACCGGGTCGCCGGGGCGCAGTGCCCCGAGCGCGGTGCGGCGCAGCGTCTCGCCCATCACGTCGGCGGTGAACACGCCGCCGTCGACGTCGACCACGGTGAGGCAGACGCCGTTCACGGCGATGGAGTCGCCGTGCCGGGCGTCCGAGGTGACGAGCGGGCCGCGGATCGCGACCAGCGCGGAGTCGTCGCCGGTCTCGGTGCTCCGGACGATCTCGCCCAGCTCCTCGACGATGCCGGTGAACATGTCAGGCCTCCCTCTTCCGGGGCAGCGCGGTGATCCGCAGGTCGGGACCGACCCGCGTAACGTCGGTGATCTCCAGGTCGATGGCGTCGGCGATTGTCGTCACGCCGGCGTCGAGCAGCGCGGTGGGACCGGCGCCGAGCAGCTTCGGCGCGACGTACCCGACGATCTTGTCGACCAGGCCGGCGGCGAGGAACGCGCCGGCCAGCGTGGGACCGCCCTCCAGCAGCGCGGTCCGCACGCCCCGGTGGTGCAGCTCCGCGAGCAGCGCCGCCAGGTCGACCCGGCCGTCCGGCCCGGCGCCGACCTCCGCGGCGGTGGCCACCCAGGTGCGGGCGGCGCCGTCGCGCACGCGGGCGTCGGCCGGGGTACGCCCCGAGCTGTCCACCACCACCCGCAGCGGCTGCCGGATGGCCATGGTGCCGTCACGCAGGTTGCGGGCGGTCAGGCGCGGGTCGTCGGCGAGCACGGTGCCCACCCCGGCGAGCACCGCGTCGACGGTGCCGCGCAGCGCGTGCACGTCGATCCGGGCCGCCTCGGAGGTGATCCACATGCTGGTCCCGTCGGCGGCGGCGGAGCGCCCGTCGAGCGTGGCCGCGTACTTCCAGATCAGGTACGGCCAGCCGCGGCGCATCGAGGTGAGCCACGCGACGTTGCCGGCCTCGGCCTCCTGCGCGCGTACCCCCAGCGCGACCTGGACCCCGGCGGCGCGCAGCGTGGCCGCCCCGCCGGAGGCGACCGGGTTGGGGTCGGGCACCGCGATCACCACGCGGGACACCCCGGCGGCGATGAGCGCGTGGCTGCACGGGCCGGTGCGGCCGGTGTGGTCGCAGGGCTCCAGCGTGACCACGGCGGTGCCGCCACGGGCCCGGGTGCCGGCCTGGGCCAGCGCGACGATCTCCGCGTGCGGGCCGCCGGCGTACGCGTGGAAGCCCTCGCCGACGACCTCGCCGTCGGCGTCGAGCAGCACGCAGCCGACCACCGGGTTGGGGCTCGTGGTGCCGAGACCGCGCGCGGCCAGGTCGATGGCACGACGCATCGCCTCGTCGACGGAGACGCTCGCCATGGCCGCCTGTCCTCCCGCTCGCCGGTCACGCGCGGGCGGGTCGGGAGACGACGGCCACGAGAGCCGCGGACACGCGGCGGCGGAGAGACCCGGGGACGGCTACGCCGACCCCGGGGAGCCCGGGCGGCGGCTGAGGGTGCTCAGCGGCCGGCAGGGGCCTCCCCCGTTCCGCGCGCTGTCTCCCATCCGGACTGTCTGGGGGCGGACGAGCCGCACCCCAACCGTCGGCCCCGGATTCTCACCAGGTCCACCGTCCGGCCGAAGCCGTCCGGGTCGCGGGCTTACCACGGTCGGACCGTGGATCACCGCCGGTTCGGAATTTCACCGAGCCCCGCCAGCGCGTGGTGGGTATACGGGAAGTCTTACACGTTCCACCGCGGCGCGCGCCACAGAGGCGAGCTACCTCACAGCAGGACCGCACGATCACGTAACGCCGCGGCGGCGGTCCACCGCCACGTACGAGCCGGGCTGGCTCTTGGCCACCGTCTTCATCTCCGAAGCCACCGCGATCGCCTCCAGCGGGTCGGTGAACCGCTTGCCGGAATCGGAGAGCGACACGCCGATGGAGAGCGTGACGAGCGCGGCGCGGCGGATGTTGCCCCGCCGGTCCTTCAGCTCCACGAAGCCGCGTTCCCGGTCGGTGGGGTCGTAGAGCGCGTCCGCGGCCTTCTCGAAGTCGACGACGGCCCGGCTGGTCAGCGGCCGGACCTGGCTGGGGGTGCAGACGATGACGAAGTCGTCGCCGCCGACGTGACCGAGGAACGCCGGCGGCACCCCGATCGACACCACCGCCCGGTGCAGGCTGCGGGCCAGGGCCGAGATGAACTCGTCGCCGCGCACGAAGCCGTACCGGTCGTTGACGCTCTTGAACCGGTCGATGTCGATGTAGCCGACGGCGTAGTCGGCGCCGTTGCGTACCCGGTCGCTGATCTCCCGCCGGATCCGGCTGTTGCCGGGCAGGCCGGTCAGCGGCGAGACCTCCCGGAACTCCTTGTTGCGCCGCAGCGTGGAGTTGACCCGGGCCACCAGCTCCAGCGTGTCGAACGGCTTGACCAGGTAGTCGTCGGCGCCGACGCTGAGCCCGTTGACCTTGTCCTGGGTCATCCCCTTGGCGGTGAGCATGATCACCGGCAGGGCCGAGGTCATCGGGTCGGCGCGCAGCCGCCGGGTCAGCTCCAGCCCGTCGACGCGCGGCATCATCAGGTCGACCACTGCGAGGTCGGGCCGCTGCCGCTCGATGATCTCCAGCGCCTCCTGGCCGTCGGCGGCGTGCAGCACCTCGAAGCCGTGCAGGCGCAGATTGAACTCGACGAAGCGGGCGATGTCCTCGTCGTCGTCGACGACGAGGATCACGTCGGGTCGCTCGCCGGCCGGGTCCATCTCAGGCCCCGGTCATCGCACGTTCCGCCAGGCCCCGCAGGCGGCGTACGGCCTCCGCGGGGTCGTCGGCGCCGTAGACGGCGGTGCCCGCGACGAACGCGTCGGCGCCGGCCTCGGCGGCCTGCTCGATGGTGTCCGCGGCGATGCCCCCGTCGACCTCGATGCGCAGCTCCAGGTGCCCGCTGTCGACGTGCCGGCGGGCCGCGCGCACCTTGTCCAGCAGGTGCGGCAGGAAACGCTGGCCGCCGAAGCCGGCCTTGATCGTCATGATCAGTAGCGTGTCGAAGCTCGGCAGCAGCTCCAGGTACGGCTCGATCGGGGTGTCCCGGTCGATCGCCAGCCCCGCCTTCGCCCCGGCCGAACGCAGGTCCTTGGCCAGCGCCACCGGGTCGTCGCACGCCTCGGCGTGGAACGTGACGTTGTACGCCCCGGCGTCGGCGTACCCGGGCGCCCAGCGGCGCGGGTCGGTGATCATCAGGTGCACGTCGAACGGGATCCCGGTGACGGCGCGCAGGCTCTGCACCACGGGCAGCCCGATGGTCAGGTTCGGCACGAAGTGGTTGTCCATGACGTCCACGTGCAGCCAGTCGGCGGCGGACTCCACGGCACGGACCTCGTCGGCGAGGCGGGCGAAATCGGCGGCCAGGATGCTGGGCGCGACGATCGGCGGCGGTACGGTCACCGGGCCAGTGTACGAACGCGATGATCCGGAGGTCGCGGCACGCCTCCCGGAACGACCATCGGTCACCCCGCCGTCACCCGCGGTGCACAATCCGGCCGTCCGGAGAGAAAGTCGGCACGAATAGTCGCCCGTGACTGGCCGATCGATTGAAAGATGACGAAACTCCTACAGGGACGGTCACGTATGCTGCACGCCCGGGCGCGGGGGACGCCGGTCGGGCCTGTGTCGACCGGCTGCCATCTCTCCCGGAAGGGGCGGACGATGCGACGGTGGCTCCTCGTGCTCGCGCTGGCCGGCGCCGCGACCGCGGTGCTCGCGGGCTGCGCTCAGACACACCGGGCCGACGGCGACCTGATCGACGACTGGGCGGCGCTGCCGGCGCCGCAACTGTTCGTCCCGGCGACCGAGGCGTGCCTGCCGCGGCTGAGCACAGTGGTCGCCGCCGCCACGTACGAGACGGTGAACTGCGCGGGCAGCCACCTGGCCGAGACCGTGCACGTCGGCCGCTTCTCCGGCGCGGCGGCGCGGGGCGTACGCCCGGAACCCGGCTCCCCGGCGCTGCGCACCGCGCGCGCCGAGTGCGACCAGCGGGCCCGGGAGATGATCGGCGGGGACTGGCGGGCCGCCCGGCTGACCCTGAACATCGCGCTGCCGACAGTCACCGCCTGGACGTCCGGCGCCCGCTGGTTCCGCTGCGACCTGGCCGAGACCGACAGCATCGACAACACCCGCCCGGTCAACCGGGTCGGCAGCCTGCGCGGCGCGCTCGTCGGCGACAACCCGCTGCTGCACAGGTGTTTCGACCCGAAACTGATCGGCCAGAACCTCAACTACATGGCCCCGGTGCTGTGCACCGAACCGCACCGGGCGGAGTTCGTCGGCGTGTACGAGGAACGCGACATGAGCTGGGCGGAGTTCACCCGGGGCGCGCCCGCCACGCACCGGCGCTGCATGACGCTCATCGCCGCGTTCGCCGAGGTGCCGGACAACGCCGAACTGCCCTACCGGGCCGGGTCCATCTTCTACCCGCCGTCGCAGCGGGAGTGGGAGGAGGGCGACCGGGGCGTGCGCTGTTTCCTGTGGAGCGACGACCGCAAGCTGAACCGCTCGGTGCGCGGCGCCGGACCCGAGGGACTCCCTGTCACCTGAACGGCTGCCGTATGCTGCACCGCCGAGGCGTACCGGGTGACCGGACGGCGCCGGACGCGCGGGGAGGTCGGTCGGGATGCGGCGATGGTGGGTGGCGGTCACCGTGGGCGCGGCGCTGACGCTGGCGCTCGGCGGCTGCGCGGCGCCGGCCGGGGTGGACCGCGACCTGGTCGACGACTGGCCCGCGTTCGCCGCGCCGGTCGGTTTCGTGCCGAAGTCCGGGGCCTGCCATCCCACGGTCGCCGACGTCGGCTACCTCAGCGGCTACCAGCCGGTCGACTGCGCCACCCCGCACCGCACCGAGACGCTGCACGTCGGCACGATGACCGGCGCGGAGGCGGAGCGTTCCGCGCCCCCGCGTACCGGTTCGGCGGGAATGCGTGCCGCGCACGCCGACTGCGCCCGCCAGGTCACCCGGGCCGTCGGCGGGGACTGGCGCGGCGGGCGGCTGCGCCTGGCCGTGGTCCTCCCCTCGGCGCTCGCGTGGTCCGGCGGCGCCCGCTGGTACCGCTGCGACGTCGCGGAGATCACCGATCTGGACGAGGGCGCCGTGTCGCAGCGCACCGGCAGCCTGCGGGGCGCGCTGAAGCCCGGCTCCAAGCTCGCGCTCGGCTGTTTCAACCCGAAGCTGAGCAAGAACGAGGTGCAGTCGATGCGGCCGGTGGCCTGCACGAGCAAGCACCACGCCGAGTTCGTCGGCGTCTACCAGGCGCCGGACATCAGCTACGCGGAGTTCGACCGCACGTCGCTGCGGACGCACAAGGCCTGCCGCGGCCTGATCGCCAAGTACGCCGGGCTGCCGAACGACGGCAACATGCAGTACCGGGCCGGCACCATCATCTACCACCCGTACGAGGAGCAGTGGCGCGACGGCGACCGGGGGGTGCAGTGCTTCCTGTGGGTCTCCGGGCGTGCGCTGACCCGCTCGGTCAAGGGCGCTGGCGCCAAGGCGCTGCCGATCAACTGAGGCCCGGGCGGGGCGGGCACGCTCGCCCACCCCGCCCGGTACCGCTCAGCCGACCTGCAGCGTCACGTCGTCAACGACGAAGCTGGTCTGCAACGAGGCGTCCTCGACCCCGGTCCACTTCAGCGTGACCGTCTGACCGGCGTACGCGGCCAGGTTGAAGGTGCGCTGGGTGTAGCCGGTGGCCTTGTTCAGGTTCGAGTACGTGGCCAGCGTGGTCGAACCGACCTGCACGGTCAGCTTGTCGTACGCGGTCGAGGTGGTTGTCTCGGCCGTGTCGATGTGCAGCCAGAACGAGAACGTGTAGCTGCTGCACCCGGCCGGCAGCGTGACCGACTGGGACAGCGACTCGGTACGCGAGGAGCCGTACCCGTTCATCCACGCCTTGTACGACCCGGTGCGGGCCGCCTGGCTGGAGCTGTTGGTGATCACGCCGGAGCTGGCCGTCCACGGCGCGGTGCCGGACTCGAAGCTGCTGTTGCCGATGAGCTGGCCCCCGGTGCAGCCGCCGCTGCCGCCGGTCACGGTGATCGTGTAGCTGGCGGTGCGGGTGGCCGAGCCGGTGCCGGTCACGGTGAGGGTGAACGTGCCGGTGGTGGCCGACGACGAGGCGGTGACGGTCATGGTGGCCGAGCCGCCCGAGGTGACCGAGGACGGGCTGAAGCTCACCGAGACGCCGCTCGGGGCGCCGCTGGCGGACAGCGCCACGGTCTGCGCGCTGCCGGCGGTGGTGGCGGTGCTGACAGTGGCGGTGGTGGAGCCGCCCCGGGCGACGCTGCCGGAGGTGGGGCTCACCGAGACGGAGAAGTCGTTCGTCGGCGTGCCGCCGCCGACCGCGAGCGCCCAGATCGTGTACGCCACGCCGTCCGCGGCCCGGTTGAGGATGGTCGTGTTGATGTTGCTGGTGTTGTCGCAGGAGCGGTGGTAGCACCCGTCGTACGCCGCGCCCGCGGTGCCGCCCCACTTGCTGGCCTGCGCCGAGGTCTTGGTGTAGCTGGCGCCGGCCGCGTAGCCGGAGGTCTGGATGCCGGCGTTGGCGAACGAGTAGTCGTCCGAGCGGCCCTGCCCCTCGGTGTTCTCCTCCGGCGAGATGCCGAACGAGTCCCAGTACGCCTTCAGCGGGGCGGCGGTGGCCGAGGTGATCCGGTTGATGAAGTAGCCGCCGTTCGGCGAGCCCACCATGTCGAAGTTGTAGTAGCCCTTGATGTAGCCGCGCTGGGTGGAGCTGAGCTGGTTGACGTAGTGCTTGGAGCCCTGCAGGCCCTGCTCCTCGCCGTTCCACCAGGCGAACCGGACCCGCTTGGTCATGGTCGGGTTCTGCGCGGCGAGCACCAGGGCGTTCTCCAGCAGCGTGGCCGAGCCGGAGCCGTTGTCGTTGATGCCGGGGCCGGCGGCGACGCCGTCCAGGTGGGCGCCGAACATGACGACCTGGTCGGACGGGCCCTGCGGCCACTCGGCGATCAGGTTGTTGCCCGGGTAGGTGCAGGTGGAGCAGTTCTGCTCGGTGACCGTGTAGCCGGCGGCCTGGAGCTTGCTCTTGACGTAGTTGACCGACGCCGTGTAGCCGGCCGAGCCGGCCCGCCGGTTGCCGCCGTTGCTGGTGGCGATGGAGTTGAACTGGGTGAGGTGGGCCTGGACGTTGCTCAGCGAGACGTCCGGCGCGGCGAGCGCGGCGACGGCCGGGGCGGGGGCGGCCGGGGCGGGCGCGGCGGAGGCGGTGCCGGCCAGGCTCGCCGTCGTCAGGGTGGCGACGAGGGCGAGCGCGAGGCTCGTGGTCGGCGTTCTGCGTCTCATGGAGACTCCTCGTGGGGGTTCGGCGGGCGGGGTGCCGGGACCGGTGGTCGAAACAGTTACATGCATCGATCACGCAGTCAACGGGCTGTCACATCCCACCGACCCCCTCTGCCCACCGGGATGCCGCACACGCTCCATCCCTCCCCATTTCTCCGCATGGTGATCAAGGAGTTCGTGTCCGGGCACGGCCCGGGGACACGAACTCCTTGATCGACTGCGAGAGGTGTGGGTCAGGCCCGGCGCAGGACCGCCAGGAACATGGCGTCGGTGCCGTGGCGGTGCGGCCACAGCTGCACCGTGGGGCCGTCACCCAGGCCCGGCATGCCGGCCGGCAGCAGCGGACGCGCGTCGACGAAGTCGACGGCGAAACCGCACCGCCGGGCCGCCTCGGTCACCGTCACGTGCGTCTCCACCACGTGCGGCGAACACGTCACGTACGCCACCACGCCGCCCGGCCGGACCGCCCGCAGCGCGGCGGTGAGCAGTTCGCGCTGCAACCGGGTCAGCGGCGGCAGGTCCGACGGCTGGCGGCGCCACCGCGACTCCGGGCGGCGGCGCAGCGCGCCCAGCCCGGTGCACGGCGCGTCCACGAGCACCCTGTCGAAGTGGGCCTCCGGCAGCTTCGGGTCGCCGCCCACCGTGCGTCCGTCGGTGTGCAGCACCGTCACCGGCAGCCCACGGGTCGCCTGCTCCACCAGTCGGGCCCGGTGCTCGGCCACCTCGACCGCGGTGAGCCGCGCGCCACGGATCGCGGCGAGCGCGCCGAGCAGGCCCGACTTGCCGCCCGGACCGGCACACAGGTCCAGCCAGCGGCCGTCCGGACCGTCCAGCGGGGCCGCCGCCAGCGCGTCCGCCACCAACTGGGAACCCTCGTCCTGGACGTGCGCGCGGCCGTCGGCCACCGCCGCCAGGTCACCCGGCGCGCCGCCGGGCAGATAGACCGCGTACGGCGAGAACGCGCCGGGGGCGCCGCCCACCTCGTCGGCGAGCGCCACCGGATCGGCCAGGCCCGGCCGGGCGCACAGGTGCACCGGCGGGCGCTCGTTGTCCTCGATGAGCAGCCGGGTCGTCTCACCCATGTCGCCGCCGAGCGCCTCGGCGAACGACCGCACGATCCACTGCGGATGGCTGTACGCCAGCGCGAGGTGCCCGATCGGGTCGGTCTCCGGCGCCGGGGCGAGCTTGGCCACCCAGGCGTCGGCGTCCCGGGTGGTGATCTCGCGGAGCACCGCGTTGGCGAACCCGGTGGCACCCGGCCCGACGGACCGGACCAGGTCCACAGTCGACGACACCGCCGCGTGCGGGGGCACCCGGGTGTGCAGGATCTGGTACGCCCCGAGCCGCAGCGCGTCGCGCACCGGCGGGTCGATGCGCTGCACGTCCCGCCCGGCCGCGTCGGTGACGATCGCGTCGAGGGTGCCGGTGTGCCGCAGCGTGCCGTAGGTCAGCTCGGTGGCGAACGCGGCGTCCCGGCCGGACAGGCCGGCCTCGCGCAGCATCGCCGGGAGCACCAGGTTGGCGTACGCGTCGTCGCGGTGCACCGCGGCGATCGCCTCGTAGGCGATCTGCCGGGGCAGGTCGACGGCCGGACGGACCGGGCGCCCGCCCCGCCGGTCCCCACCGAACCGTTCGCCGCCGCGCCGGTCGCCGCCGGGCCGGTCCCCGCCCCGCCGGTCACCGCCGAACCGGTCGCCGGCACGCCGATCCGCGGCGGGCCGGTCGGACGGCTGCCGGGCACCGCGCTCACGGTCGCCGAACCGGTCGCCGCCAGGTCGCTCGGAGCCAGGCCGGTCGGAGCCGGGCCGGTCGGCGTACCCCCGGGAGCGCTCGTCCCCGGCGGGCCGGTCCGGACGCGACGGCCCCGTCACGCGAACACCTCGCCCGCGGTGACCCGGGCGCCCCGCGCCCAGTCGCCGGCGGGCATCGCCTTCTTGCCGGCGGCGCGCACCTCGCCGAGGCGCACCGGCGTGGTGGCGGTGCCGACGAGCACGCCGGACTTCTCCACGTGCAACTCCCCCGGCTTCAGCTCCGGGCCCTCGGGCAGCGGGGTGACCGGGCCGAGCTTGACCCGGTCGTCGCGGAACGTGGTCCACGGGCCGGGCGCGGGCGTGCAGGCGCGGATGCGCCGGTCGACAGCGAACGCGGGGTCGCCCCAGCGGACCCGGGCGTCCTCCACCGTCAGCTTCGGGGCGAGCGAGACGCCGTCGGCGGGCTGCGGCACGGCCCGGGCGGTGCCGGCGCCGATCGCGTCCAGCACGGCGACCAGCAGCCCGGCACCGGAGTGCGCGAGCCGTTCCAGCAGGTCGCCGGAGGTGTCGGCGGGGCGGATCTCGTCGGTGACGGTGCCGTAGACCGGGCCGGTGTCCAGCCCCTCCTCCAGCTCGAAGACGCTGGCCCCGGTCAGCTCGTCACCGTGCAGCACGGCGTGCTGCACGGGCGCGGCGCCGCGCCAGGCGGGCAGCAGCGAGAAGTGCAGGTTGATCCAGCCGTGCCGGGGGATCTCCAGCGCCACCGGCGGCACCAGCGCGCCGTAGGCGACCACCGGTACGCAGTCCGGCGCCAGCTCGCGCAGCCGGTCGAGGAACTCCGGCTCGCGCGGACGGGCCGGGGTGAGCACCTCGACGCCGTGCGCGTCGGCCCACGCGCCCACGGGCGAGCGGACCAGCCCACGGCCACGACCGGCCGGGGCGTCGGGGCGGGTGACCACGGCGAGCAGCTCGTGCCCGGAGGCGGCGATCGCGTCCAGGGCCGGTACGGCGACAGCCGGCGTGCCGGCGAAGACAAGGCGCATCCGGGTCACCGCCCCAGGCCGAACGGGTTGCCGGCGGCGTGCGGGCTGAGCTTGACCGTCGGCGGGGCGGCCTGGTCGTACCACTCGGCCTGGCGGATCGCCTTCATGGCCTCCTTGCGGCCGGCCGGGTCGAGCCGGTCGACGAAGAGGACGCCGTCGAGGTGGTCGGTCTCGTGCTGCACGCAGCGGGCCATCAGGCCGGTGCCGACGATCTGCAACGGATCGCCGTAGCCGTTGAAGCCCTTGGCGATCACGTTCTGCCGGCGCTTGGTGTCGAAGTAGAGCCCGGGGATGGACAGGCAGCCCTCCGGGCCGTCCTGCTCCTCTTCGTCGGGGAACTCCAGCACCGGGTTGACCAGGTGGCCGAGGACGTCGTCGACGTCGAAGGTGAACACCCGCAGGCCCACCCCGAGCTGCGGCGCGGCCAGGCCGGCACCGCTCTGCTCGCGCATCGTGTCGGTCAGGTCGGCGATCAGCTTGCGCAGCTCGGCGTCGAAGTCGACGACCGGGTCGGCCGGCGTGCGCAGCACCGGATCGCCGAACAGACGGATGGGCTGGACGGTCACTCGGCGTGGCTCCTTGTCTGGGTCGAACGATGCGCGTCCAGTCTACGGAGTCGGCCCGGCCGCCCCGGGTGGCGTACCGGCAACGGTGACCGGGGACGCCTCCCGGCCCACGCGCACCGGCATCGTGGCGTGGCCACGCAGGGTGAGCCGGACCCGCCGTTCGGGCCGGCCCGCGAGGGCCAGCTCCGGCAGCCGGCGCAGCAGCAGCGGGAACGCCACCTGCGCCTCCAGCCGGGCCAGCGCCGCGCCGAGGCAGTAGTGCGGCCCGGCGCCGAAGGACAGCGGCGCGCTCTGCGCCCGCCACGGGTCGAAGCGGGCCGGATCGGGATAGCGGCGGGGATCGCGGTTGGCCGCGCCGAGCAGCACGATGACCCAGCTCTCCGGCGGCAGGTCGACGTCGCCGTACCGGGACGGCGCGGTGCTCATCCGCGAGGTGAGCTGCACCGGCGAGTCGTAGCGCAGCAGCTCGTCGACGTAGGCGGACGCGAGGTCGGACCGCTCGCGCAGGGCCGCCGCGGCGCGCGGATGCTCCAGCAGCGCCACCAGGCCGTTGCCGAGCAGGTTGGTGGTGGTCTCGAAGCCCGCCACCAGCAGCACGATCAGGTTGGCCAGCAGCTCGTCGCCGGAGAGCCGGTCACCGCCGTCGTGTGCCTGGACCAGCGCGGTGGTGAGGTCGTCGGCCGGCGCGCGGCGGCGGGCCGCCACCAGCTCGGTGAAGTAGGCGCGCAGCTCCGCCGCGCCCCGGTCGGCCACCGCCAGCTCGTCGGCGGTGATCTCCGGCTCGAGCACGCCGGTCAGGTCGGTGGCCCAGCGCCGGAACAGCGGCCGGTCCGCCGCCGGCACGCCGAGCAGCGCGCAGATCACCCCGACCGGCAGCGGGTACGCGAACGCGGCCATGAAGTCGACCGGCTCGTCGGCGGCGAGCATCGCGTCGACCAGTTCGTCGGCCTGTGCCCGCACCACGTCGCGCATGGCGGCGATCCGGCGCGGGGTGAACGCGCCCGCGGCCAGCCGCCGCATCCGGCTGTGGTCGGGCGGGTTGGTGCGCAGCATCGACCGGGAGATCGACATCACCGCTGGACTCTCCCGCCAGCCCGGCATGAACTGGTCGCGCAGCGCGTCGTCCATCACCCCGAACCGGGGGTCGCGCAGGATCGCGTCGGCCTCGGCGTAGCCGGTGACCACGTAGAAGACCGGCCCGGCCTGGACCACCGGGCCGTGCGCGCGCAGCCGCTCGTACGTCGGATAGGGGTCGACGCGACCCTCGGGGGACATCAGCAGCGCGAGCGCGTCGGTCGGATCCACGATTCCGCCTCCCCAGGCATCGGAGGCCTTCATCATGCTCCGGCCCGCCGGGCCGGGTGAACCCGTGCCGGCGAGGTGGCGGTGTCCCCGCGCGGTCAGGCGCCGGTGCCCGGCTCCCCGGCGAGCACCGGGCCGCCGCCGAGCAGCGCGTGCTCCGGCAGCGGCAGGGTGATGCCGTGGGCGTCCTCCCAGTCGTGGATCAGCCCCGGCCGGGCCTGCGCGGTGAAGTAGTCGACGGCGCTGATCCCGCCGACCACCGGCTCGTCCACCTCGGCGACCAGCCGGGCCGCGACCATCGGCAGGCCGGCGCGCACGGCCGCGCTGAGCCGCCGGTGCCCGTCGACGACGAAGAAGTACTCGCCGGTGTAGCCGATGCTTAGCGGCTCCGGCTCGTCGCCGCTGTCGGCCGCCTCGGCGGCGGCGTCGGCGTCCCAGAGGCCGCGCAGCGTCGACACGTCCTCGGTGGGGTACACCCGGTTCGGGTCGAGCAGCAGCAGCGGCCGGCCGGCACGCAGCACGTCCGCGCCGAGGCGGCCCTCGTAGACGTCGATGACGTGCGAGATGACCTGCTCCGGGTTGGCCCGGGTGGTGTCGCAGACCAGGTCGTAGTTGCGCAGGCGGGCCTTGTCGACGCCGTACCGGACGATGAACCGGCCGCGCTCGCTCTCGCTGCGCTCGCGCAGCTTGGTCCGCGCCTCCTCCAGCGAGGTGTAGCTCTCGGCCGGGCCGGACGGGCGGGCCAGCACCCGCCGGGCCGCCTCGCTCGGCTCGGTGATCATGTGCACCTTGAGCGCGTCGGTGAAGAAGTGCCAGGCCAGGCGGGAGTCCATGACCAGGGACTCGCCCGAGGCGGCGATGTCGCGCTGGAGCTGGTCGACGTAGCCGTCGACAGCCTGGTCCAGCTCGGCGTGCAGGTTGAGCTGGAGGGCGGTCATCTGCCGCTCCTGGGCCATCTGGCGGTAGAGGTCGCCGACGCTGACGCGGCGCAGCCCGAGCCGCTTGGCGATCTCGACCGAGACGGTGCTCTTGCCACTGCCGAGGTCACCGTTGAAGACGATCGACTGACGAACGGTCACGACTGGTCCACCCCTGCTCACCGGCTGACTGACGACATCGAGTGTCGGCCCGACGTGCTCTGGCACCCGCCGCGCCGCGTCCCGCGCGGGGAAACCGCGCGGCTGGGCATGACGGGCGATGCTATCACCGCCCGCCACTCGATTGCCGGACCAGGTGTGCGGCAAACCCCAGCTCACGACCGTGCGCGAGGGTGCGCGTGCGCACCGTCACGCCGCTCGCGTCTGTCAGAACAGGGTGAGCGGATCGACCTGGAGCCGCACCGGGTCAGGCGCCTTGCGGGCGCTGCGCTGCCCGGCGGCGGCGTGCAGCGCCTCGGCCAGCGCGACTGCCCGGGACCGGGGCACCCGTACCAGCATCCGCTCCCTGCCCTCGTCGGCCGGCACCGGGCCGAGCACCTCGGCGTCGCCCGGCAGCCGGGCGCCGGCGAGCAGGTCGGCCACCGCCTCGGCCGCGCCGGTGACGCTCGCCATCCGCACGGCGGGCGGGAAGCCCAGCTCCCGCCGCTCGGCCAGTTCCCGGGCGGCGAACCACGCGGAGTCCCAGCGCAGCAGCGCCTGCACCGGGGCCAGCGCGCCGTCGGCGACCACCACCACCCGGCCGCCCGCCGTACCGGGCCGGGCCAGCGCGGCGGCGGCCATCCACCGCCGCAACGCCTCCTCGCCGGCCCGCAGGTCGGCCCGGGTCAGCAGCGCCCACGAGTCGAGCAGCAGCACCGCGCCGTAGCCGCCCTCGGCGACCGGCTCGGCGCCCGGGGTGGCGATGACCAGCCCGGCACCGCCCGGCACGCTCGCCAGCACCTCCTCGCGCCCCGAGGTGCGCACCGGCACGCCGGGGAACGCCCGGCCCAGCTCCTCGGCGGTCCGCCGGGCGCCGGTCACCGAGGCGCGCAGCCGCCGCCCGCCGCACTCCGGGCAGGCGTACGCGGCGGCCACCCGGCCGCACCAGCGGCAGGCGGGCGTGCCCTGCGCCGAGGGCAGGGCGAGCGGCCCGGCGCAGTGCGGGCAGCGGGCCGGGGCGCGGCACTCGGCGCAGGCCACCGACGGCACGTAGCCCCGGCGGGGCACCTGCACCAGCACCGGCAGGTCCGCGCGCAGCGCGTCCCGGGCGGTGGTCCAGGCCAGGCTCGGCAGCCGCGCCGAGGCCGCGCCGGGATCGCGGGCCAGTTGCGGGTCGTCGCCGGTGGGCGCCATGGCCGGGGTACGCGCGCGCACCACCGCCCGGTCGGCCGTCACCTCGCGCGCCCAGCCGGTCTCCACCAGCAACTGCGCCTCCGCGGTACGCGCGTAACCGCCGACCAGCGCGGCGGCCTCACCGAGCCGCGCCCGGGTGAGCAGCACGTCCCGGGCGTGCGGGTAGGGCGCGCGGGGCTCGGCGTGCAGGTCGTCGCCGTCGTCCCAGATCGCCACCAGGCCGAGCCGCCGCACCGGGGCGAACATCGCCGCCCGGGTGCCGATCACCACGTCGGCCTCGCCCGCGCGGGCGGCGAGGAAGGCCCGGTAGCGGCGGGCCGGGCCGTCGGCGGCGGTGAGGCGTACGTGCCGTCCCGCGCCGAGCACGGCGGTCAGGGCGGCGTCGAGGCGGTCCAGGTCGCGGGCGTCGGCCACCACGACCACCGCGCCCCGGCCGCCGGCCACAGTGGCCGCGACCGCGTCGGCGTACCGGTCGGCCCAGTCCTCCCCCGGCAACGCGGACCAGACCGCGCGGGCGGGCCGGCCGTCGGTGAGCGCGCGCAGCAGCGCCGTCCCGGCCGGGTAGTCCCGCCAGCCGCGCGGGTCCACCTCCGCCCGGGCGGACGCGGTGCTCTCGGCGGGCGCTTGACCGCCGTCGGGTGCGGGCCCGTCGGTGGACGGCGCGGCGGCGTCCGTGACTGCCTTCTCGGCGCGGGCGTGCCGGGGCGGCACCGCGAGCCGGAGCACGTCGGCCAGGCTGCCGGCGTACCTGTCGGCGACCGCGCGGGCCAGCCGGGCCACCTCCGGGGAGAGCACCGGCACCGGGGAGACGACCTTCTCCAGGTACGCGAGCTTCGGGTGCTCGGACGACTCGGCGCGCTCCAGCAGCCAGCCGTCGACGAGTTGCCCGGCGAACCGCACCTTCACCCGCACCCCGGCCCGGGCGTCGGCGTCGAGCGCCTCGGGCACCAGGTAGTCGAACGGGCGGTCGAGGTGCGGCAGCGGGACGTCCACGCAGACGCGCGCGACCGGCGACCCCGGTGCGGGTCGCCGGTCGCGGCGCGTGGTGGCGGTCAGGCTCCCGCGGCCGACTTGAGGTCGGCGGCCCGGTCGGTGCCCTCCCAGGTCAGCTCCGGCAGCTCCCGGCCGAAGTGGCCGTACGCGGCGGTCTGCTGGTAGATCGGGCGCAGCAGGTGCAGGTCCCGGATGATGGCGGCCGGACGCAGGTCGAACACCTCGGCCACGGCCTTCTCGATCGAGGCGACCGGCACGGTCTCGGTGCCGAACGTCTCGATGAACAGGCTCACCGGGTGCGCCTTGCCGATCGCGTACGCGACCTGCGCCTCGCACCGCTCGGCCAGCCCGGCGGCGACCACGTTCTTGGCCACCCAGCGCATCGCGTACGCGGCCGACCGGTCGACCTTCGACGGGTCCTTGCCGGAGAACGCGCCGCCGCCGTGCCGGGCGTATCCGCCGTACGTGTCCACGATGATCTTCCGGCCGGTCAGGCCGGCGTCGCCCATCGGGCCGCCGATCTCGAACCGCCCGGTCGGGTTCACCAGCAGCCGGTAGCCCTCGGTGTCCAGGCCGAGGCCCTCCAGCTCGGGGGCGATGACGTGGTCCCGGATGTCCGGGGTGAGCAGCGACTCCAGCGAGATGTCCGCCGCGTGCTGGCTGGACACGACCACGGTGTCGAGCCGGACCGGGCGCAGCCCGTCGTACTCGATCGTCACCTGGGTCTTGCCGTCCGGCCGCAGGTAGGGAACCGTGCCGTCCTTGCGCACCGCGGCGAGCCGGCGGGACAGCCGGTGCGCCAGCGCGATCGGCAGCGGCATCAGCTCGGGCGTCTCCGAGCAGGCGAAGCCGAACATCATGCCCTGGTCGCCGGCGCCCTGCGCGTCCAGCGCGCTCTCCGACCCGCCGGTACGCAGCTCGAAGGCGTTGTCGACGCCCTGGGCGATGTCCGGCGACTGGGCGCCGATGGACACGCTGACGCCGCAGGACGCGCCGTCGAAGCCCTTCTTCGACGAGTCGTAGCCGATGCCGAGGATGGTCTCGCGGACGATGGTCGGGATGTCGGCGTACGCCTTCGTGGTCACCTCGCCCGCCACGTGCACCTGGCCGGTGGTGATCAACGTCTCCACCGCGACCCGGCTGTGCGGGTCCTGGGCGAGCAGGGCGTCGAGAATGCCGTCACTGATCTGGTCGGCGATCTTGTCCGGGTGGCCCTCCGTGACCGATTCGGACGTGAAGAGACGTGTCACGGCACTCCTAAGCATGTGAAGACTTCTAAAGGTCGCTCGGCGGCAGTTTAACCGTCCTCGTTACGCCGTGACCCTCTTAAAACGTGCTGACCAACCGTCAGGAAGGCAACGGCAATCGCTGGCGGACGAGGTCCCAGACCGCGTCGGCGACGGCCTCCTTGGGCTGCTCGGCCAGCCGGTGCACGGCGCCGTCGGCGCCGATCACGGTAACCGCGTTGGTGTCGGCGCCGAAGACCTTGTCCACGCCGACCTCGTTGACGACGATCAGGTCGGCCCTCTTGCGGGCCAGCTTGGCCCGGCCGTTGGCCTCCGCGTCGTCGGTCTCGGCGGCGAAGATCACAAGCACCTGCCCGGGCCGGCGGACGCGCCCCAGCTCGGCGGCGATGTCGGGATTGGTGACCAGCTCGATGGTCGGCGCGACGCCGTCGTCTGACTTCTTGATCTTCCCGCTGGCATAGGTGGCGGGCCGGAAGTCCGCCGGCGCGGCGGCCATCACCACGGCGTCCGCGTCGGCGGCCGCCGCGATCGTGGCGGCGCGCAGCTCCTCGGTGGTGCCCACCCGCACCACGTCCGCCCCGGCCGGGTCGGGCAGCGCCACGTTGGCCGCGACGAGCGTGACCCGGGCGCCCCGGGCCACGGCCGCGCGGGCGAACGCGTACCCCTGCTTGCCGGACGACCGGTTGCCCAGGAACCGGACCGGGTCCAGCGGCTCGCGGGTGCCTCCGGCGGTGACCACGACGTGCCGGCCGGCCAGGTCGGCCTCGGCGCCGCGGGCCAGCGCCCGGCGGGCCACCGCGAAGATCTCCGCCGGGTCGGGCAGCCGGCCCTTGCCGGTGTCCCGCCCGGTGAGCCGGCCCACCGCGGGCTCGATCACGCGGACGCCGCGCGAGCGCAGCGTGGCCACGTTCGCCACGGTGGCCGGGTGCTCCCACATCTCGGTGTGCATGGCCGGGGCCAGCAGCACCGGGCAGCGCGCGGTCAGCAGCGTGTTGGTGAGCAGGTCGTCGGCGAGGCCGTGAGCGGCCTTGGCGATCAGGTCGGCGGTGGCAGGGGCGACCACGACCAGGTCGGCGTGCTGCCCGAGCCGCACGTGCGGCACCTCGTGCACGTCGGACCAGACGTCGTCGGCGACCGGCCGGCCGGACAGGGCCGCCCAGGTCGGCGCCCCGACGAAGCGGAGCGCCGAGGCGGTCGGCACCACCCGGACCCGGTGACCCGACTCGGTGAAGAGCCGGAGCAGCTCACACGCCTTGTAGGCGGCGATGCCGCCGCCGACCCCGAGGACGATCTCGGCGGGCATCGGCGCGGGCGTGGTTACGGCTGGTCGGTCGGCTCGGCGGTGAGCAGGCCCGCGTTGATCTCGCGCATGGCGATGGAGAGCGGCTTCTCCTGCGGGGTGGTCTCCACCAGCGGGCCGACGTACTCCAGCAGGCCCTCACCGAGCTGGCTGTAGTAGGCGTTCACCTGACGGGCACGCTTGGCGGCGAAGATGACGAGCGCGTACTTCGAGGTGGTCTTCTCGAGCAGCTCGTCGATCGGCGGGTTGGTGATGCCCTCGGGGTTGGTGGCGATGGATCCCACGAATTAAACCTCTGCGTCTCGTGCGCCGCCCGCGGGCGGTCGGGCCGGAGCCAGGAAGGACGAACCGAGCAATCCTACCAGCTCCGCCGCGGCGCGCTCGGTGTGGTCGTGTGAGACCTCGTGGGCGAGGAGGGCCGCGACGTCCGGGGCGGCCCGGTACGCCGGCGGCGCGAGCAGCACCAACCGGGCGCCGGGCGCCGCCGCCCGTACCGCCAGCGCGCCGGCCGGGTCGAGCGGCAGCAGCACCGGCCGCCCCTCGGCCAGCCGCGCGCGCACCTGGGCCCGGGGCACCCCCCGGCGGTACGGCCCGATCCGGCACCACTCCAGCAGCTCCCCGGCGGCGATCAGGCGGTCGAAGCCGGGCGCGTCGAGGAAGACGCGGTCCACGCCGTCGCGCTCGTCCGGGCGCGGTGGCCGGGTGGTGGCGACCACCGGGACCCAGACAGACGCAAGGCGCGCCCGGACGGCCTCGACGACACTGCTCCGGCCGGACCCGGAGGGACCGGTCAGGACAGTGAGCCGAGCCACCGAGCGCGCCTCGTCATCCGTGCTCACCGCTTGTTTCTACACGGCGGGCCGTTCAGTTCGCGGCGAACTCTCCGAGCAGAGCCTTGCGCTGCTGCTCGCCGAGGCCGCGCAGGCGACGGCTGTCCGCGATCTTGAGCTTCTCCATGATCTGGGTGGCCCGGATCTTGCCGATGCCCGGCATCGCCTGGAGCACGGCCGAAACCTTCAGCTTGCCCACGACGTCGTCGGACTCGGCCCGCTCGAGGACGGTGGCGAGGGTGGTCTTGCCCTGCTTGAGCTGCTCCTTCAGCTCAGCGCGGGCCTTGCGGATCTCCGCGGCCTTCTCCAGCGCGGCAGCGCGCTGCTCGGGGGTCAGTGACGGGAGCGGCACCAGTTCTCCTCAGGTCCCTAGTACGGCGGGCTGAGCGCCCCACCGCATCTGTGAAACGTGGTGTCGCTGGAAACCAAAGGGGTCCGTGGTTCCCAGCGCGGGGAAAACTAGCGGTCAACGGAGATTTCGGCAACGTGGACGCGCGATGATCAACACAAAGTGACCGAGCCGTCAGTCAGTCGGCGACGCCCAGGGCGGCCCGGCAGTCGGCAAGCACCCGCTCCGTCGCGGCCCGTAGGCGCTCCGGGTCGGGGCCCGCGCCGAGCACCTCCCGGGAGTACGAGGGAAGCACCGACGGCAGCGCGGCGCCGAACACGGTACGCAGCCCGGCCGGCGTCCCGCCCTGCGCGCCCATCCCCGGGGCGAGCAGCGGACCGTTGAACGATTCCAGATCGTGACCTGTCTCACCGACCGTCGCGCCGACCACCAGACCGAAGCTGCCGAGCGGCTCCGCATCCCGGTTGAGCTGGGAAATCTCGTCGATCACGGTCTGCGCCACGGTGCGCCCGTCGGCACCCACGGCGCGCTGCACGGAGGCCCCCTCCGGGTTGGAGGTGAGCGCCAGCACGAAGACCCCACCACCGTGCGCGGTGGCGGTGGAGAACATCGGGGCGAGCGAACCTACTCCCAGGTAGGGGCTAGCGGTGACCGCGTCGACATACAGAGGGCTGGATGGATCTAGGTACGCCGAGGCGTACGCGGCGACTGTCGAGCCGATGTCGCCGCGCTTGACGTCAAGCAGAGTTAACGTTCCCAAATCTCGCAACTGTCGGATAGTTGACTCAAGCACACCGACGCCACGCGCGCCGAAACGCTCGAAGAACGCCGACTGCGGCTTCACCACGGCGACCCGGTCACCGATCGCCTCCACCACGGTGCGGCAGAACCGCTCCAGGCCCGTCACGTCGTCGGACAGGCCCCAGGCGGTCAGCAACCCCGGGTGCGGGTCGATCCCCACGCAGAGCGGCCCTCGTTCCGCCACGGCCCGGTGCAGGCGGGCGCCGAACGTCTCCATCGTGTCTCTCCCTCTCCCGACGGCCCCGGGGCCGCCTGGCGTGTCCGGCGACGGCCTCCCGTCGCGCCCTGTCGAAATCGGCCGGACTCAGCCGGCCTTGACCGCGGCGGCCACTCCGGCCGCGATCCGCGCCACGTCCGCGTCGTCGCAGACGTACGGCGGCATCGTGTAGACGAGATCCCGGAACGGGCGCAGCCACACCCCCTCGGCGACCGCCGCGGCGGTCGCCCGGGGCAGGTCCACCTCGTGGTCGAGCTGCACCACGCCGATCGCGCCGAGCACGCGTACGTCGGCCACGCCGGGCGCGTCCCGCAACGGTTCCAGGCCGGCCCGCAGGCCGGCTTCGACGCCCGCCACCCGTCCCGCCCAGTCCCCGCCCCGCAGCAGGTCCAGGGAGGCGTTCGCGACCGCGCAGGCGAGCGGATTGCCCATGAACGTCGGCCCGTGCGCCAGCACCCCGTCGGCGGAGATCGCCCGCGCCACCTCCGGCGTGCACAGCGCCGCGGCCAGCGTCAGGTACCCGCCGGTGAGCGCCTTGCCGACACAGAGCACGTCCGGGGCGACTCCGGCGTGCTCGGCGGCGAACATCCGGCCGGTCCGGCCGAAGCCGGTGGCGATCTCGTCGAAGACCAGCAGGATGCCGTGCCCGCGGGTCACCTCGCGCAGCACGCGCAGGTAGTGCGGATGGTGGAACCGCATGCCCCCGGCGCCCTGGACCACCGGCTCGACGATCACCGCGGCCAGCTCGTCGGCGTGCCGCTCGACCGCCTCCACCAGCGCCGCCTCGTACGCCGGATCCGGTGGCGCGTCGAAGCCGGGCGGGGGCACCGGCGCGAACACCTGCCGGGGCAGCACGTCGCCCCAGAGGTGGTGCATGCCGCCCTCCGGGTCGCACACGCTCATCGGGTGGAACGTGTCACCGTGGTAGCCGCCGCGCCAGGTGCCCAGCCGGCGGCGTTGCGGGCGGCCCAGCGCCCGCTGGTACTGCAGGCACATCTTCACCGCGACCTCGACGCTCACCGAGCCGGAGTCGGCCAGGAAGACGTGTTCCAGGCCGTCCGGGGTCAGCTCGACGAGCGTGCGCGCCAGGCGTACGGCGGGCTCGTGGGTGAGCCCGCCGAACATGACGTGGCTCATCCGCCCGAGCTGGTCGGTCACCGCGGCATCCAGCACCGGGTGCCGGTAGCCGTGGATCGCCGCCCACCACGACGACATCCCGTCGACCAGCTCCCGCCCGTCGGCGAGCCGCAGCCGCACCCCTTCGGCGCTGTCCACCACGTACGGCGCGTTAACGCCGGGCATCGCCGCGTACGGGTGCCACACGTGCCGCCGGTCCGCCTCCAGGATCTCCTCAGGCGTCATGACTCCTCCTCGTTCCCCCTCCCGCCCCCGCCCTCTCCCTCCCCCGCGATCTTGCGGTTGCTGCCCCGGCCGCGCCCGGAATGAGGCGGTGTGCCGGGGCCGGAAGTGCAAGATCGCGAGGGTCGGGGGGCGGGGCGGGGGGGTCAGGGGGTGGCTCGGGTTATGGCTCGGGTGAGGGCGGGGCCGCGGTAGATGAAGCCGGTGTAGAGCTGGAGCAGGGCGGCGCCGGCGTCGAACATGCGGGTGGCGTCGTCGGGATGCAGGATGCCGCCGACGCCGATCACCGGCAGCCGGCCGCCGGTCTCCCGGTGCACGAACGCGACCATGTCGCGGGCCCGGGCGGTGAGCGGCCGGCCGGACAGCCCGCCGGCCTCGGCGGCGCGCTCCCGGTCGGCCGGGGCGAGCCCGTCGCGGGCGAGCGTGGTGTTCGTGGCGATGACCCCGGCCGCGCCCCGGTCGAGGCACACCTCCAGCAGTTCGGCCACGGCCGGCTCGGTGAGGTCCGGGGCGATCTTCACCAGCACCGGCTTCTCCCCCACCAGCGCGGCGAGCAACGCGTCCAGATGTGATCGGTCCTGAAGCGACCGCAGGCCGGGAGTGTTCGGTGAGGACACGTTTACGGCGAAGTAGTCGCCGTGGTCCTTGAGCGCCCGGTAGGACGCGAGGTAGTCCTCGACCGCCTCGTCCAGCGGGGTCACCTTGGACTTGCCGAGCGAGATGCCCAGCGGCACGCCGAGCGGGCGCGGCAACGCGGCCAGCCGGTCCGCGAGCGCCGCGGCGCCGGCGTTGTTGAAGCCCATCCGGTTGATCACGGCTTCGCTGTCGCGCAGCCGGAACAGCCGGGGCCGGGGGTTGCCCGGCTGGGCGTGCGCGGTCACGGTGCCGACCTCGACGAAGCCGAAGCCGAGCGCCGGCCACGCCGGCAACGCGAGTCCGTTCTTGTCCATGCCGGCGGCCAGCCCGACCGGGTTGGGGAAGCGCACCCCGAACACGGTGCGCGGCGCCGGCCGGAAGTACGCCGCGCGCAGCGCCGCGAGAACGGCCGGCCGCCGCGACACCGCAGCCAGCCGCTCCAGCGTCCACTCGTGCGCGCCTTCGGCGTCCCCGCCCGCGAGCGAGAACAGCCGGGGCCGCACCACCTTCTCGAAGATCACGCCCCGGCCCCCCGCCCGGTCTCCCCGTCGATCATGAGGTTGGCGGCGGATTTGGAGATCCACATCGCCGCCAACCTCATGATCGGCGCGTGAAGGCGCGCTGTCACTCGCCCGCCCGCAGGGCGGCGTGCAGGTCCTGCAGCGGGCGGACCTTCAGGTCACCCCGGATGCGGGCCTCGATGCCCATGACGGCGGCGGCGGCGCCGGGCACCGTGGTGACGCACGGGATGTCCACGCTCACCGCCGCGCTGCGGATCTCGTACCCGTCGGAACGGGCGCTCGCGCCGGAGCCCTGCGGCGTGTTCACCACCAGCGCCACGTCGCCGCCGAGGATCAGCGAGACCGCGTCCGCGCCCTCACCCGACTCGTAGTGCTTGCGGATCTGCTCGCAGGCGATGCCGTGCCGGCGCAGCACCTCGGCCGTGCCGGTGGTGGCCACGATCTCGAAGCCCAGGTCGGCCAGGCGCTTGATCGGGAAGATCATGCCGCGCTTGTCCCGGTTGGCGACCGAGACGAAGATCTTCCCGGCGGTCGGCAGCGACCCGTACGCGGCGGCCTGCGACTTGGCGAACGCCTGCCCGAAGCCGGTGTCGATGCCCATCACCTCGCCGGTGGACTTCATCTCCGGGCCGAGCAGCACGTCGATGCCCTTGCCGGACGGGGTGCGGAACCGCTTGAACGGCAGCACCGCCTCCTTGACCGCGATCGGCGCGTCGGCCGGCATGGTGCCGCCGTCGCCGGCCGGCGGCAGCATCCCCTCGGCGCGCAGCTGCGCGATGGTGGCGCCGAGCGCGATCCGGGCCGCCGCCTTCGCCAGCGGCACCGCGGTGGCCTTCGAGACGAACGGTACGGTCCGGGAGGCGCGCGGGTTGGCCTCCAGCACGTAGAGCATGTCGCCCTGCAACGCGTACTGGACGTTGAGCAGGCCGCGCACCCCGACGCCGCGGGCGATCTGCTCGGTGTAGTGCCGCACCTGGGCCAGGTGCGAACCGGCCAGGGTGATCGGCGGCAGCGCGCAGGACGAGTCGCCGGAGTGGATGCCGGCCTCCTCGATGTGCTCCATCACGCCGCCCAGGTAGACGTCGCCGTCGGCGTCCACGAGCGCGTCCACGTCGATCTCGATGGCGTCGTCCAGGAACCGGTCCACCAGCACCGGGCGGTCCGGCGAGATCGCTGTGGCCCGGCCGATGTAGTCACGCAGCGTGGCGTCGTCGTACACGATCTCCATGCCGCGCCCGCCGAGCACGTACGAGGGGCGGACCAGCACCGGGTACCCGATCTCGTCGGCGATCGCCTTCGCCTCGTCGTACGAGGTGGCCATGCCGTGCGCGGGCGCGCGCAGGCCGGCCCGGGCCAGCACCGCGCCGAACGCGCCGCGCTCCTCGGCCAGGTGGATCGACTCCGGCGAGGTGCCGACGATCGGCACCCCGGCGTTCTTGAGCCGCTGGGCCAGGCCGAGCGGGGTCTGACCGCCGAGCTGCACGATCACCCCGATGACGCCGGGCCCGCCCGCCTCCTTGCCGGAGGAGTCCTCGGCGTGCCAGACCTCCAGCACGTCCTCGAACGTCAGCGGCTCGAAGTAGAGCCGGTCGGCGGTGTCGTAGTCGGTGGAGACGGTCTCCGGGTTGCAGTTGACCATGACGGTCTCGTAGTCCACGTCCCGGAGCGCTTGTACCGCGTGCACGCACGAGTAGTCGAACTCGATGCCCTGCCCGATCCGGTTCGGCCCGGAGCCCAGGATGAGCACCTTGGGCCGGGCCGAGGGCGCCACCTCGGTCTCCGAGTCGTACGTCGAGTAGTGGTACGGCGTGGTCGCCTCGAACTCGGCCGCGCAGGTGTCCACCGTCTTGTAGACCGGCCGGACGCCGAGCCGGTGCCGCAGCGTGCGGACGCCGTCCTCGGCGGCCAGCTCCGGACGCAGCGCGGCGAGCTGCCGGTCGGACAGCCCGGCCCGCTTGGCCCGGCGCAGCAGCGCGGCGTCGAGCACCGGCGCGTCCACGATCTCGGCGCGCAGCTCGACCAGCGAGGCGATCTGGTCCAGGAACCACGGGTCCATGCCGCCGGACGCCTCGGACACCTCGGCGATCGACGCGCCGAGACGCAGCGCCCGCTCGACCGTGTAGAGCCGGCCGTCGTGCGGCACGCGCAGCGCGGCGAGGGTGTTCTCCTTCGTCGCGCCCTCCGGATCCGGAGTGGTCCAGAAACCGGACGCCTTGGTTTCCATCGAGCGCATCGCCTTGTTCAGCGCCTCGGTGAAGTTGCGGCCCAGGCTCATCGCCTCGCCCACCGACTTCATCGTGGTGGTCAGCTCCGGGTCCGCGCCGGGGAACTTCTCGAACGCGAACCGGGGGATCTTCACCACCACGTAGTCGAGCGTCGGCTCGAACGCGGCGGGCGTCTTGAGCGTGATGTCGTTGGGGATCTCGTCCAGCGTGTAGCCGATGGCGAGCTTCGCGGCGATCTTCGCGATCGGGAAGCCGGTGGCCTTCGACGCCAGCGCCGAGGAGCGCGACACGCGCGGGTTCATCTCGATCACGACGATCCGGCCGTCGGCCGGGTTCACCGCGAACTGGATGTTGCAGCCGCCGGTGTCCACACCGACCTCGCGCAGCACCGCGATGCCGAGGTCACGCAGCCGCTGGTACTCCCGGTCGGTGAGCGTCATCGACGGCGCGACGGTGACGCTGTCACCGGTGTGCACACCCATCGGGTCGACGTTCTCGATCGAGCAGACCACCACCACGTTGTCGTGGCGGTCGCGCATCAGTTCGAGCTCGTACTCCTTCCAGCCGAGCACGCTCTCCTCGATGAGCACCTCGTGCACCGGGCTGGCCGCCAGGCCGGAACCGGCGATGCGCTCCAGGTCCTCGTCGGTGTGCGCCATGCCGGAACCGAGGCCGCCCATGGTGAACGACGGCCGGATGACCACCGGCAGGCCCAGGTCGGCGACCGTCTCGCGGACCTCGTCCATCGAGTGGCAGACCCGCGAACGCGGCACCAGCGCCGACGGGTCCTCCAGGCCCAGCCGTACGCCGGCCTTCGCGACGATCTCCTTGAACAGCTGCCGGTCCTCGCCCCGGTTGATCGCCTCGATGTTCGCGCCGATCAGCTCGACGCCGTACTTCTCCAGCACGCCCGCCTCGTGCAGGGCGACGGCGGTGTTCAGCGCGGTCTGCCCGCCCAGCGTCGGCAGCAGCGCGTCGGGGCGCTCCTTGGCGATGACCAGCTCGACGAACTCACGCGTGATCGGCTCGACGTACGTGGCGTCGGCGAACTCCGGGTCGGTCATGATCGTCGCCGGGTTCGAGTTGACCAGGCTGACCCGGATCCCCTCGCTGCGCAGCACCCGGCAGGCCTGGGTGCCGGAGTAGTCGAACTCGCAGGCCTGTCCGATCACGATCGGCCCGGAGCCGATCACCAGGACGTGCTTGAGGTCGGTCCGCTTAGGCATTCTTGCCGCCTTCACTGTGGTTCCGGTCGAAGCCACGGCCTTCGATCAACTCGGCGAAACGGTCGAAGAGGTAGTCCGCGTCGTGCGGGCCGGCCGCCGCCTCCGGGTGGTACTGGACGGTGAAGGCGGGCACGTCCACGGCCCGCAGCCCCTCGACCACGTTGTCATTGAGGCAGACGTGTGACACCTGGACACCGCCGAACTCGGTCTGGATCACCTGATCCGGCACCACGGCGCCGTCCCCGGCACCCGGCACCTGCACCGCGAAGCCGTGGTTGTGGCTCGTCACCTCGACCTTGCCGGTGGCCCGGTCGAGCACCGGCTGGTTGATGCCACGGTGGCCGTACCCCAGCTTGTAGGTGCCGAAGCCGAGCGCCCGGCCGAGGATCTGGCTGCCGAAGCAGATGCCGAACAGCGGGATCCGCCGGGCCAGCACCTCCCGGGCCAGCGCCACCGGGCCGTCGGCGGTCGCCGGGTCGCCCGGGCCGGGCGAGAAGAAGACCGCGTCCGCGCCGGTGGCGAGCAGGTCCTCGATCGTCGACCCGGCGGGCAGCACGTGGGTGGTGACGCCGCGGGCGGCGAGCCGGCGGGGCACGTTGCGCTTGATGCCCAGGTCGACGGCGGCCACCGTGAACCGGTGCTCGCCCTGCGCCTGCACCACGTACGGCTTGGCGGTGGTCACCTCGTCGGACAGGTTCGCGCCGACCATCTGCGGCGAACGGCGTACCCGCTCCAGCAGGGCGGCCGGGTCGTCCTCGACGCTGGAGATGCCGACCCGCATCGCGCCGCGCTCACGCAGGTGCCGGGTCAGCGCCCGGGTGTCCACCCCGCTGATGCCGACCACGCCCTCGGCGGCGAGCCGGTCCTCCAGGCCGCCGGTGGCCCGCCAGTTCGAGCTGATCCGGGCCGGGTCGCGCACCACGTACCCGGCCACCCAGATCCGGTCGGACTCGTCGTCGGAGCCGTTGACGCCGGTGTTGCCGATGTGCGGCGCGGTCTGCACCACCACCTGCCGGTGGTAGGAGGGGTCGGTGAGCGTCTCCTGGTAACCGGTCATGCCGGTGTTGAAGACCGCCTCGCCGAAGGTCTCCCCGACGCTGCCGTACGCCTCGCCGTGGAACGTGCGCCCGTCCTCCAGGACGAGGATCGCAGGACGTCTCTTCACTTAACAGCCTTTCCGTCCAGGACCGTCGCCTCGCCGCGCAGGAAGGTCGCCACGATGCGACCCGGCAGCGTCATGCGGGCGTACGGGGTGTTGCGACTGCGACTGGCCAGCTCCGCCGGTTCGATGACGCGCCGGGCGGCCGGGTCGACGAGGGTCAGGTTGGCCGGTACGCCGGGCGCCGGGTCGAGGCCGTGCCCGGTCAGCCCGGCGATCCGGGCCGGTGTGCGGGACATCCGCTCGGCGATCAGGTCCCAGCGGGGACCGAACACGTCGAGCGCGATGGACAGCGCCGTCTCCAGGCCGACCATGCCCGGCCGGGCGTACGCCCACTCGCACTCCTTGTCCTCCACGGCGTGCGGCGCGTGGTCGGTGGCGATGATGTCGATCACGCCCTCGGCCAGCGCGTCGCGCAGCGCGGCGATGTCGGCGGCGGTACGCAGCGGCGGGTTGACCTTGAAGACCGGGTCGTAGCTCTCCGCCTTGGCGTCCGTGAGCAGCAGGTGGTGCGGCGTCACCTCGGCGGTGACGCGTACCCCGCGCGCCTTGGCCTGGCGCAGCACCTCGACGCTGCCGGCGGTGGAGACGTGGCAGACGTGCAGGCGGCTGCCGACGTGCTCGGCCAGCAGCACGTCCCGGGCGATGATCGCCTCCTCGGCGACGGCCGGCCAGCCGGTCAGGCCGAGGCGGGTGGACACCTCGCCCTCGTGCATCTGCGCGCCCTCGGTCAGCCGGGGCTCCTCGGCGTGCTGGGCGATCACGCCGTCGAACGCCTTGACGTACTCCAACGCGCGGCGCATCAGCCGCGGGTCGGACACGCAGTGCCCGTCGTCGGAGAAGATCCGCACCCCGGCGGCGGAGTCGGCCATCGCGCCCAGCTCGGCCAGGCGCTCGCCGGCCAGCCCGACGGTGACCGCGCCGATCGGCTGCACGTCGACCAGGCCGGCCTCCCGGCCGAGCCGCCAGACCTGCTCCACCACGCCCGCGGTGTCGGCGACCGGCGAGGTGTTCGCCATCGCGCACACCGCCGTGTAGCCGCCGAGCGCCGCCGCCCGGGAGCCGGACTCGACAGTCTCGGCGTCCTCCCGGCCGGGCTCGCGCAGGTGGGTGTGCAGGTCGACCAGGCCGGGCAGCGCGACCAGGCCGGTCGCGTCGATGACCGTGGCGTCGTCGGTGGTGGGTGCGTCGCCGACGGCGGCCACCACGCCGTCGCGGATGAGCAGGTCGGTCGGCTCGCCGCCGACGATGCTGACGCCTGTGATGAGGTACGCGGTCACCGGTTGTTCCCTCCGAGCAGCAGGTAGAGCACGGCCATCCGCACGGAGACCCCGTTGGCGACCTGTTCGACGATGGTGGAGCGGGGCGAGTCGGCCACCTCGGGCGTGATCTCCATGCCCCGGTTCATCGGGCCGGGGTGCATGACGATCGCGTGCCCGGGCAGCCGGCGCATGCGCGGCCCGTCGAGCCCGTAGCGGCGGGCGTACTCGCGGGCCGACGGGAAGTAGGAGTCACCCATCCGCTCACGCTGCACCCGCAGCATCATCACCACGTCCACATCTGGGAGAACGGCGTCGAGGTCGTAACAGACGTCGGTACCGGGGGCCAGGGCGGCGGCGATGTCGACCGGGATGAGCGTGGGCGGGCCGACCAGGGTGACCTTCGCGCCGAGCGTGGACAGCAGCAGCACGTTGGAGCGGGCCACCCGGGAGTGCAGCACGTCGCCGACGATCGCCACGTGCAGGCCGTCGAGCCTGCCCAGCCGGGACCGCATCGTGTACGCGTCGAGCAGCGCCTGCGTGGGGTGCTCGTGGGTGCCGTCACCGGCGTTTACCACCGAGCCGTCGACCCACTCGGCGAGCCGGTGCGGGGCGCCGGAGGCGGGGTGCCGGACGACCACCGCGTCCGCGCCCATCGCCTGGAGCGTGAGCGCGGTGTCCTTCAGGCTCTCCCCCTTGGCCACGCTGGAGCCCTTGGCGGAGAAGTTGATCACGTCGGCGCTGAGCCGCTTGGCCGCCGCCTCGAACGAGATCCGGGTCCGGGTGGAGTCCTCGTAGAAGAGGTTGACCACGGTGCGCCCGCGCAGCGCGGGCAGCTTCTTGACCTCACGCCCGGCCACCGTCGCCATCTCCGCGGCGGTGTCCAGGACCAGAGTGGCGGTGCCGGCGTCCAGGTCGGCGCCGGAGAGCAGGTGCCGGATCATGCGCAGAGCCGCCTTTCGTTCGCGACTGCGGGGCTCCGCTTCGCTGCACTCCTCGCGCTCACAGTGACCCCCCGTACAACTTGACCTCGTCCGTGCCGTCGGTCTCGGCGAGGGTGACCTTGACGTTCTCGGCCAGCGCGGTGGGGATGTTCTTGCCGACGTAGTCGGCGCGGATCGGCAGCTGGCGGTGGCCGCGGTCGACCAGGACCGCGAGCTGCACTGACGCCGGGCGGCCCACGTCGCTGAGCGCGTCCAGCGCGGCCCGCACGGTGCGGCCGGAGAACAGCACGTCGTCGACGAGGATCACCCGCTTGCCGTCGATCCCGCCGGGCGGCAGGTCGGTCGGGCCGACCGCGCGGGTGGCGTGCCGGCGCAGGTCGTCGCGGTAGAGCGTGATGTCGAGCACGCCGACCGGGACTGTGACGTCCTCGAAGGTGCTGATCCGGGCCGCGAGGCGGTGGGCCAGCGGCACGCCCCGGGTGGGGATGCCGAGCAGCACGGTGTCGGCGGCGCCCTGGGTCTTCTCCAGGATCTGGTGGGCGATGCGGTCGACCACCCGCGAAACGTCCGCTGCGGCGAGGATCACCTTCACCGAGGGTTGTCGCGGCGGCGACGAGTGGGCAGCCGGTGGGTAGGCCACGGCGGACCTCCTTCCCCGCCTCACGGGACGGGTCGTTAAAGGACGTCTGGTCGGCTCCGGCCGGCCCGCGCGGGCCCGGACCGGGGCTTCACGCCACGTTACCAGCGGTCACCGGGCTGCCCGCCGCCGGTACTGACCTGCTGGTCAGCCCGGAGAAATGGGGACAAGCCACACAGGGGTGCGGGACCCGGTGGACGGCAACACTTGACCACTTGTCGCAATCCCCGTACCGTCACGCTCCGTAGCGATAGCTCGGAGAACCCGAACAGCACTGGGAGTGTCCGAATGCCCTCTGAATACGCCAAGTCGCTGGGCGCCCGCCTGCGCTCCATCCGCCAGCAGCAGGGTCTGTCCCTGCAGGGGGTGGAGGAGAAGTCGAACGGGCGGTGGAAGGCCGTGGTGGTCGGCTCGTACGAGCGCGGCGACCGCGCCGTCACCGTGTCCCGCCTGGCGGAGCTGGCCGACTTCTACCGCGTTCCCGTCTCGGAGCTGCTGCCCGACGGCAGCGGGGTGCGTCACGAGCCCACCAGCAAGATCGTGCTGGACCTGGAGCGGCTCTACGACGAGGCCTCCGAGGACCTCGCGTACGTGGCCCGGTACGCGCGTGCCATCCAGCAGCAGCGCGGTGACTACAACGGCCGCGTGCTCTCGATCCGCGCCGACGACCTGCGCGCCCTCGCGATCGTCTACGACGCCTCGCCGTCGGGCCTGATCGAGCGGCTGACCGAGCACGGCGTGCTGGTCGCCGACCCCCGGGCGTTCTTCGCCTCCTGACACCCCCGTACGACGAGAAGGGCCCGTGCCGCCTGGCACGGGCCCTTCGTCGATCCGGCACGCGTCAGCGCGTGGCGTACTCGGCGATCCGGCCGAGGATGCCGTTGAGAAAGCGGGGCGAGTCGTCTGTCGACATCTGCCGGGCCAGCTCCACGGCCTCGCTGATCGCCACCGCGTCGTCGATCTCGTCGACGTAGAGCAGCTCGTACACGGCGATCCGGGCCAGGTTGCGGTCGACCACCGGCATGCGCTCCAGCGTCCACCCCTCGGCGTAGCTGGCGATCGTCTCGTCGATCCGGTCGAGGTGCGCCGCCACGCCCTCGACCAGCCCGATCGCGTAGCCGAGGTGGTCAGGGCGCGGCTGCTCGATCCGTTGCAGGTAACCGGCGAGCACCTCGACCGGCGGGCGGTCCCGCAGGTCGGCCTCGAAGAGCACGTCCAGCGCCCGCTTGCGCGCCTTACGGCGCGCCGGCATCTGCTGCTTGGGACCCTCGGCCATCAGGATCGGCCGAGGTAACGGCCGTCGCGGGTGTCGACCTTGATCTTCTCACCGGTGGTGATGAACAGCGGCACCTGCACCGTCGCGCCGGTCTCGACGGTGGCCGGCTTGTTGCCGCCGGTCGACCGGTCGCCCTGCAGGCCCGGCTCGGTGTAGGTGACCTCCAGCACGACCGAGGTCGGCAGCTCGATGTACAGCGGCACACCCTCGTGGGTGGCGACCGTCGCCTCGGCCTCGGGGAGGAGGTAGTTGGCGGCCTCGCCGACGACGCCGCCCATGACGGTGATCTGGTCGAACGTCTCCAGATCCATGAAGACGTAGTCCTCGCCGTCGGCGTACAGGTACTGCATGGTGCGCTTGTCCACGGTCGCGGTCTCGACCTTGGTGCCCGCGTTGAAGGTCTTGTCGACCACCTTGCCGGACAGCACGTTCTTCAGCGTGGTGCGCACGAAGGCACCACCCTTACCGGGCTTGACGTGCTGGAACTCGACGACGGCCCACAGCTCGCCGTCCAGGTTGAGTACCAGGCCGTTCTTCAGGTCGTTGGTGGTGGCCATTTCCTGCCTTGATCATCAATTGGCGGACAGACCGTCCAAGTCTACTCGCTCTGTCGAATCGGACTCGCGCCACGGAACTGAGGGGCTCAGGCACCCGCGGCGAGCCGGGCGGCCAGGTGGTGCAGTGCCAGCCGGTAGCCGTCCACGCCCAGGCCGCAGATCACGCCGGTGGCCACGGCGGAGACCACCGAGTGGTGCCGGAACTCCTCCCGGGCGTGGATGTTGGAGATGTGCACCTCGACCAGCGGGCCGCGCAGCATGGCGCAGGCGTCCCGCACCGCGATCGAGTAGTGCGACCAGGCGGCCGGGTTGAGCACCACCGCCGCCGCCTCGTCGGCCGCCTCGTGCAGCCAGGCCAGCATCTCGTGCTCGGCGTCGGTCTGCCGGACCACCACGTCCAGGCCCAGCTCCCGGCCATGCCGCTCGCAGTCGGCCACGAGCTGGGCGTAGCTGGTCACCCCGTACACGTCGACCTGGCGGGTGCCGAGCCGGCCCAGGTTCGGCCCGTTGAGCACGTACACCCTCACGAGCTGATCTCCGCGTACGCGGCGGCGAGCAGGTCGTCCGGCGGTGCCTCCAGGATCGCCGGGCGGGCGAGCCCGTCGAGCACCACGAACCGCAGCCGGCTCCCCCGGGCCTTCTTGTCCACCCGCATCGCCGCCAGCAGCTCCGGCCAGGCGTCGGCCCGGTAGCCGGTGGGCAGGCCGAGCGCGGTCAGCACCCGGCGGTGCCGCTCGGCGTCGGCCGCGTCGAGGCGGCCTGCGAGCCGGGCCAGCGTGGCGGCGTACACCAGGCCGACCGCCACGGCGTGACCGTGCCGCCAGCGGTACCCCTCCACCTTCTCGATCGCGTGCGCCAGCGTGTGCCCGTAGTTGAGCACCTCGCGTACCCCGGATTCGCGCAGGTCCCCGCCGACCACGCCGGCCTTCACGCGGACCGCGCGCTCGACCAGTTCCCGCAGCACCGGCCCGGCCGGGTCCAGCGCGGCGGCCGGATCCCGCTCGACCAGGTCGAGGATGACCGGGTCGGCGATGAAGCCGCACTTGACCACCTCGGCCATCCCGGCCGCCAGGTCGGCCGGGGGCAGGCTGTCCAGCGTCGCCAGGTCGGCCAGCACGCCGGCCGGCGGGTGGAACGCGCCGACCAGGTTCTTGCCGGCGGCGGTGTTGATGCCGGTCTTGCCGCCCACGGCGGCGTCGACCATGCCGAGCAGCGACGTGGCGACCGGCACCCAGCGCACCCCGCGCAGCCAGGTGGCCGCGACGAAACCGGCCAGGTCGGTGACCGCGCCGCCGCCCACCCCGACCACCGCGTCGGTACGGGTGAACCCGGCCTCGCCGAGCCGATCCCAGCAGGCCGCCGCCACGTCGACGTGCTTGCCCGCCTCCGCGTCCGGCACCTCGATGAGCAGCGGAGTCACGCCGGCCTCGCGGACGCCGGCGGCGAGCCGGTCGGCCAGCGCCTTGAGCGGCGGCGAGTGCAGGAAGGCCACCCGCTCGGCGCCGGGTAGCAGCGCCGGCGGCGGGTCCAGCAGGTCACGTCCCACGAGCACGTCGTACGGCCGCTCGCCGCCGACCGGGATCCGGGTCACCTCGTCCATCGCGGGCAGCCTAGTCCAGCGCGCCGCCCTCGCGGGGCGACTGTCCACTGGCTGGGTGTTTGCCCGGCCGCACGCCGGGTAGGGCGGCCGGAATGAGCGAGACGACGGCACCCGCGACCCGACCGGAGTCCGCGACGAGCATCCGGCTGCCCGCCACCATCCTCGGCGTCGGGCTGGGCGGCTTCGTCGACGGCATCGTCCTGCACCAGGTCCTCCAGTGGCACCACATGCTCAGCAGCACCGGCAGCGACCGGGCCGGCATCCGCGAGTACCCGGTCGACACCGTGGCCGGGTTGCAGATGAACACGCTCTGGGACGGGCTGTTCCACGTGGTCACCTGGGTCGCGGTGCTGACCGGCCTGGCCCTGCTCTACGCCCGGGTCACCACCTCGCGGGGCCGGCTGTGGCGCTCGCCCATGCTGTGGGGCTGGGCGCTGATCGGCTGGGGCCTGTTCAACCTGGTCGAGGGCGTCGTCGACCACCACCTGCTCGGCATCCACCACGTCCGCGGCGGTCCGAACCAGCTCTGGTGGGACCTCGGGTTCCTCGCCCTCGGCGTGGTGCTGATCGCGGCGGGCTGGGCGATCCAGCGCCGGGCCCGCGACGTGGACCTCTGCGCGCCGGAGCGGCGGTGATCCCGGCCCACGCCGGGCACGCCGACGGCGGCTTCCCGGCCGTCGCGCTGCTGCCGCTGGTGCTGTTCTGGGCGTACCTGGCCGCCGCGTTGCGCCTGCGCGCCCCGGGCGGACCGGGCTGGCCGCACGCCCGCACGGCGAGCTTCGGGCTGGGCACGTTGCTGCTGGTGGCGGGGCTGCTCTGGCCGGCCGGTGACTTCGTCGGGCACATGTGGCAGCACCTGCTGATCGGCATGCTCGCGCCGCTGGCGCTGGTGCTCGCCGCCCCCGTCACGCTGCTGCTGCGCACGCTGGACCGGCGTACCGGCCGGGCCCTGGTCCACCTGCTGCGGCACCCGGTCGCGCGGGTGCTCGGCCACCCGGTGACCTGGCTCCTGCTCACCGCGGGCGGGCTCTGGCTGCTCTACCTCACCCCGCTGTACCGGGCCACGCTGGACAACCCGGCCCTGCACACGCTGGTGAACCTGCACTTCCTGCTCAGCGGCTGCCTGTTCGCCTGGTCGATCGCCGGGCCGGACCCGGGACCGCACCGTCCCCGCGTACCGGTGCGGCTTGTGGTGATCGGGTTCGGGGTCGCGGCGCACGCCACCATCGCCCAGTTGCTCTACGCCGGGCTGTTCGTGGACGTGCCCGCCACCGCCGCCGAGCTGCGGGCCGGGGCCACGCTCATGTACTACCTCGGCGACCTGGCCGAGATCGCGCTGGCGCTGGCGCTGCTCGCCACCTGGCGGCCCGAACCGGCCCGGCGCCGCCGCGCCGCGCGGTCCGCGCCGGTCGCGGCCGTGCGGGTCAGGGCTTGAGCAGCGCGGCGATCTCCGCCGCCAGCTCCTGCGGGGTACGCCCGTCGGTGACCACAGTCGCGGTCGCCACCTCGGCGTAGAGCGGGCGGCGCTGGTCCATCAGGTGCTTGAGCGTGGCGCGCGGGTTCAGCGCGAGCAGCGGCCGGCCGGCGCCCAGACCGACCCGCTTGAGCGCGTCCGGCAGCTCCACCGACAGGTGCACCACCGTGTGGCCGATCAGCGCGGCCCGGTTCTCCTCGGCCAGGACCGCGCCGCCGCCGAGCGCGAGCACGCCCGCGTGCGACGCGAGCGCCGCCGCCACGGCGGCCCGTTCGAGGGTACGGAAGTGCTCCTCCCCCTCGTCCACGAAGATCTCCGGGATGGGCTTGCCGGCGAGGTTCTCGATGTCGGCGTCGGTGTCCCGGAAGCCGACGCCGAGCGCCTCGGCGAGCGCCGTGCCGACTGTGGTCTTGCCGGAGCCGGGCGCACCGACCAGCACGCAGACCGGCCGGGTGCTCACCGTTGCCACCTTTCGTTCGCGACTGCGGGACTCCGCTGCGCTGCGTTCCTCGCGCTCACCGAATCACCAGGCTGTCGAGGTAACCGGCCAGGTTGCGGCGCATCTCGGCGACCGAGTCGCCGCCGAACTTCTCCACCGCCGCCTCGGCCAGCACCAGCGCGACCATCGCCTCGGCCACCACCGCGGCGGCCGGCACCGCGCACACGTCGGAACGCTGGTTGATCGCGGTGGCCGGCTCGCCGGTGGTCACGTCGATCGTGGCGAGGGCCCGGTTCAGCGACGAGATCGGCTTCATGGCCGCCTTCACCCGCAGCGGCTCACCGGTGGTGATGCCGCCCTCCAGGCCGCCGGCCCGGTCGGTGATCCGCCGTACCCCGGTGGCGGTGGGCACGATCTCGTCGTGCGCCTCGGAGCCGCGCGAGCGCGCCTGCTGCCACCCGTCACCGATCTCCACGCCCTTGATCGCCTGGATAGACATGAGCGCGGTGGCCAGGCGGGCGTCGAGCTTGCGGTCCCACTGCACGTGGCTGCCCAGACCCGGCGGCACCCCGTACGCGAGCACCTCGACCACGCCGCCGAGTGTGTCGGCGGCCTTCTTCGCGGCGTCGACCTCGGCGACCATCCGGGCGCTGGCCTCGGCGTCGAGGCAGCGCAGCGGGTCGGCGTCGATGCGCGCGGCGTCCTCCGGCGTGGGGCGCAGCCCTGGCTTGACCGCCACCGGGCCCAGCTCGACCACGTGCGAGACGATCTCCACGCCGAGCGCCTGCCGCACCAGCGCCTTGGCGACGGTGCCCACCGCGACCCGGGCGGCCGTCTCCCGGGCGCTGGCGCGCTCCAGGATCGGCCGGGCGTCGGTGTGCCCGTACTTCTGCATGCCGGCCAGGTCGGCGTGACCGGGGCGAGGGCGGGTCAGCGGCGCGTTGCGGGCCTGGCTCGCCAGCTCCTCCGGGTCGACCGGGTCGGCGGCCATCACGGTGCGCCACTTCGGCCACTCGGAGTTGCCGACCCGGATCGCCACCGGGCTGCCCAGCGTGACGCCGTGCCGGAGCCCGCCGATGATCTCGACCTCGTCCTGCTCGAACGACATCCGGGCGCCCCGGCCGTACCCGAGCCGGCGCCGGGCCAGCTCGCCGGAGATCTCCCCGGTGGTCACCTCGATGCCGGCGGGTACGCCCTCCAGCATCGCGACGAGGGCGGGTCCGTGCGATTCACCTGCAGTCAGCCAGCGCAACACGACGGTCAGTGTGTCACGTCCGGTGGTCGCCGGCGTACGCCGCCCGCCGCGTCCCGCCCTGCGGACAGGCCACCTCCGCGCGCTGGTCTCCCACCGGGCGGCGTGAGGTGTTAACAGGGGACCCTTCCTCTACCGGAGGCGTTAAAAAGGGGCCCTTCCTTACACCGCAAGCGCGGCGCGCATCGCGGCGCGCGGTGCCGGAACGCCGGTGAACTGCTCGAACTGACCGAACGCCTGGGCCAGCAGCAGGTCCAGCCCGGAGACCACCCGGCAGCCGGCGGCGAGCGCCGCCGCGGCGAGCGGCGTCGGCCACGGGTCGTAGACCACGTCGAAGAAGACGGACTCCGGCCGCCAGTCGAAGTTGTCGGCCAGGGGGTCGGCGACGCCCTTCGGCACCGTGGAGATCACCACGTCGGCGCGGGCGTGCGCCGGCGCCCCGTCCCACTCCGCGCCCGCCAGCGGCACACCGGCCGCCGCCGCGACCGGGCGCAGCTCGTCGACCGCCTCCGGGCGGCGGGCCACCACTGTCACCTCGGCCGCCCCGATCCGGGCCGCCGCCGCGATCGCGGCCCGGGCCGTGCCACCCGCGCCGAGCACGGTGACGACCGCCCCGGCCACGCAGCCGGCGCCGGTGAGCACCTCGACCATGCCGGTGACGTCGGTGTTGTCCGCGTACCAGGTGCCGTCGGGCCGGCGTACCAGCGTGTTGGCGGCGCCGACGGCGGCGGCGACCGGCGAGACCTCGTCGGCGAGCGCGAGCGCCGCCTCCTTGCCCGGCATGGTCACCGACAGGCCGGCCCACTCCGGGCCGAGGCCCGCGACCAGGCCGGGCAGCTCGTCGGCGCCGGCTTCGATCCGGGTGTACGACCAGCCGGTCAGCCCGGCCGCCGCGTACCCGGCGGTGTGGATCACCGGGGACAGCGAGTGGGCGATCGGCCTGCCGACCACAGCGGCACGACGGGGAGCCGAAATGTGCACTGCCTCTGTCTCCCGGGTGACGTCGTGCCTAGAGAACGCCGTTCTCCTTGGCCTTCTCGATGTTGCGCTCATGCTCGGCGTTTGTCGTCGCGAAGGCCGAGTGTCCCTGCCTGTCGATGGCGACGAAGAAGAGCCACTTGCCGTCCGGCGGGCTCAGCGCCCCCTCCAGGGCCTGCTTCCCCGGGTTGTTGATGGGGGTCGGGGGCAGACCCGGGCGGGCGTGGGTGCTGTACGGGTTCTTCTCGTCGTACAGTTCCTCTCTGCGCATGTCCTTCGACGCCTTCGTCGGCTTGCCGGTCAGCTCCCAGTAGTAGTTGACCGAAACGTCGAACTGCAGACAGTTGCAGGGGAAGTTGCCGCTGTAGGCCCGGTTGTAGGCGACGCGGGCGATCTTGCCGAGGTCGTCCTTGTTGCCCGCCTCGGCTTGGGCGAGCGACGCCACGGTCAGTACCTCGTACGGGCTGATGCCGCCGCGGTTCGCCTGCACGTTCTCGGCGAACTTCAGGTTCCCGGTGACGGTGAGGAAGTTGTCCACCATCAGCTTGAGCACCGTCTCGGCGGTGGCCTTCGGCGGGATCTCGTAGGTGTCGGGGAACAGGAAGCCCTCGACCGACGGCTTGGCCTTCTTGCCGTCGGAGCGCTTGAACCACCAGTCCGGTACGCCGAGCGCCTCCGGGTCCTTCGCGGCGGCCTCGAAGTCCTTGACCGGGATGTCGGTCTTCTCGGACAGCCGCTTGTAGACCGTCTTCGCGGTGAGCCCCTCGGGGATGGTGATCCCGTTGACGATCTTGTTCTTGAGGTCCAGCAGCGCCACGACCGCCGCGTCACCGCTCATCTGCTTGCGCAGCTTGTAGGTGCCGGGCTGGATGTTCTTGCTGCGCGAGTTCTCCTCGGCGGCCTCGATGAACGCCTTGGTGCTCTTCACCACGTCGGCCGCGACGAGCGCGTCGGCCATGTCGGCGATCAGCGCGCCCTGCTTGATCTCGACCGTCACCTCGCCGGTGCCGGAGCCGTCGTAGTCGGGCGTGACGAAGTAGTTCTGGACCCGGTCGAAGCCGTAGAACGCGCCGCCGCCGATGCCACCCAGCAGGACCAGAGCGAGCGCGAGGGCGAGAAGGGTCTTGCCCCGGCCGCCGCCGGACTTGCCCTGACGCCGGCGCACCGCGCCGCGCCGGTGCCGGCCCTTCTCCCCCCTGTCCGGCTCGTCGAACCCCAGATCAAGATCGTCGATCATTGCGTCCGCCTCCGCTGTGCGTCCAGCCAGCTCTGCAGAATCTCCACCGCGGCAGCCTGGTCGACCACCGCCCGTTGGCGCTTTCCCCGGACGCCCCGTTCGGCAAGCCTACGACTCGCGACGACGGTAGACATCCTCTCGTCCGTCAGCGTCACCGGAATCGGCCGCATCACATCAGCCAAACGGCTGGCATATGCCGATACGTTCGCCGCCGCGGGTCCGTGCTTCCCGGCGAGATTGACCGGCAGCCCGACCACGATCCCCACCGCCTCGTGCTCGGCGGCGAGCCGGACCAGCTCGGCCATGTCGCCGGGCACCGCGTCCGGTTCCGCCGTCAGATCACGGGCCAGCGTGACCAGGGGCGTGGCGAGGATGCCGTGCGGATCACAGCGGGCCACCCCCACCCGCACCTGGCCGACGTCGACACCCAGCCGGACACCTCGGGACAGCTCGGTCACTGACGGACACCTCCCCGCCGATACGGGCCAGGGCGGACCGGGTGGTCCGCCCTGGCGTACATCCGTGCGCTCATGCCGTGCCGGCTGGGCATGCCCTCACGGCCCTCGCTCCGCTCGGTGCGTTCGCTCATGCCGTGCCGAATGGGCATGCCCTCACGGCCCTCGCTCCGCTCGGTGCGTTCGCTCATGCCGCGTCGGCGACCGCCCGCTCGACGGTGACCAGCAGGTTCGGCGCCTCCGCCGCGGGCAGGCCGCCGCCCTGGGCCAGGTCGTCGCTGCCGCCGCCCCGGCCGGAGAACGCCGCCTTGACCAGGTCCTTCGCGCTCAGGTTCCGCCCCCGGGCGGCCTGGTTGACGGCCACCACCAGCGACGCCTTGCCGTTGGCCCGGGCCGCCACCGCGACCACCGCCGGGCGGGCCGCGTCGATCCGGCCCCGGATCTCCTGGGCGAGGGTCCGCACGTCGTTCGCGGCCGCGCCCTCCGGCGCCTCGGTCCCGACGTACGCGACCCCGCGCACGTCCTTCGCCTGCGCCGCGAGCGCGCCGGCGCCGCCGAGCACGAGCTGGGCGCGCAGCTTCTCCAGTTCCTTCTCCGCGTCGCGCAACTGGGTGACCGTCTGCTCCACCCGGTCGGCCACCTGCTCCCCCGGCACCCGGAACAGCTCCGCCAGCCGGGACACCAGCAGGTGCTCACGGGCCAGGAAGCCGAACGCGTCCATGCCGACGAGCGCCTCGATCCGGCGGACCCCGGAACCCACAGACGCCTCGGAGAGGATCTTCACCAGGCCGAGCTGGGCGGAGCGGGCCACGTGCGTGCCGCCGCACAGCTCACGGGCGTAGTCGCCGACCTCGACGACCCGGACCCGCTCGCCGTACTTCTCACCGAACAGGGCCATCGCCCCGATCCGGCGGGCCTCCTCCTGGCTGGTGACGAACGCGTGCACCTCCAGGTCGGCCAGCAGCACCTCGTTGACCTGCTGCTCGACGTCGTGCAGCACGCTCGGCGCCACACCCGTCGGGGTGTTGAAGTCGAACCGCAGCCGGCCCGGCGCGTTGAGCGAACCCGCCTGGGTCGCCGACTCGCCGAGGAAGTTACGCATCGTCTGGTGCACCAGGTGCGTCGCCGTGTGCGAACGGGAGATCGCCCGGCGGCGGGACGCGTCGATCTCGGCGTACCCGGTCTCCCCGGCCCGCACCTCGCCGCGCACCACCTTCGCCCGGTGCACGATCAGGCCGGGCACCGGCTGCTGCACGTCGAAGACCTCGACCTGGCCGCCGCCGACGGTGATGAGGCCCTGGTCGGGCTGCTGCCCGCCGCCCTCGGCGTAGAACGGGGTGGTGTCGAGCACCAGCTCGATCGTGTCGCCCTCGGCAGCCGCCGCCACCGTGGCACCGCCGGACAGCAGCGCGCGCACCCGCGACTCCCGGCTCAGCTCGGTGTAGCCGGTGAACTCCACCGGCCCGCCGCCGTCGAGCACCGACCGGTACGCCGACACGTCCGTGTGCCCGGTCTTGCGCGCCTGCGCGTCGGCCTTGGCCCGGCTGCGCTGGTCGGCCATCAGCCGGCGGAAGCCCTCCGCGTCGACCTGCAAGCCCTGCTCGGCCGCGATCTCCAGGGTCAGGTCGATCGGGAAGCCGTACGTGTCGTGCAGCTGGAACGCCTTGTCACCGGAGAGCGCCGCCTTGCCGGCCGACTTGGTCTCGGCGATGGCGGTGTCCAGGATCGTGGTGCCGGCGCGCAGCGTGGCCAGGAACGCGTCCTCCTCGGCGTACGCGTACTGGGAGATCCGGCCGAAGTCCTCGGCCAGCTCCGGGTACGACGGCGCCATGCAGTCACGGGCCACCGGCAGCAGCTCGGGCAGAGCCCGGTCGGCGTAGCCCAGCAGCCGCACCGCCCGGATCGCCCGGCGCATGATCCGCCGCAGCACGTAACCACGGCCCTCGTTCGACGGGGTCACCCCGTCGCCGATGAGCATCAGCGAGGTGCGCACGTGGTCGGCGATCACCCGCAGCCGCACGTCGTCCGGGTGCGACTGGTTGGCCGCCTGGCCGGAGTGCGCGCCGTAGCGCTTGCCGGTCAGCTCGGCGGCCCTGTCCAGGATCGGCCGGACCTCGTCGATCTCGTAGAGGTTGTCCACGCCCTGCAGCAGCGAGGCCATCCGCTCCAGGCCCATGCCGGTGTCGATGTTCTTCGCCGGCAGGTCACCGAGGATCGGGAAGTCCTCCTTGCCGGTGCCCGGACCCCGCTCGAACTGCATGAAGACGAGGTTCCAGAACTCCAGGTAGCGGTCCTCGTCGACCTCCGGCCCGCCCTCGCGGCCGTAGGCCGGGCCGCGGTCGTAGTACAGCTCGGAGCACGGGCCGCACGGGCCGGGGATGCCCATCGACCAGAAGTTGTCGGCCTTGCCCCGGCGCACGATCCGCTCGGCCGGCACGCCGGTGGCCCGCCAGATGTCGTACGCCTCGTCGTCGTCCAGGTAGACGGTCGCCCAGATCCGCTCCGGGTCCAGCCCGAAGCCGCCCGCCTCGACCGGCTTGGTGGCCAGGTCCCAGGCGAGCGGGATCGCCCCGGACTTGAAGTAGTCACCGAAGGAGAAGTTGCCGTTCATCTGGAAGAACGTGCCGTGCCGGCTGGTCTTGCCGACCTCGTCGATGTCCGGCGTACGGATGCACTTCTGCACGCTCGTCGCCCGCGCGTACGGCGGGGTCTGCTGGCCCAGGAAGTAGGGCACGAACTGCACCATGCCCGCGTTGATGAACAGCAGGTTCGGGTCGCTGATGGCGGGCAGCGGAGCGGACGGCACCACGGTGTGCCCGTTCGCCTCGAAGTGGGCGAGGAACCGCCGCTTGATCTCCGCCGTCTTCATCGCTGGTGGTCCTCCGGGAAAATCTCTCGATCACCGATGCGCGGGTCCTCCCGCAGCTCGGCGAACTGGTCGTCGTACACCTCGCCGCGGGCGAAGGCCTCGTGGATCTCCTGCTCACGCTCGGCCATGCCGACCCGGACGTCGTCCATGAACGCCCGGACCGACTCGACCAGACCGCCGGCGGACTCGGACAGCCCGCTGGCGATGCCGGCCGGGGTGTACGCCTGCGCCGTCCGGGTGGCCTTACGCACCACCAGGACGCCCACGGCCAGCCCGATGCCCAGCCAGAACAACCGCCTCATGTTCTCATCCTTCCCGCGTACGCCGGTCGGGGTCAGCGGTTGCCGCGCTTGGCGGCGCGACGCTGCTGCTTGATCGTGTCGCGCACCTCGCGCTCGGTCTCGGCGTGCCGGCGGGCGGAGGCGGCCCGGCGCACGCCGTACCCGAACGCGGCCACCTTGACCAGCGGGTTCGCGGCGGCGGCGGAGACCACCGTGGCCAGGTTCGCCACGTTCGCGGTGACGTTCTGCGCGTGGCTGGTCATGGTGTCCACCTTGGCGAGCTGGAGGTTCACCCCGTCCAGCGAGGTCTGCACCTGCTCCAGCGCCACGTTGACGTTCTTCACCGTGGTGTTCACGTCACCGAGCAGCGGCGTGGTGCGCTCGTTCACGTCGGTGATCATGCGGGTCGTCGCGTCCACGGTGTGCCGCAGCCGCAGGATCGGCACCGCCAGCACGAGCACCAGCATCAGGAACGCGCCGGCCGCGATCAGCGCAGCGATCTCTCCACCACTCACGCGTAAGTCCTCCTCAAGCAGTGTCCCGGAACCCGACGCCCCGGAACGCGCGACCGTACCTACCCACTTCGCGCCACGCCGACCCGGTCACCGGGCGCGGACGGGCGTGCCAGCCCCAGACCCTACCGTCCGTGATGAAAGTCGGCTCACGACGGTGAGGGGGTCGCCTCGCCCAGCGGGTCGTCGGTCAGGGTCGGATACGGATCCTCGCCGGTGAGTGACGGGTCGGTGGTCGGCGTCGGCCCGGTGCGCTCGTCGTCGATCGCGTTACGCACCTTCACCGACACCAACGAGCCGGTGCAGTCCGCCGCTGCGGGCTCGGCCGGCGCGGACGGCGCGGGCGCACCGTCGACCGGCGGGGGCGTGCAGGTGCGGTCGCGTACCCACAGGTCGAGCGTGAGCTCGTCCCGACGCCAGCAGGTGTAGCTACCCGGGACCTTCTCGTCCGGGCAACGGTCGACCTTCCAGCGCCGCCACCCGTCGCCGGCCAGCGCCTTTTCGTAGACCGCCACCGTCTCCTTCCACCCCTGTTCCGATTCGACGGAGCGTTCCCGCAGGCGGCAGTCCTGCAGGCACCAGCGGCTGCCGCTGACGTTGTCCACCGTGTTGCTCTGCGCCCAGCCGGGCACCTTGAGCTCGTCGAGGGTGTCGAAGACCGGATCGTGGCTGAGCGTGCGAATGCCGAAGTAGAGCGGCACCGCCCCCAGTAGCACGAGGCTGACCAGGGCGAGGATGCCCAGCCGAAGTCGGCTGCGCTCGCGCATCTGCCGGCGCAGCTCGGACCGGGCGCCGCGCAGGCCCCCGGCCTCCGCACCGCTGTCGTCCGCGCCGGGACCGCCGGGCCGCGGTGCGCCGACCGCGCCGGGCCGTGGTCCCGCCGGCTCCCCCGGGGGTACGGCCACAGCCGCCCGGGCCGCCACCGCGTTGCCCGGTCCGGGCCGGTCCGGGTCCGCTCCCGGTGGTGTCGCCCGGGCGGCGGTCCGCTCGTCCGGCGCCACCGGACGGGCCACACCCGCCGCCGCGCGGGCGGTCACCGGCGCACCGGGCGGCACCGGGCCGTCGCCCGACGGTCCCCGCGCGCCGGGGGCCACCGGCGGACGAGGCGCGGCACCGGGCCGGAGGGTGTCGTCGGGGCGGGCCACCCCACGCCCGTCGCCACCGGCCGGAGCACCACCGGGTCGCCCGCCACCGATCGGGATACCGCCGGTGCGCTCGCCGTCGCCGCGCGGGCCGGGGGCGACCGGAGCGCCACCGGGAGGTCCACCGCCCACCGGAATGCCGCCGGTGCGCTCACGGTCGCCGCGCGGACCCGGCCCGGCCGGACCGCCACCGGCAACGGGCGGGACACCGGGGCGGGCCGCGCCTCGGGCCGGGGCGGGCCGGGCCGGTCCCGGATCGGACGGCTGGGGGCGGGCCGACGGCACGACCGGACCGGACTGGTCGGGGCGGCGCGCCGGGCCGGCCGGTTCGGCATGCTCCGGCGCACCGGGACCGGACTGCCCGGGTCGCCGGGAGCCCGGCTCGGGACGCACCGGCGGGACGGCGACGCCGGCCCGGCCGCCGGGCGCCTCCGGCACGGCGCCCCGGCTGCGGGACACGTCGGGTGCGGCATCCCGGCCACGGGACACGTCGGGTGCGGCATTCCGGCCGGTGGGTGCCTCGGGTGCGGCATTCCGGCCGCCTGGTGCCTCGGGTGCGGCGCTCCGGCCGCCTGGTGCCTCGGGTGCGGCGCTCCGGCCGCCGGGCGTGCCACGACGGGCGGCCGGCGGGGTCGGGCCGGTCGTCGGACCGCCGGACACCGGCGCGCCCGGCAGGTCCGGCGCGTTTCCGCTGCGCGGCACGACCGGGGCTCGGTCCTGGGCGGCCCGCCGGCCGGCACCCGGCGCGGGTGCGGGAACGTGGTGACCGGCCGTGGGCTCCTCGCGCCGCGCGCGTCGCCCGCCACCAGAGACGGGAGCGGCGTCCGGAACGGCGCGACCGGCCGGCCCGCCGGGCACGCCGCCTTCCGGCGCGGCGCGACGGCCCGCGCCGGAGACCGGCCGGGTGCCTGGTGGAACATCGTCGGAACGGGTCCGGCGGCCCGCCCCCGAGACCGGCCGGGTGCCGGGGGCCACGTCGTCGGGCCGCGCCGGGCGCGCTCCACCGGGGACCGCCTGGACGGCTCCGGTGTCCTCGGCGCGGGCCCGGCGGGCCCCACCGGAGACCGGCTGGATGCCGGCGGTGTCGTCCGGCCGGGCTCGTCGTCCGACCGGGGCCGGCGGCATCGCCGGGTCGCCTCCGGCCGGATGCGGGCCCTCCGGCCCGGCGCCGTGCCGACCGCGAGGGGTCGGTGGTACGCGGGTGTCGCCGTCGACGGGCGGCCGGCCCAGGTCGGCGGGTACCCGGCCGGACGGCGGCGGCGGGCCGGGTGGGACGCGGGTGCCGGCGACCGGCGGCTGCTGGCCGGTCGGTCCGTCCGCGCGGCGGCGGTACGGCGCATCGGGCGGCCGGGGCGCCTCGGGCACGCCGGGCCAGGGACCGTCGGCGGGCCGGCGCGGGGCGGCGGTTTCGGGGCCGCCGGGCCAGGGACCGTCGGCGGCCCGGCGCGGGGCGCCGGTCTCGGGGCCGGTGGGTCGCACCGGCGGCGCGGCCGGAGCAGGCCCGCCGGGGCGGCGCATGACCGGGGGACGTGGACCGGGCCGGCCGTCGCCGGGCGTCTCCGGACCGGGCCGGCCACCGCCGGAGGGCGCGTCCACCACAGGTGGGCGGACCCCCGACGACGGGCCCCCGGCCGGGGGCGGGTCCATGCCGGGCCGGCCGGCCGGCGGTGACGGGTCCATGCCGGGCCGGCCGGCCGGCGGTGACGGGTCCATGCCGGCCCGACCCGGGAACGCGGGCGGGTCCACGCCCGGCCGTCCGGGGGTCGGAGGCACTGCGGCGCCGGGGCGGCCCGGGGCCGGGGGCGCTGCCGGGCCGGAACGGCCGGTCGCGGGGGGCATCGCCGGGTCGGTTCGGTCGCCCGGGACGGGACCGCCTGGCCGGGAACGACCCGCGGTCTGTGGCGCGACGGGCGACGGCGGTACGGACCGGCCCGGAGCCTGGGGTGGCGCCGCCGGGGGCGGTACGGGCCGGCCGGGACCCTGGGGTGGCGCCGCCGGGGGCGGTACGGGCCGGCCGGGACCCGGGGGCACGGCGGCCGACGGCGCACCGGGCGGGGCTGCCGACGGAGGCGGCACCGGCTGACCGGTCGAGGGCTGCGGCGCGCCCCGAGCCGGGGGCCGCGGGGCCGTGTGGCCGGCGGCCGGCGGCATGCCGGGGCCCGGGGCGGCCGGCCGGGCCGGGCCGGGACGCGACGGGTCGGTGCCGGGATGCGACGCCGGGAGATCCCCGTCCGGCCCGAGTTCACCGCCCTGCTGCTTGGCGGTACGCAGGTCGTCGATCCAGCCGAGCTCCTCGCCGACGACTGTCGGGTCCAGCTCGGGCTCGGCCCGGCCGCGTCCCCACCGGCGGCCCTTGCCCCGCGGGTCGCGCCGCTCGTCGGGGCCGTCCGCCGGCCGCTCCGGACCACGCGCCATCACTACTGACCCCCCTCGGCGGCGTCGCTGCCGCCCTCACTCGCCCCGCTGGACTGCTCGCCGCCCCCCACCCGGGCCCCGTTCGCGGCGGCCGGGGCGCCGGCCTCCGCGCGGGTCGCCGGAGCCGGCAGCCCGCGGACGATCCGGCGCAGCAGCGGCAGCCGGGTGGCCACCGCCCGCTCCGCGCCGTGCCCGCTGGGCTGGTAGTAGTCGGTTCCGACGAGGTCGTCCGGAGCGTACTGCTGGGTGACCACCCCCCGGTGGTCGTCGTGCGGGTAGCGGTAGCCGGCGCCGTGACCGAGGCCCCGCGCGCCGGAGTAGTGGGCGTCGCGCAGGCCGCGCGGCACCGGGCCACCACGACCGGCGCGTACGTCGGTGACGGCGGCGCCGATAGCTGTGGTGGCTGAGTTGGACTTCGGCGCGGTGGCCAGGTGGATGACCGCCTGGGCCAGGTTGAGCTGTGCCTCCGGCAGGCCCACGTACTCGACCGCGTGGGCGGCGGCGGTGGCCACCGTCAGGGCGGTGGGATCGGCCATGCCGACGTCCTCACTCGCGAAGATCACCAGCCGGCGGGCGATGAACCGGGCGTCCTCCCCGGCCACCAGCATCCGGGCCAGCCAGTGCAGTGCCGCGTCCACGTCCGAGCCGCGCATGCTCTTGATGAATGCGCTCGTCACGTCGTAGTGGGCGTCGCCGTCCCGGTCGTATCGCACGGCCGCCACGTCGACCGCCTGTTCGGCCACGGCCAGGTCGATCCGGCCGGTGTCGAGCGCTGTGGCGGTGGCCGCCGCCGCCTCCAGTGCGGTGAGCGCCTTGCGCACGTCGCCCCCGGCGAGCCGGACCAGGTGGTCCTCCGCCTCCTCGGCCAGCACCAGCGCGCCGCCGAGCCCGCGCTCGTCGGCCACCGCACGGCGCAGCAGCCCGCGTACGTCGTCGTCGTCGAGCGCCTGGAGGGTGAGCAGCACGCAGCGTGACAGCAACGGCGAGATGACCGAGAAGTACGGGTTCTCCGTGGTCGCCGCGAGCAGCGTGACGGTACGGTCCTCGACGGCGGCGAGAAGCGAGTCCTGCTGGGTCTTGCTGAACCGGTGCACCTCGTCGATGAACAGCACCGTGGGCGGGCCGCCGGACCGGCGTTGGCGACGGGCGGTGTCGATCACGGCACGGACGTCCTTCACGCCTGCGGTCAGCGCGGACATCGCCACGAACCGCCGGTCGGTGGCCCGGGCCACGAGGTGGGCGATGGTGGTCTTGCCGCTGCCCGGCGGCCCCCAGAGGATCACCGACAACGGCGCCGCGCCCTCGACCAGCTGACGCAGCGGCGCCCCCGGCGCGAGCAGGTGTTCCTGCCCGACCAGCTCGTCGATGCCCGCCGGCCGCATCCGCACAGGCAGGGGCGAATCCGCCCGGGTGTCGGTGAAGCCGTCGGTGCCGCCCGCGCCCGCGGGTGCGCCGGCCGGCTCGCCGAGGGTGAAGAGGGCGTCCGATTCCATCACGAGAACAGTACCGGGCCGGGCCGACGACGCCGGAATCGCGCCGCCGACCCGACCCGGGTGGTCTTTTCCGGTCAGCCGCGACCCGGCCGCCGGCCCCGGTACCACCGGCCGCCACCGCCGCCGCGCGGGCCGGAGCCGACGCCGGCCAGGTAGAGCGAGAGCAGCAGGAAGCCGATGAGCATGAGGGTCGAGGTGCTGAACAGATCGGGCGCGCCGAGGTCGGTGTTCATGAAGTCGAGCAGCAGCGCGAAGCCGAACACGATGGCCGCGAGAATGGCGAGCATGTCGTTCCTCCGGTGGGGGTTCCCAGCAGGTCGGCGACGGATGTACCCAATCGGTCTGTTCGTCAATCTCCACCGTGGAACGGACGGTGGCTCGACCTCCGGCACCGGCCCTGATGCTCGTACGCTGACGGAATGATCACGGTCGACGAGGTGCTGACCGGGCGGGCCGCGCTGCTCGCCTGCGGCGCGGATCGCAGCCGAGGGCTGGGCGCGGCGCTGACCGCCGGGATGACGCGTGCCCTGTTCGGCAGGTACGACGTCGTGGCGCTGGGCGTCCACCCGGACAACGTGGGCGCGATCCGGCTGTACCGGCGGCTCGGCTTCACCGCCGCCTAACGCCGCACCTCCGTCGCGCTCGCCTGACCCGCAGCGCCCGCCCGGGCCCGCTTCCGCGTGAGTGGCTCGCAACGGGGGCCCGGGCCGGGTGCGGGGGCCGGGCTCAGGCGCGGCCGGCGGGGGCCGCTGCGGCGGTCGCGTCGTGGGACGGGCCGGGCTCGGCGACCAGGCCGGCGTGGCCGGGGCCGCCGCCGGTCACCTCCGGTTCCACAGTGGTGTCCGGCGGGGTACGGCGACCGGCGCGCCAGGCCGGCAGGTAGAGCGGCGCGGCTACTGCCAGCACCACACCGCCGACGACCATGGCGACGCCGACGCTCGTGGCGTCGGCCAGCGCGGTGAGCGTGACCGCGCCGAGCGCGCCGGCCGGCTGGGCGGCCATCGAGTTGAGCGACAGCACACTCGTCCGGTACGGCCCGTCGACCTGCCGGTGCAGCAGTCCCATGTGCAGCGGGTTCGACGCGCCGTGCACGGTGTAGCAGGCCAGGTACGCGATGAGGATGCCGACCGGGCCGGCCAGCAGGCCCATGCCGACCACCGTCACGCCCTGCAGGATCCGCATCAGCGCGGCGGCCGGGGCGGCGCCGAGACGGCGCAGCAGGAACGGGGTGAGCGCGGCGCCGGCGGCGTTGGCGAGCCAGGCCGCCGTGCTGGCCGGGCCGAGCAGCGCCGCAGCGCGGTCCGGGTCGCCGAGCACCTCGGCGAGGCGCACCGGCAGCAGCGACTCGAAGGTGACCATGCCGAAGCCCCAGAACAGTTCGACGGCGACCAGGGCCGCGAGCACCCGGTTGCGGCGCAGCAACCCGACTGCCTGCCCGACCATCCGGGGCGCGTCGACCACGGAGGCGCGCAGCGCGGCCGGGCCGGACGCGGGCCGCCGCTCGGCCATCAGCGCCAGCAGCGCCACGACGGAGACGGCCTGGAGGACGGCGGCGACGATCACCGGCAGCGCGAGGGCACTGACCGGGCCGACCGGGCCGAGCGCGACCAGGCCGCCGCTGAGCAGGGCGCCCGCGCCGATGGCGACACCGATCACGGTGCCGGCCCAGCCGAGGCCGCGCTCGTACTCGGCCTTCGGGTCGACGGCGAGCGTGGCGTCGACGTACCAGGATTCCATCGGGCCGCTGTCGAGCGCCCGGTAGACGCCCTGCAATGCCCAGACCAGGAAGAACATCCAGAACGAGTCGGCCACCGCCATCAGCGCCAGCGAGCCCAGGCCGAGCACCCAGGCGACGACAAGCACCGGTTTGCGCCCGAGCGCGTCGGCGAAGCCGCCGGTGGGCAGCTCCAGCGCCAGCACGACGAGGCCCTGCGCGGTGGCGACGAGGCCGATCTGGGACAGCGTGAGCCCGCGCTCCTGCATCAGCAGGATCATCACCGGCATGAGCAGGCCGCTGGGCAGCCAGCGCAGGCCGTACAGCGTGAGGTAGCGGGTCCGGATCTGGCGTACGGACAGCGTGGTCACGGCTTCTCCTCGGCGGGCGGCGGGGTGGACCGTGGGTAGGCCGCGTCCATCGGCAGGGCGGCGAGGTAGAACTGCACCGTCTCGGCGTCGGGGTCGTCGGGGTCGGTGGCGTCGCGGTGCCGCTCGAAGACCGCGAAGACCTCGTCCTGGATCACCTTGAGGCGGTCGGCCGGAATCCGCATGAAGAAGTCACCCATACCGAAGCCGTCGCGCCAGGCCGGCGACCACCGGTGCCGCTGGGCGAACCAGCGTTCGGCGTGCTGGGCGAAGAAGCGGACGTAGTCCGCCTCGATCCACTCGATGGCCGCCCGCGCGTCGGGGTCGTCGTCGAAGTCGCTTGATTCCCAGTTCGTGACGTCGTGCGCGGCCCGCCAGTAGCGCTGGCGGCCGGTGCCGAGGCTCGGGTCCTCCACCACGAGTCCGACCTCGGCGAGTTGGCGCAGGTGGTAGCTGGTCGCGCCGCTGTTGGTGCCGAGCGCCTCGGCGAGGGCGGTGGCGGTGGCCGGGCCGCCCACGCGCAGCGCCCCGACCAGCCGCATGCGCAGCGGCTGCGCCAGGGCACGGACCTGGCGGTGGTCGATGCGTACGGTGCGCTCCTTCTTCTCCTCCATGAGATGCACAATATCTGTGCACACTTTCCATGCACAAGATGCTTGCAAAGAATCTGTGCAACTAGACGTACAGCTCGAAGATCCCCCGCAGGCGGGTCCGCAGCAGCCCGGTGGCGCGGGTGGAGTCGAGCACCACCTCACCGGCCGCTGGCACGCACCACGAGCAGTCTCATCACTCCCCCTGAAGATCGAAGAGGCCCGCGTCATCATGACGCGGGCCTCTCCGGCAGGTGACGATCAGGTGGGGTCGGCCACCGGGGCGGCCGGGCCGGCGGTGCCGGCGTGCGGACCGGCCGGCGCCTTCGGCTTGGCGTCGATGCCGGCCTCGGCGCGCTGCTGCCCGGTGATCGGGGTGGGCGCGCCGGTCAGCGGGTCGAAGCCGCCCCGGGTCTTCGGGAACGCGATCACCTCGCGGATCGAGTCCGCGCCGGCCAGCAGCATGCAGACCCGGTCCCAGCCGAACGCGATGCCGCCGTGCGGCGGGGCGCCGTACTTGAACGCCTCCAGCAGGAAGCCGAACTTGTCCTGCGCCTCGTCGGCGGTGATGCCGAGCAGGTCGAACACCCGCTGCTGCACGTCGCCGCGGTGGATACGGATCGAGCCGCCGCCGATCTCGTTGCCGTTGCAGACGATGTCGTACGCGTACGCCAGCGCCCGGTCCGGCGCGGACTCGAACCGGTCCACCCACTCGGCGTTCGGCGAGGTGAACGGGTGGTGCACGGCGGTCCAGCCACCCGCTCCGCCGTTCTCCTGGTCGGAGGTCGGCTCGAACATGGGCGCGTCGACCACCCAGCAGAACGCCCAGGCGCTCTCGTCGACCAGGTTCGCCCGCTTGGCGATCTCGATCCGGGCGGCGCCGAGCAGCTCCTGCGCCTCGCGGGTGTTGGTGCTCGCGGCGAAGAAGATGGCGTCGCCGGGCTTCGCGCCGACCGCGTCGGCCAGGCCGGCCAGGTGCGCCTCGGACAGGTTCTTCGCCACCGGGCCGCGCGGCTCGCCGGTCTCGGCGTCCAGCACCACGTACGCCAGGCCGCGCGCGCCGCGCGCCTTGGCCCAGTCCTGCCAGCCGTCCAGTTCCTTGCGGGTCTGCGCCGCGCCGCCGGGCATGACCACCGCGCCGACGTAGCCGCCCGCGTCGATCGCGCCCGCGAACACCCGGAACGCGGTGCCGCGCAGGTAGTCGGTCAGCTCGGTCAGCTCCACGCCGTAGCGCAGGTCCGGCTTGTCCGAGCCGTACCGGGACATGGCGTCGTGCCAGGTGATGCGCGGGATCGGCCGCGAGATCTCGTAGCCGGCGAGGTCCTTCCACAGCGCCGAGACGATCGCCTCGCCGAGGTCGATCACGTCGTCCTCGGTGACGAACGACATCTCGATGTCGAGCTGGGTGAACTCCGGCTGCCGGTCGGCGCGGAAGTCCTCGTCGCGGTAGCAGCGGGCGATCTGGTAGTACCGCTCCATGCCGCCGACCATCAGCAGCTGCTTGAACAGCTGCGGCGACTGCGGCAACGCGTACCAGCTGCCCGGCTGGAGCCGCACCGGCACCAGGAAGTCGCGGGCGCCCTCCGGGGTGGAGCGGGTCAGCGTCGGCGTCTCGATCTCCAGGAAGTCGCGCTCGTGCAGCACGCCCCGGGCGATCTGGTTGGCCCGCGAGCGCAGCCGCATGGCCTTGGCCGGGCCGCCCCGCCGCAGGTCCAGGTAGCGGTACTTGAGCCGGATGTCGTCACCGGCCTCGATCTGGTCGTCCACCGGCAGCGGCAGCGGCGCGGCCTCGGAGAGCACCTCCAGCGCGGACGCGGTCACCTCGACCTCGCCGGTGGGCAGGTCCGGGTTCTCGTTGCCCTCCGGACGGCGGGTCACCTCGCCGGTGACCTTGACGCAGAACTCGTTGCGCAGCGCGTGCGCGTCCTCCTCGCGGAAGACCACCTGCACGACGCCGGAGGCGTCGCGCAGGTCGACGAAGATGACGCCGCCGTGGTCGCGCCGGCGGGCCACCCACCCGGCGAGGGTCACCGTCGAGCCGGCGTCCGCGGCGCGCAGGCTTCCGGCATTGTGGGTACGGATCACGGCTGGCGTCTCCTCAATCTGGTCCACTCACTGCTCCCCGCATTCTGTCAGGGCGGGCGGGCCCGCTCCCGGGCACCCGTCGAGCCCGGCCCCTCCCGGGAGGCGACAAAGCCCGGTGGCGCGCGTCGCCGGCGGTTACCGTGGCCGGGTGCGTGCCGTACCGAGCTGGGCCGTGGCCACCGCGGCCGCCGCGCCCGCGCTGCTGGTGGCGGGCTGGACGGTGGCCGGCGCCCGCCAGCCGGCGGGATACGACCCGGTCCGCGACACGATCAGCGAGCTGGCCGGCGAGGGCGCTACCGATCCGTGGCTGATGGGCGGCGCGTTGGTGCTGCTCGGCTGCTGCTACTGCGCCACCGCCGCCGCGCTGCACGCCGCCGGGCTGCCCAGCCGTTTCCTGCTGGCGATCGGCGGGGTGGCCACCGTCGCGCTCATCGCGTTCCCCCGCCCGCAGGTGGGCGGCTCCCCGGCGCACGGCGTGGTGGCCACGGTGGCGGTGCTCGCGCTGGCGCTCTGGCCGGCCGGAACGGCGCTGCGCCTGCCCCTGCGGGTGCCGCGCGAGGTGGCCGCCTCCCCGGCGGGCCGGCCGCCGTGGGCGTTCCGCCGGCCGGTGGCGCTGGCCGCGACGGCGGTGCTGCTGGCGCTGTTCGGCTGGTCGGTGGTCGAGGTGACGGGCGGCTCCCGGACCGGGCTGGCCGAACGGGTGGCGGCGCTCGCGGTGACGCTCTGGCCGCTGGCCGCCGTGCTGTCCGCGCGGCTGGCGCACCGGCACTGGGCGGCCCGGCCGGCCGAGCCTCCGCGCCCGGGCGGGCCGCCGGTCAGTCCCGGCCGCCGGGGCGCGGGCGCCTGATCGGGTACGCGGAACGGGCCGCCGGTCGCCCGGCGGCCCGTTCGTGGGAGTGCGTGGATCAGAAGACGCTCACGCCGTAGACGCTGAGCGGCTCGGTGACCGGCTGGAAGTAGGTCGTGCCACCGGAGGAGCAGTTGCCGCTGCCGCCGGAGGTGAGGCCCAGGGCGGTGGTGCCGGCGAACAGCGAGCCGCCACTGTCGCCCGGCTCGGCGCAGACGGTGGTGCGGATCAGGCCGGAGACGCTGCCCTCGGCGTAGTTGACGGTCGCGTTCAGCGCGGTGACGCTGCCGCTGCGCACGCCGGTGGTGCTGCCGGAACGGCGGACGGACTGGCCGACGTACGCGTTGCCGGCCGAGGTGATGTCCTGGGTGCTGCCGTTGTAGAGCGAGACGTTGCCGGCCGCGTTGGCCGAGTTGCTGTGCCGGACGATGCCGTAGTCGTTGCCCGGGAAGCTGGTGCCGGTCCGGGTGCCGAGCACCGTGGTGCGGCTGGAGTTCGAGTACCAGGTCGAGCCGATGTTGGTGCAGTGCCCGGCGGTGAGGAAGTAGTACGTCGAGCCGCTACGCACGTTGAAGCCGAGCGAGCAGCGCCCGCCGCCGGCGTAGATCGCCTGGCCGCCGGAGATCCGGGTGCTCAGCACGCCGGCCTCGGCCTCGATGCGGATCGCACCGTTGTGCCGGGCGGCGGCGGCCTTGACCCGCTCCAGCTTGGCGCCGGTGACGGTGCTGTCGATGGAGACGACGACCTGGTTCGTGGCCGGGTCGGTCCACCAGGCGGTGCCGGGGATCTTCGCGGAGCGCTCCAGCTCACCGGTGGCGGCGTTGAGCTTGTCCGCGCCGCGCGCCACGATCTTCGGGATGGCGCCGGCGTCACGCACCTGGCGGGCTGTCGCGGTGTCGGTCACCGTGACGATCATCTTCCCGCTGGCGTCGGCGTACGTGCCGGCCGCGCGGGCACCGAGCTTCTCGACGAGGGTGGCGGCGGCGTCCGGCGAGAGGGCCGTGGGGGCGGCCTGCGCGGGTGCGCCGAGGAGCGAGCCGGTGACCAGGGTGCCGGCGACGGCGACTGCGGCGGCGCGGCGGAGCGTGGACCTCGTGGGTCGCATGTAACAACCTCCGAATGGGGGTGAACGGGCGCTGTCATGGGGCGCGCCCGAGGACAACCCGGGTGACCTGGGGAAACCTCCCGGATGCCCAAAGTATTCACACATTTAAGATCATAAGCAAGACATGCCTTTGCCCGGATTCGCACCCACGCGCGATGTAACGCCGAAGCAACAACATCGACACCATCTGTCAGAGCCTGTTCAGGTGTCGCGACGGCCGTCCTCGGCGATCTTGCAGTTACGGCCCCCGCTGCGCCGGTTTCGCGGCATTAGCGGGGGCCGTAAGTGCAAGATCGCGTGGGAGGGGAGCGAACGGGGGTGGGGGTCAGGAGGCGGTGGCGGATGCGCGGGCGGCTCGGGCGGCCTTACGCTCCTCGAAGCGGGACGCCTGGGTCTCCAGGGTGTCGAGGTGCTCGGCGATCTGGTCGCGGGCGGCCTCGCCGTCGGCGTTCAGGCCGGTCACGTCGAACAGGTTCCACTGGCGCAGCACCGGCATCACCACGTCGTCGCGGTGCTGGCGCAGGTCGTAGATGCCGGCCAGCGCGATCGCCACCGACTTGCGGGCGAAGCCGTCGATGCCCACGCCCGGCATCTGGAAGTCGGCCAGCACGTCGGCGACCGCGCGCATGGCCTGCGACGGGGCCAGCTCGAACGCGGCACCGAGCAGGTTGCGGTAGAAGACCATGTGCAGGTTCTCGTCCGCGGCCACCCGGGCCAGCAGCGCCTCGCACGTCGGGTCGCCGGTGGCCCGGCCGGTGTTGCGGTGCGAGATGCGCGTCGCCAGCTCCTGGAACGACACGTACGCCAGCGAGTGCAGCATCTCCTGGTCGTGCGCGTTCTGGTAGCCCGCCGACATGTGCACCATGCGGGCCCGCTCCAGCCCCACCGGGTCCACCGCCCGGGTCACCGTGAGGTAGTCGCGGATCGCGGTGCCGTGCCGGCCCTCCTCGGCGGTCCACCGGTGCACCCAGGTGCCCCACGCGCCGTCGCGCCCGAACAGCGTGGCGATCTCGTGGTGGTACGAGGGCAGGTTGTCCTCGGTGAGCAGGTTGACGATCAGCGCGGTCCGCGCCACCTCGGGCAGCGTCGAGTCCTCCGGCGACCACGCCTCGCCACCCAGCGGGCCGTCGAAGGTGCGGCCCTCGCTCCACGGCACGTACTCGTGCGGGAACCACTCCTTGGCCAGCGACAGGTGGCGGTCGAGGTTCTTCTCGACCACCGGCTCGAGTTCGGTGAGCAGAGCGGTCTGGCTGAGCACGGTCACGACGTTCTCCCTACGGTGGCGTAACTTACGCCACCGTAGGTCGAAACGTCTTCAGACGCCAGTGCCGGCCGGGCCGACCAGCGGCTTCAGGTCCGCCCGGGGCGGCGTCCACTCCCCCGCCGAGGCCGGCACCTGCTCGCCGGAACGGATGTCCTTGACCTCGTCACCGTCCGCGCCGGGAAACCAGACGTACGGGATGCCGCGCCGCTCGGCGTACCGGATCTGCTTGCCGAACTTGGCCGCCGACGGGGACACCTCGGTGGGCACACCGCGCGAGCGCAGCGCCGCCGCGACCGCGTCACTGGCCGCCCGGTCCTCCTCGGCGGTGACCGCCACCAGCACGCAGGTCGGCACCGAACGGGACACCGACAGCGCCTCGGCGCCGAACAGCAGGCCCAGCAGCCGGGTCACCCCGATCGAGATGCCCACCCCGGGGAACCGGACGTTGCCCGAGCTGGCCAGGTTGTCGTACCGGCCGCCGGAGCAGATCGAGCCGAACCGCTCGTAGCCGATCATCTGCGTCTCGTAGACCGTACCCGTGTAGTAGTCCAGGCCCCGCGCGATGCGCAGGTCGGCCACGCAGAGGCCGGGCGCGTGCGCGGCCGCGGTCTCCACCACCGCGGTCAGCTCAGCGACGCCCTCGTCAAGCAGCGGGTCGCTCACCCCGAGGCCGCGCACCGCGTCGGCGAAGGAGGCGTCCGGCGCGGAGATCTCGGCCAGCGACAGCACGGCCTTGGCCTGTGCCTCGCTCGCCCCGGCGGTGCTCGCCAGCAGCTCCGTCACCCCGGCCGGACCGATCTTGTCGAGCTTGTCCACGGCACGTAGCGCCGCCTCCGTGTCGGTCAGCCCGATGCCCCGGTAGAACCCCTCGCAGATCTTGCGGTTGTTGACCTGGATGCGCACCGGCGGGATCGGCAGCGACCGCAGCGCGTCGCCGATGACCAGCGGCATCTCGGCCTCGTAGTGCGCCGGCAGCGTGTCCCGGTCGACGATGTCGATGTCGGCCTGGAGAAACTCGCGGTACCGGCCCTCCTGCGGGCGCTCGCCCCGCCAGACCTTCTGGATCTGGTAGCGGCGGAACGGGAACTGCAGCTTGCCGGCGTTCTCCAGCACGTACCGCGCGAACGGCACGGTCAGGTCGAAGTGCAGGCCGAGCGCGTCGTCACCGGCCGGGCCGTCGGCGTCGGCCTGCAACCGGCGCAGCAGGTAGACCTCCTTTGCGGTATCCCCCTTCCGCAGCAACTGATCCAGCGGCTCGACCGAGCGGGTCTCCAGCGGCGCGAAGCCGTACAGCTCGAACGTGGCGCGGATGCGATCGAGAACGAACTGCTCAATCATCCGCTGGGCGGTGGTCCACTCCGGGAAGCCGGAAATGGGCGTGGGCTTGCTCATCACGAACTCCTTGAGAACCCGCGCGGGCGCGGGCGAGGGTCTAGAGGCCTCGGGTGGGCGCGGCCGGGCGCGCGCCGCCGGTGCCCGCCACCTCGACGAGGAACGGGTTTGTCGCGCGCTCGCGGCCGATCGTGGTCGCGGGGCCGTGGCCGGGCAGGACGACCGTGTCGTCGGCCAGCGGGAGCACCTTGTCCCGCAGGCTGGACAGCATCCGGGGCATGCTGCCGCCCGGCAGGTCGGTACGGCCGATCGAGCCGGCGAACAGCACGTCACCGGAGAGGCAGATCTGCTCCGCCTCCCAGGGCGAGCCGGCGCCGGGCAACCGGAACAGCACCGACCCGCCGGTATGGCCGGGAGCGTGGTCGACGGTGATCTCCAACCCGGCGAGCGACAGCGTCGCGCCGTCGGTCAGCTCGGCCACGTCGTCCGGCTCGGCGTACGGCAGCCGGCCGCCGAACAACTGGGTCAGGTCCATCGACAGCGCCTTGCTCGGGTCGGCCAGCAGTTCCCGGTCGTCCGGGTGGACGTAGGCGGGGATGCCCCGCGCGCCACAGACCGGGGCGACGGAGAACGTGTGGTCCAGGTGGCCGTGGGTGAGCAGCACGGCGGCTGGGTGCAGGCGGTGCTCGGCGAGCACGGCGTCGAGCTGGTCGAGCACCCCGATGCCGGGGTCGACCACCACGCACTGCTCCCCCGGCCCGGTCGCCACCACATAGCAGTTGGTGCCGAAGGCGTCTGCGGGAAAGCCGGCCACGAGCACGTCGCTCCCCTTTCCGTCCGGTCGTCGTCCCCTGCAGCCTAGTCGCAGCGGCGAGCGGGTTTCGCCCGCCACCGGCCCCGCCTGCCCCGGCCGGGCTGAGACGGCGGGACCTCGTACACCACATTCACAGTCGCTACCCGTACACTCTGGCGGGCGTGTGGCGTGGCGCACCCCGATCGGAACGGCGGACGGCGCCCGGCGCCGGCGGCGATCAGGCAGAGGAAGGGGAGCACACGTGGCTTCCAGCAGGGACCGGCAGCGCAAACTGGCGCGCGCCAAACTCGATCGGCAGCTCGCCCGGCGGGCGGCGGCCGCGAAGCGCCGCCGGCAGATCCGGGCCGGCGTCGGTGCCGCGGTGGTGCTCGTGCTGATCGTGGCCGGCTCCGCCTGGGCGCTCGGCGCGTTCGACTCCGAGCCGGAGAAGAAGGCCGCCGAGGACGTCTGCCTCTGGACCGCCGAGGACGGCGCCGTCAACACCAACCTCAAGGACGTCGGCCAGCCGCCCACCACTGGCCTGCCCACCTCGGGCACCCGCCCGATGACGATCACCACCAACCAGGGTGGGCCGATCACGGTGGAGCTGGACCAGACCGACGCGCCGTGCGGCGCGGCGAGCCTGAGCTACCTGGCCGGCCGGTCGTTCTTCGACAACACCACCTGCCACGAGATCACCGCCGAGGGCGCGCTGCGCTGCGGCGACCCCACGGGCACCGGGCTCGGCGGCCCGACCTACTCGTTCTACGACGAGAACGTCCCGACCGCGCCGGAGCCCGACCCGTCGGCCTCGCCGGCGCCCGGGCAGGCGCCGACGTACCCGAAGGGCACGGTCGCCATGATCGGCAACCCGCCGGGCAGCAACGGCAGCCAGTTCCTGATCTTCTTCAAGGACGCCAGCCCGGCCAAGCCGGCCTACTCCGTGGTCGGCAAGGTCACCGGCGGCCTCGACGTGGTGGAGAAGATCGGCGCCCTGCCGACGGTGGACAATGGCAATGGCGCCAAGGTCAAGCCGAAGACGCAGGTGCTGGTCCAGAGCGTGACCGTCGGCGAGCCCGGCGCGGCACCGGCCGGCAGCCCCGCGCCGTCGCCCAGCGCCAGCGCGGGCTGACCCGACAAGCCGATCCGGCGGCCGCCGGCGGTGTCAGACATGATCCGGCGCGCGCGCCGACCCATACGCAGCAGGTGAGGAGTGACCGTGACGTCCACCAGAGACCGCCAGCGCGCGGCGGCGCGAGCCAAGCTCGAACGGGAGATGGCGGAGCGGGCCGGCCGGGCCCGTAAGCGCCGGCAGACCCAGGCGATCGTCGGAGCCGCCGCGGTGCTTGTGCTCGTCGTGGCCGGCACGGTCTGGCTGGCCACCTCGCTCGGCGGTGACGACGACGAGCAGCAGGCGGGCGGCGCCACCGGCGCGGGCTCCGTGCAGTGCGCGTACACGGAGGTGCCCAAGGAGGGCCGGCCGCCGCAGATCAAGGACGTCGGCCTGCCGCCGGCCCAGCAGGCGGGCAAGGGCACCCAGACGCTGACCATCGACACCAACCTGGGCCAGATCACCGCCAAGATCGACCGCGCCAAGGTGCCCTGCACCGCCGGTAGCTTCACGCATCTGACGGAGAAGGGCTTCTACAACAACACCAAGTGCCACCGGCTGGTTACCGAGGGCATCAAGGTGCTCCAGTGCGGCGACCCGAGCGCCACCGGGAAGGGCTGGCGGGACACCGACGGCATCGGCGGGCCGTCGTACAACCTGGCCGAGGAGAACCTGCCCACCGACAAGCGCCCGCCGTACCCGGAGGGCGTCATCGCGATGGCGAAGTCCAACCAGCCGGGCAGCACCGGCAGCCAGTTCTTCATCGTGTACGGCGACTCGCCGCTCGACCCGAACTACACGGTGCTGGGCACCATCACCGACGGCATGGACGTGGTGAAGCAGGTCGCCGCGGCCGGTGACGACGGCGCGTTCGCCAAGCAGGCCGGCGGCGGCCACCCGAAGAAGGAGATCACCATGACCAAGGTGACCATGAGCCCGATCCAGGGCGGCTGACCGCACCCACGACGACGAAGCGCCCGCCGGCTGCGGATCCAGCCGGCGGGCGCTTTCGCGTGCGTCGTGGGTGGCTCAGGCCCCCGAGGTGACCCGGTACGCGTCGAACACGCCGTCGACCTTGCGGACGGCGGCCAGCAGGTGCCCCAGGTGCTTCGGGTCGGCCATCTCGAAGCTGAACCGGCTCACCGCCACCCGGTCCCGGGTGGTGGTGACTGTCGCCGACAGGATGTTCACCCGCTCCTCGGACAGCACCCGGGTCACGTCGGCGAGCAGCTTGTGCCGGTCCAGCGCCTCGACCTGGATGGCGACCAGGAACGTCGAGGCCGACGTGAGCTTCCAGCTCACCTCGACCACCCGCTCCGGCTGGGCACGCAGGTCCTCGGCGTTGGCGCAGTCGTCCCGGTGCACGCTCACCCCGCCGGAGCGGGTGACGAACCCGAAGACCGAGTCCGGCGGCACCGGCGTGCAGCAGCGGGCCAGCTTGATCCAGACGTCGCTGACGCCGCGGACCACCACGCCCGGGTCGGCGCTGCTCTGCCGGCTGCGCGGCGGCCGGGTGGCGACGGCGGTCTCGGCGATGTCCTCCGCCGCGCCCTCCTCGCCGCCGTAGGAGGCCATCAGCTTCTGCACCACCGACTGCGCGGAGACCTGGCTGTCGCCGACCGCGGCGTAGAGCGAGGCCACGTCGGCCAGGTGCAGGTCCCGGGCGATCGCCATCAGCGCGTCCGACGTGAGCATCCGCTGCAACGGCATGCCCTGCTTGCGCATCGCCTTGACGATCGCGTCCTTGCCGGCCTCGATCGCCTCCTCGCGCCGCTCCTTGTTGAAGTACTGGCGGATCTTCGTACGCGCGCGCGGGCTCTTGACGAAGCCGAGCCAGTCCTGCGTCGGGCCGGCGGTGTCGGACTTCGACGTGAAGATCTCGATCACGTCGCCGTTTGAGAGCGTCGACTCCAGCGGCACCAGCTTGCCGTTGACCCGCGCGCCGATGCACTTGTGCCCGACCTCGGTGTGCACCGCGTACGCGAAGTCCACCGGCGTCGACCCGGTCGGCAGCGGGATGACGTCGCCCTTGGGGGTGAAGACGTACACCTCCTGGCTGGACAGGTCGAACCGCAGCGCGTCCAGGAACTCGCTCGGGTCGGCCGCCTCGCGCTGCCAGTCCAGCAGCTGCCGCAGCCAGGTCATCTCGTCGATGTGCGCCGGCGGGCCCACCACCGGGGTGCCCTTGTGCTCCTTGTACTTCCAGTGCGCGGCGATGCCGAACTCGGCCGTGCGGTGCATCGCGTACGTGCGGATCTGCATCTCCACCGGCTTGCCGGTGGGCCCGATGACAGTCGTGTGCAACGACTGGTACATGTTGAACTTGGGCATCGCGATGTAGTCCTTGAACCGGCCCGGCACCGGCTGCCAGTTGGCGTGGATGACCCCAAGCGCCGCGTAGCAGTCCCGCACCGTGTCGACCAGGATCCGCACACCCACCAGGTCGTAGATGTCGTTGAAGTCGCGTCCCCGCACGATCATCTTCTGGTAGATCGAGTAGAGGTGCTTCGGCCGGCCGGTCGTCTCCGCCTTGATCTTGGCGGCCTTCAGGTCGGTGGACACCTTCTGGGTCACCTGGCGCAGCAACGCCTCGCGCTGCGGCTGATGCTCCCCGATCAGCCGGTTGATCTCCTCGAACCGCTTCGGGAACAGCGTGCCGAAGGCGAGATCCTCCAGCTCCCACTTGATCGTGTTCATACCGAGGCGGTGCGCCAGCGGGGCCAGGATCTCCAGCGTCTCCTTGGCCTTCTGCTCCTGCTTCGGGCGGGGCAGGAAGGTGAGCGTCCGCATGTTGTGCAGCCGGTCGGCCAGCTTGATCACCAGGACGCGGGGGTCCTTCGCCATCGCCACGACCATCTTGCGGATGGTCTCGGCCTTGGCCGCGTCGCCGAGCTTGACCTTGTCGAGCTTGGTGACGCCGTCGACGAGCAGCGCGACCTCACCACCGAAGTCGGCGCGCATCTGGTCGAGCGTGTATTCCGTGTCCTCGATGGTGTCGTGCAGCAGCGCCGCCACCAGCGTGGTGGTGTCCATGCCCAGGTTCGCCAGGATGGTCGCCACCGCGAGCGGGTGCGTGATGTAGGGGTCGCCGGACTTGCGGTACTGCCCCGAGTGCCACCGCGCGGCCGTGTCGAACGCGCGCTGGAGCAGCCGCGCGTCGGCCTTGGGGTGGTTCTCCCGGTGCGTCGCGATCAGCGGCTCCAGCACCTCGCTGACCTGCGAGGTCTGCCAGGGCGCGTTGAACCGGGCCAGCCGGGCGCGTACCCGTCGGCCGGTGGGCGCGTTGGAGAGGGCGAAACCGCCGCCGGCCGGGGATTCGGTGGAGCCCTCGGTCGGGAACGGCACCACGACCGCCCCGCCGTCGGCGGTCGCGTCGGACGCGCCGGTGGCACCGATCGCCCGCGCCGGCGGGTTGCCGCTGCGCTCGGTCACCGAGCCGTCCGCGTCGCCTGTCGGGTGCACCGTGCCCTCCACCGGAGGGACGACATCGTGGGACACCGGCCTCCTCACCGCTCGCCGGAATGCGCCGGCCGTCCGGCCGACGTCTGGTTCAACCGGCCCGGGGGCCGGTGTTGTTCCACGCGGTCGCCGGGGGCCGGGCCCCGGCGCCTTCGCCGCCCCGGACAGCTCGGCCGGGGCGGGCAAAGGGCAATGCTACCCGCACGCAGGGTACGCCACCGCTCCCCCGGGCGGTCGGTGCCGACCGCCCGGACGGGCCGGCCTGGTCAAACGGTCAACAGGGCATGGACCGGGCGCGGTGCCAGCCGCTCACGGCCGGCCAGGAAGCCCAGCTCCAGCAGCACGGTGAACCCGGAGACCGTCCCGCCGGCGCGTTCCACCAGGTCGAGCGTCGCCTCGGCGGTGCCGCCGGTGGCGAGCACGTCGTCGAGCACCAGCACCCGGTGACCGGCGGTGAAGGCGTCCTGGTGCACCTCCAGCGTCGCCTCGCCGTACTCGAGCGCGTAGGAGGCCGAAAGGGTGGCCCGGGGCAGCTTGCCGGCCTTGCGCACCGGCACCACGCCGACCCCGGTGGCGTACGCGACCGCCGCGGCCAGCACGAACCCGCGCGCCTCGATGCCGGCGACGGTGTCGAACGAGTCCGGCCCGTGGTGGGCGATGATGCCGTCGATCACCGCCCGGAACGCCTCACCGTCGGCGAACAGCGGCATCAGGTCCTTGAACACGACACCCGGCTTGGGGAAGTCCGGCACGTCCAGCAGCCGGCTGGCGACGAGCTGGGCGACCTCCGGGCCGATGTCTCCGCGTATCCCTGCGGTGTGGGTCTCCGTCACGGTATGTCCCATGTCCTCTCGAAACGACGACGGCGTCCGTCATGCCGTGACATCAGCATGGCGGACGCCGTCGAACCAATTCCGTCCGGTCCTACGGTCAGCGGCGCTTGCCGCCGGGCCGGTTGCCGCCACCACCGGCGGGACGACCGCCGCGGGCTCCGCTGGGGCGCTTGCCGGTCGGGCGGGCGCCCACCTTGGGCGCGGCGCCGGCCAGCGCGGCCGCCTCCGGGTCGATCGGCGCGTCGGCGACCGGCGCGGCGGCCGGCCGGCCCTTCGGCGTGATCTCGCCGCGGGCGAGCGCGGCCCGGCGGGCCTGCACCCGCTTGTTGTGCGCGCTGATCCGGGGGTCCATGTTCTTCAGCAGCACCAGCAGCGGCGTGGCCAGCAGGATCGAGGTCAGGAACGCCACCGCCATACCGACGAACAGCACCAGGCCGAGGTCCTTCAGCGTGCCCGCCCCGAGCAGGCCGGCACCGATGAAGAGCAGACCGCCGACCGGCAGCAGCGCCACCACCGAGGTGTTCAGTGACCGCATGAGGCTCTGGTTGAGCGCCAGGTTGGACGCCTCGCCGTAGGTGACGTTGTTGTTCGCGGTGATGCCGCGCGTGTTCTCCTGCACCTTGTCGAAGACCACCACCACGTCGTAGAGCGCGAAGCCCAGGATCGTGAGGAAGCCGATGATCGTCGACGGGGTGACCTCGAAGCCGACGAGCGAGTAGATGCCGGCGGTGAGGACCAGGTTGGTCAGCAGCGAGATGATGGCGGCGACCGCCATCCGCCACTCGAAGCGCAGCACCAGGTAGATCGACACGACCGCGATGAAGATCAGCAGACCGAGGAAGGCACGCGAGGTGACCTGGCTGCCCCATGCCTCGGAGACCTGGCTGCCGCTGATCTGGTCGGCCTGGATGCCGAACTCCTGAGCGATCGCGGCCTTGGCCTCGTTCGCCTGCTCGGCGGAGAGCTGCCCGGTGCGCATCTCGTAGAACTCGCCGCTGGTGCCGCCGACCTTCTGCGCGCTCACCACCTCGACGCCGGGCGCCTCGTCGGCCAGCGCCTCGTCGACCACCTGCTCGGCCCGGTCCAGCGTCCCGACGCTGGCCGGCACCTGGAACGAGTTGCCGCCGGCGAACTCGATGCCGAGCTTGAACCCGCTGATCGCGAAGCTGAGCACGGCGACGAGCACGAGCAGGCCCGCCACGCCGAACCACACGTTGCGGCGCCCGACGATGTTGAGATCCGCCTCGCCCCGGTAGAGCCGGGCGGCAAGACCGCTCTTAGCCATCTCAGGCCTCCTTCACACGCGGGTTGCGGGCGGTGCCCGGCTCGGCCGACCGGGCCGGGAGCGCCCGGCCCAGACCGCTGACCCGCGGCGACAGGAACGCCTTGGTACGGGCGAACATCGTCATGATCGGGTGGCGGAAGAGGAACACGACGACCAGGTCCAGCACGGTCGCCAGGCCGAGCGCGAAGGCGAAGCCCTTCACCGCGCCGACCGACACGATGTAGAGCACCACCGCCGACATCAGCGTGATGGCGTTGGCCGAGATGATCGTCCGTCGGGCCCGGATCCAGGCGCGCGGCACCGCGCTGCGTGGACTGCGGCCCTCCCGGATCTCGTCTTTCAGTCGTTCGAAGTAGATGACGAACGAGTCCGCGGCGACGCCCAGCGACACGATCATGCCGGCGATGCCGGCGAGCGTGAGCGTGAAGCCGATCGACCGGCCGAGCACCACGAGCGCGCCGAACACCAGGAGCGCGGAGAGCACCAGGCTCAGGAAGATGACCGAGCCGAGCAGACGGTAGTAGAAGAACGAGTAGATGATGACCAGCAGCATGCCGATGCCGGCGGCCAGCAGACCCGCCTTGAGGTGGCTGTCGCCGAGCGTGGCGGTGACGTTCTGCTGCTCCTGCGGCTCGAAGGTGACCGGCAGCGCGCCGTAGCGCAGCTGGCTGGCCAGCGCGTTGGCGGCCTTGCTGTCGAAGCTGCCGGTGATCTGCGAGTCACCGGTCAGCACGCCCTGGATCTCCGGGGACGAGACGATCTCGTTGTCCAGCACCACGGCGACGCGGCACTTGCCGTCCTGGCCGAGCGCGGTCTGGTCGCAGGCCTGGCCCTCGTTGTTGAACGCCTCGCGGGTCAGCGCGGTCCACTTCTCCTGGCCCTTGCCGGTGAAGTTCAGGCTGACCACCCAGGAGCTGGTCTGGTCGAGCTGGGCGGAGGCGTCCTTGACATCGGTGCCGAGCACCTTCGCCACGTCCAGCAGGTATTTCGCGCCGGACTCGCAGGCGACCGCCTTCTGCTTCTCGTCCTTGATCGAGGCGGCGGGCCGCGTGTCGAGCTGGGCGCAGGTGATGGTCGGGACGTTGAACTGCATCTCCACCGGCAGGACCGCGACCTCCTGCGGGGAGAGCGTGCCGAACGGCTTGAGCTTGTCGGCCAGCGACGGGTCGGTGGTCAGGTCCGCCGGGGCCTGCAGGCCGGAGGCGGCGGCCCAGGCGGGCGCGCCGACCTTCTGCTCGACGGCCTTGCGCTGCTGCTCGATGCTCTGCGGCACCGGCTCGGCGCTGGCGCTCGGGCTCGGGCTGGCGGCGCTCGGGCTCGCGCTCGGCGCGGCGGCGCTCGGCGTCGCCGACGGGGAGGCCGGGGCCATGCCGCCCTGGCCGCCGGCGCTCGGCGACCCGCTCACCTTGGGGCTCGCGCTCGCCTTCGGCGACGCGCTGCCCGACGGCGCCGGGCTGGCGGACCCGGACGGGGTGGCGCTGGGCACCGGCGCGGGCGCGGCTGCGGCGCCACTGCCGTCGGTGGCCTTGAGCACCTTGCGGAAGCGCAGCTCGGCGGCCTCACCGACGTCGGTCAGGTCGCGGTTCTGGCCGGGCAGGGAGATGACGATGTTGCGGTTGCCCTCGGTCACCACCTCGGCCTCGGCCACGCCGTAGGCGTTGACCCGGCTCTCGATGATCTGCCGGGCCTCCTCGAGGTTGTCGGCGGTCGGGGGCTTGCCGTCCACGGTGTTCGTGGCCTCGAGCGTCAGCCGGGTGCCGCCGACGAGGTCCAGGCCGAGCCGGGGCTCCAGCCGGTCCTTCCAGCCGCCGCTGGCGCCGCCCGAGAAGAACACCAAAAGATAGAGGACGACGAAGATGAAGCCGAGTACGGCGAGCTGCCGTCCGGGCCGCATCTGTCCCTGAGGTGGTGCCACGGCTGTCCTGTCTCCCTGTACGGTCGCGCCGCTTCCGCGGCGGCGACAACTGTCGGGCCGGGGGTGTCCGCCCGACTGCTCCGGCGGGTCGGCACCGGAGCACGGCACGCCGGCTGGTGCGCGGCGTGGGGGCGCCGCACGGCCCGGCCGGATGCCGACGCCGGGCGCCGACCCCAACTATCCACTTGTACGGATGAATCCGCTGCCCCGTCCGGGGCGGGTGGTCACTCCTTGACCGGCTCGGCGTCCTCGGTGATCGTCTCCTCAGCCGGAGCCTCGGCGCGCTTGATCACCCGCGCGACGGCGGGGCGGGCGTACCGGGTCTGCACGCCGGGCGCGACCTCCAGCAGGACCGTCTCGTCCTCGACCGCGGTGACCGTGCCGTGCAGGCCGCCGATGGTGACCACCTCGTCGCCCGGGGCGAGGGCGGACTGCATCTGCTCAGCCTCGCGGCGGCGCTTCTGCTGCGGACGGATCATCATGAAGTACATGACGACGAAGAGCAGAGCGATCATGAGGATCGGCGTCAGACCGCCGGCTCCTCCGCCACTCGCTGCTGCGTAAAGCACGGTGTAGACCTTCCGGTTGGCGTCCGCCCCGGCGCCGGAGGGCGCCGCAGCGGAAGCGAATTCTCACGTCCTGTACAAACGCGGCGAAGTCTAGTCCCTGCTCCTGAGAAGACCGAATGCGGCACAGATCACGAACGGATCACGGCTGGTCGGTCTGCACCGAGAACAGATCGGGCCCCGGAGGGGCATCCATCCCAAATGTACCATTCGGGGGCGTGCGGCCCAGATGGCGCCAGGCGGCCTCCGTCGCCACCCGCCCGCGCGGGGTACGGGCCAGCAGCCCGGCCCGGACCAGGAACGGCTCGCAGACCTCCTCGACCGTGTCCGGCTGCTCGCCCACCGCCACGGCGAGCGTGGACAGGCCCACCGGGCCGCCCCGGAACGAGTCGACGAGCGCGGTCAGCACCGCCCGGTCCAGCCGGTCCAGGCCGAGCGCGTCCACGTCGTAGACGGTCAGCGCGGCCCGCGCCGTCTCCAGCGTGACCACGCCGTCGGCGCGTACCTCGGCGTAGTCCCGCACCCGGCGCAGCAGCCGGTTGGCGATGCGCGGGGTGCCCCGGGACCGGCCGGCGATCTCCGCCGCCCCCTCGGCCCGGATCGGCACGCCGAGGATCCGGGCCGACCGGTGCAGCAGCGTCTCCAGGTCGGCCGGCGCGTAGAAGTCCAGGTGCGCGACGAAGCCGAACCGGTCGCGCATCGGGCCGGTCAGCAGGCCGGAGCGGGTGGTGGCGCCGACCAGCGTGAACGGCTCCACGTCCAGCGGAATAGCGGTCGCACCCGGACCCTTGCCCACCACCACGTCGACCCGGAAGTCCTCCATGGCGCTGTAGAGCAGTTCCTCGGCCGGCTTGGCGATCCGGTGGATCTCGTCGATGAACAGCACGTCGCCCTCGGCGAGGCCGGTCAGGATCGCGGCCAGGTCACCGGAACGCTCGATGGCCGGGCCGCTGGTCACCCGGATCCCGGTGCCCAGCTCGGCGGCGACGATGTTGGCCAACGTTGTGTTGTGCACCACGAAGTCGTTAACCGTGAAGGTGTGGTCGCCGTCGACGGTCAGGCACCGGCACTCCTGCAGGCCGACCGCCTCGACGGAGGCCACCCGGTCGGCGGCGAGCCGTTCGTCGAATCGATCTCGACGCGGCATCCACTCGGCGAGCCGCCGACCTCGCTCACCGATCACCGTCACACGCTGCGCGAACCGCGCCACATCGTCCTGGCTGGTGACGCTCAACCGCCAGGACTCGTGCGGCCGACCCTGGTAACGCCCGCGCTTGAGCTTGAGCCGTGACTGAACACCGAGCCGCAGCAGCAGGTGTTGTACGTCCTCCAGCAGCCCCCGTGAGACGCTGTAGAACTCGACGACCACGTCGTACCGGTCACGTCCCCGGCGGCTCACCGTACCGTCGCAGGCGAAGTAGGCGCCGAGAAACGCCGACACCTGCCAGGCGTCACCTTCGAAGACGAAGTCGGGCACTCGCTTCTGCCAGGCGTTCTTGCCGAGCAGGCCATGTTCGGCCAGCCAGGGCTGAAGACCCGAGATACGGATCATCGAACTGCGGGCACTGTTGGGCCTGGTCACGTGACTGTGCCCGATCCGGTCACAAACAGACCGGAAGTCGGCCAGCACGTCCTCGTCACCCCCCGTGAAGGTGACCTGATTCGTCGTGCATCCGTCGCCGATGAGATAGCCGGCGAGCTTGTACTCGGCGACATCCTGAACGGTGTCCGCGACCAGTTCCGGGCACAGGACATTGGCGACGAAGTCGCGGTCGGTGAGATCTCCCGCCTTCGTCCAGCCCTCGGTGGTCCAGAAGGGGTGGTCGGGTGCCGCGACGACATCCCGCCCGCTCGTGGTCCGGATCCTGACCGACTCCAGTTCACCCTGCTCGTGCACCGCCAGCACGGTGGCGCCCGCCCCGGTTCGGGTGATGACCCGGTCACCCACCTCGATGTCACCGAGCCGGCGCCGTGATCCGTTCTCCAACAGGACCAGAGCCTCCACGGACACCGGCTTCCCGAGACCCGGCGGGCCCGACAGGAGGATGTGGTCGGGCGGGGAGCCGCGCCGCATCGCGCCCTGCAACAGCAGGTCGAGCTGGTCGCGGACGCGGTGCTGGGCGATGAACTCGTCGAGCCGCTTCGGGCGGACGCTGGCCTCCGCGTCCCGCTCGGCGTCGTGCACGTACGCCGAGACCAGGTTCTCCCCGGTCATCGGGTCCGGCCCAGAAGGCGGATGGCCTGCTTGAGCAGCACCGGCACCGGCGGGGTCTCGCCGTCGACCGTCTCCGCCACCGCGGCCACGGCCTGCTCGGCCTGGCCCGCCGTCCAGCCGAGCCCGACCAGCGCCTGGCGCACCTGCTCCGGCCAGGCGCCCCCGGTCACCCCGGCCGCGCCGTCGGCGCCCACCGGCACCGGACCGACCCGGTCGCGCAGCTCCAGCACCAGCCGCTCGGCGCCCTTCTTGCCGATGCCCGGCACCCGGGTCAGCGCCGCGGTGTCGGCGTTGGCGATGGCCTTGCGGACCGCGTCCGGCGTGTGCACGGCGAGCACCGCCTGGGCCAGCCGGGGACCGACCCCGCTGGCGGTCTGGAGCAGCTCGAACAACTGCTTGGCGTCGTCGTCGGCGAAGCCGTAGAGGGTGAGCGAGTCCTCCCGGACCACAAGACTGGTGGCCAGCCGGGCGGGCTGGCCCACGCGCAGGTCGGCGAGCGTGCCCGGGGCGCACTGCACGGCCAGGCCGATGCCGCCCACCTCCACCACCGCGTGATCCGGGCCGGTGGCGGTCACCGTGCCGCGTACGCTCGCGATCATCGCGTCCCTCCTCGTCGAGCCTGTTGCGCGGCGGCGGCCAGCTTGGACCGGGTGCCCCCGCGCCACACGTGACAGATGGCCAGCGCCAGCGCGTCGGCGGCGTCGGCCGGCTTCGGCGGCTCGGGCAGCCGCAACAGCCGGGTCACCATGGCGGTCATCTGCTTCTTGTCCGCCTGCCCCGAGCCGGTCACCGCGGCCTTGACCTCGCTCGGCGTGTACGTCGTCACCGGCAGCCCGGCCCGCGCCCCGGCGAGCACGGCCACGCCGCTGGCCTGCGCGGTGCCCATCACGGTGCGGACGTTGTGCTGGCTGAACACCCGCTCCACGGCTACCGCGTCCGGCCGGTGCTCGGCGACCAGGTCGGTGAGCGAGCGGTCCAGGTGCAGCAGGCGCAGCGCGAGGTCGTCGGCCGGGTCGGTGTAGACCACGTAGTAGGCCACGAGCGTGCAGGGGCGGCCCGGCACGCCCTCGACCACGCCGACCCCGCACCGGGTCAGCCCCGGGTCGACGCCCAGCACGCGCACGCCGCCTCCTCCCGAGCCGCCAGCAGTACGTGTGTTCGACACACCCTACTGGTGGCCGCCGACGGCGGGTCGGCCGGACACGCCGGGCACGGGTGGTGACGCGGCGCACCACACAGGCGGGCGGTGGAGTATGTGTCGCCGCCCCATGTGCCGGGGGGCACCCGGCTCGTACGTTCATGCGCCATGACGGCAGAACCAGTGGCGGCCCCCCACGTCGTACACGTCGACCTGACCGGTCGCATCGCGCTGGTCACAGGTGGTGGCGGCGGCATCGGCCGGGCCTGTGCCCTGCGCCTGGCCGCGGCCGGCGCGACGGTCGTGGTGCTGGACCGCGACGTGGCGGCGGCCGAGGCGGTGGCCGCCGAGGCGGGCGGCCGGGCGGTCGGGATCGACCTGGCCGACCCGGTGGCGGTGGACCGGCTCGACGTCGACGCCGACATCGTGGTCAACAACGCCGGCCTGCAGCACGTCGCGCCGGTGCAGGACTTCCCGGTCGAGCGCTTCGAGTACATCCAGCGGGTGATGGTCGAGGCGCCGTTCCTGCTGATCCGCCGCGCGCTGCCCCGGATGTACGCGAACGGCTGGGGCCGGATCGTGAACATCTCCTCGGTGCACGGGCTGCGCGCCTCGCCGTTCAAGGCCGCGTACGTCTCGGCCAAGCACGCGCTGGAGGGCCTGTCCAAGGTGGTCGCGCTGGAGGGCGCCGCGCACGGCGTCACCGCCAACTGCATCAACCCGGCGTACGTGCGCACCGCGCTGGTGGAGAGCCAGATCGCCGACCAGGCGGCCACCCACGGCATCGGCGAGGACGAGGTGGTCGAGAAGATCATGCTGGCCCGGGCGGCGATCAAGCGGCTGATCGAGCCGGCCGAGGTGGCCGAACTGGTGGCCTACCTGTGCTCCCCGCCGGCGGCGTTCCTCACCGGCACCTCGATCGCCCTCGACGGGGGCTGGACGGCGAACTAGTGGCCCCGCGCACAATGTCGCTCATGTCGTCGCCGGTGGAGTTCCTGGAGTTGCTGGCGCGCGAGGCCGCCGCTGTCGAGTTCGAGGGCCCGCTGGTGGCCGCGCGCGCCGCCGGCCTGCCCGCCGAGCGGCTGGCCGAGCTGGAGCAGGCGAAGGTGGTGGCGCTGCGGGTACGGGCGCTGCTGGCCCGCCGGCGCCGCCGGGAGACCGAGCTGTCCGGCCTGTACGACACCGCGAGCGACCTGGCCGGGCTGCGGGACCTGGACGACGTGCTGCGCGCGATCGTGCACCGGGCGCGGATCCTGCTCGGCACCGACGTGGCGTACATGACGCTCAACGACGACGAGCGCGGCGACACGTACATGCGGGTCACCGACGGTTCGATCTCGGCCCGGTTCCAGCGGCTGCGGCTGGAACTGGGCGACGGGCTCGGCGGACTGGTCGCGCAGACCGGCACCCCGTACGTCACCTCGAACTACCAGGAGGACGAGCGGTTCCGGCACACCGGGGAGATCGACGGCGGGGTGGGCGAGGAGGGCCTGGTGGCCATCCTCGGCGTGCCGCTGCGGCTCGGATCCAGCGTGATCGGCGTGCTGTACGCGGCCAACCGCTCGGCCCGGCCGTTCGCCCGCGAGGAGGTGTCGCTGCTGGTGTCGCTGGCGGCGCACGCGGCGGTGGCGATCGACACCGCCCGGCTGCTCGCCGAGACGCGCGCGGCGCTGGCCGAGCTCTCCGCGGCGAACAGCACCATCCGGGCGCACAGCAGCTCGGTGGAGCGCGCCGCCGCCGCGCACGACCGGATGACCGCGCTCGTGCTGCGCGGCGGCGGGATGGAGGACGTGGCGGCGGCGGTCACCGAGGTGCTCGGCGGCGCGCTGCTGGCGCTGGACGCCGAGGGCCGGCGGCTGGCCCGGGTCGGCGAGATCGAGGAGCCGGACCGGGCGGACATCGTGGAGGCGGTCGCCGCGTCGCGTACCGAGGGGCGCAGCGTGCGCCGGGGCCCGCTCTGGTACGCCGCGGTGGTGGCCGGCGCGGAGAACCTGGGCGCGCTGGTGCTGCGCCCGGACGACGAGCTGGTCGACGCCGACCAGCGGATCCTGGAGCGGGCCGCGCTGGTGACCGCGCTGCTGCTGCTGTTCCGCCGGACCGTGGCCGAGGCGGAGGGACGGGTACGCGGCGAGCTGCTGGACGACCTGATCGCCCGGCCGCTGCGTGACGCCGACGCGCTACGAGCGCGGGCCCGCCGGATCGCCGTGGACCTGGACGCCCCGCACGTGCTGGTGGCGGTCGGCGAAGACGCGTTCGCCGAGACCGGGTCGGCCCGGCAGCGGGTGCTGTCCTGGGCCACCACGTACGCCTCGACCCGGGGTGGCCTGGCCGCGGCGCGCGACGGGCGGGTGGTGCTGATGCTGCCCGGCAACGACGCCGGCGGCGCGGCCCGCGCGGTGGCCCGGGATTTGTCCCGGGTGACCGGCCGCCCGGTGACCGCCGGGGCGAGCGGCCCGTCGACCGGTCCGGCGTCGCTGGCGGTCACGTTCGCCGAGGCGGAGCGCTGCCTGTCCGCGCTCGGTGCGCTGGGCCGGGCCGGGCAGGGGGCGAGCACCACCGAGCTGGGCTTCGTCGGGCTGCTGCTCGGTGCGGTCGGCGACGCCGGGGACCGGGACGTGGCCCGGTTCCTCGCCACGACCGTGGGGCCGGTGCTGGACTACGACGCCCGGCGGGGCACGGCGCTGGTGAAGACGCTGGAGGCGTACTTCGGGGTGGGCGGCAGCCTGGCCCGGGCCGCCGAGCAGTTGCACGTGCACGTCAACACCGTCACCCAGCGGCTGGAGCGGGTCGGGCACCTGCTCGGCGCGGACTGGCAGCGGCCGGAGCGGGCGCTGGAGGTGCAGCTCGCGCTGCGCCTGCACCGGCTGCGCACGCCCGGCCGCTGACCGGGCGCCGGCCGGGTCAGCGGACGCGCAGGCCGTCCAGGACCGTGTCCACGATCCGCTCCGGCAGCAGCCGCTCGTCGCGCTCGGGGTGCCAGCGCAGCATCCGCTGGGTGAGCATCGGCGCGGTCAGCAGTGCCATCGCCACCTCGATGTCGAGGTCGGCGCGCAGCTCGCCCCGGTCGACGGCACGGCGCAGCACCTCGCGCATCGCCGCGCGCCGGGGCCCGATGATCGCCTCGTACGCCTGCCGGTGGGCGGAGCTGCGGTTCACCTCCGGCACCAGGCAGGGCATGATCTTGCGGACGCGGGGGTCGGCGTGCTGGCCCACCGCGCCGACGAGCACCACCAGGTCGTCGCGGACGGAGCGCCCGGCAGTGCGGGGCGCGGGCCCCTTGAGCGTGCGCAACGCGTCCAGCAGCAGCGCGTCCTTGCCCGGCCAGCGACGGTAGATGGTGGCCTTGCCGACTCCGGCGCGGTTCGCGATCGCCTCGATGGACAGCGACTCGACGGTGCTGCCCTCGGCCAGCAGGTCGAGGGCGGCGTCGATGATCGCCTCGTCCGCGCGGGTGCTCCGCGGTCGCCCGGGCGACCGCGGAGCATCCGCCGTGGAAGTCATGTCAGACATTGTCCACGAACCTACGCGGTACCGGCCAACTCCCGGTCCGTGACCGGCGTCGCGCCGGGCGCGGCGACGACCGGACGGCCCGGCATCCAGCGCAGCACGATCACGATGCCGAGCGCGGCCACAAACGCGGAGGCGCCCGCGGCCCAGTGCATGGCCGACACGAACGAGTCGTTCGCCGCGTCGATCAGTCGCGGCGCGTCGGGGCCGAGCCGGCCGGCGACGGCGTACGCCCCGGAGACCGACTCGCGGGCCGCGTCGCGTACCGGGGCGGGCAGTGCGGCCACCGCCGGGCCGACCTGGTCGCGGTAGACGGCGGAGAGCACCGAGCCGATCACCGCGACGCCGAGCGCGCCGGCGACCTGACGCACGGTGTTGCTCACCGCCGAACCGACACCGGCCTTCTCCCGGGGCAGCGACGACATGATCGACTCGGTGGCCGGCGGCATGATGTTCGCCATCCCGGCGCCCTGGAGGAAGCCCAGCGCCGAGAAGATCCAGATCGGGGTGTCCGCGTCGATGAAGACGAACGCGGCGAGCGCCACTGTGGTGAGAAGCAGCCCGGCGGCCGCGACCGCCCGGCCGCCGTAGCGGCGGACCATCGCCGCGCTGCGCGGCGCGAAGATGAGCTGGGCCGCGGCGAACGGCAGGAACAGCAGGCCGCTCTCCAGCGGGCTGTAGCCACGCACGAGCTGGAGATAGAACGCGCCGAAGAACAGCACGCCCATGGCGGCGAAGAAGATCAGCCCGACCAGGGCCACCGGCGCGGCGAACCGGGGCACCCGGAACAGCCGTACGTCCAGCGACGGGTGGTCGCTGCGCAGCTCGTGGGCGACGAACCAGCCGAGCACCGCGAGGCCGCCGAGGACCGCGATCCACACCCGCGGGCGACCGAAGCCGTGCTCGCCGCCGTCGATGATGCCGTAGGTGAGCGCGACCAGGCCGACCACCGACAGCAGCACGCCGAGCAGGTCGACCCGGCCGGGCTTCGGGTCTCGGGACTCGGGGACCAGGGCCGCGACGAGCACCACGCCGAGCGCCACCACCGGCACGTTGATCAGGAATACCGAGCCCCACCAGAAGTGCTCCAGCAGCGCGCCGCCGAGCACCGGGCCGATCGCCACCGCGAGGCCGACCGCGCCGGCCCAGACGCCGATCGCCTTGGCGCGCTCGCGCGGGTCGAAGACGTTGGAAATGATCGAGAGCGTCACCGGCATGATGGCCGCGCCGCCGACGCCCATCAGCGCGCGGGCCGCGATCAGCTGGCCCGGATCCTGCGCGTACGCGGACAGCAGCGAGGACAGGCCGAACAGCGCCAGCCCGAGGATCAGGAAGCGGCGGCGGCCGAGCCGGTCACCGAGCACGCCGAAGGTGAACAGCAGCCCGGCGAAGACCAGTGTGTAGGAGTTGATCGCCCACTCCAGCTCGCCCTGCGTGGCGCCGAGGCCGTGCACCGGGTCGGCCAGGGTGCGCAGCGCGACGTTGAGGATGGTGTTGTCGAGGACGACCACGAGGAGGCTGATCACCAGCACCCCGAGGATCACCCACCTCCTCGGGTGTCCCGTGTTCTCGTGTGGTTCCACTTGCCGCTCTCCCCCCGGTTCACCCGCGCCGAAATACGATACGGGTCGGACTCGTAACCATGCCGAGCGTAGGCGAGCGGATTTCGATACGGTACCGGTTCGTATCGAGTGTGTCTCAGGTCACGTCCGGGTCCCCTAGGGCATGGCGGCGCGGCGCCCGGCCGCGGCGCGGCAGGAGGTGAGCGCGTCGGACAGGGTCCTCAGATGCCCCGCCGGCGGCGTGATCCAGCCCGGTCCGGCGCTGTGCACCCACACCGACGGGAACTCCCGCGCGAACCGGGCCATCCGGTACGCCCGGCCGGTCACCGGAGTCTGCGACCACACCACCACCGTGTGCGGCCGGCTGCGGCGCACCGCACTGGCCAGCGCCGGCCAGGGCAGGGCAGCGCCCAGGAACAGGCTGCCCATGTTCGCCTCCCGCAGCGCGGCGGCGAGCGCGTGCAGGCCGAGACAGTGCAGCTCCTGTTCGGCCGCGGCGAGCAGGATCCCCCCGGACGGCAACCCCCGCCCCGGCTCCCGCAGCAGCGCGTCCAGGCCGGACCGGATCCCCTCGGAGAAGGCGTGCTCCACCGCCACCTCGACCGCGCTGTGCCCGGGCAGCGCGGCCAGCATCGGCGCGCAGACCCGCTCCCACACCGCCGTCACGCCCCACCGCCCGGCGGCCTCGACGACCAGCCCGGCCACCCGGTCACCGTCCAGATCCTCCGCGGCGAGCGTGAGGTGCTTGCGGACGCCCTCGACGGCGTCGCCGGGCATCGCCTCGGTCACCAGAAGCACCTCCCGGGTAGACGGTCACTACCCAGGGATTCGGCGGAACGGCACCGCTTGGATGCGCTCGGGCCGCCCTGATCGAGGCAACCTCAGTCCGGGAAGGTGACCACCCAGCGGGCGCCCTCGCCCCGGGCCAGCCGGTCCAGCGCCGCGGGCGCCTCGGTCAGCGGCACCGTGCCGCTCACCAGCGGCCCCAGGTCCAGGTCGCCGGCGGCGAGCGCGGCGGCCAGCTCCGGCACCTCCAGATCGGGGTCGGTCGAGCCGTACACCGAGGAGCGCAGCGTGCGCGCGGAGTGGAAGATGTCCAGCGCGGAGAGGCTGAGCAGGTCGTCCTTGCCGCCCATGCCGACCACTGTGACCGCTCCCCCGCGCCGCGTCGCCCGCCAGGCGGCGCGGATGGTGGCGGACCTGCCGACGCACTCGAACGCGTGGTCCACGCCGCGCCCGTCGGTGCGGGCCCGGATCTCCTTGCCCAGCCGGTCGTCCGAGCGCAGGAAGTCGGTGGCCCCGGCGGCGAGCGCCAGGTCCCGCTTGGCCTCCACGACGTCCACCGCGAGGATCGGCGCCGCGCCGGCTCGCCGCGCGGCGGTCAGCACCGCGAGGCCCACCCCGCCGAGGCCGATCACCGCGACCGACTCGCCGGGTGCGACCCGCGCGGTGTTGCGGACCGCGCCGACGCCGGTGAGCACCGCGCAGCCCAGCACCGCCGCCTGCTCCGGCGGCAGCCCGGCCGGCACCGGTACGGCGGCGTGCTGCGGCACCACCACCTCCTCGGCGAGCGCGCCGAGCCCGAGCGTGACCTGAAGGGGCTCACCGGCGGCAGTCTCGCCCCGGGGCGTGGACGGGTTGGGGTTGGCCGCGCAGAGCCACGGTTCGCCGTGCCGGCAGTGCCAGCACTCCCGGCAGGCGGGCGCCCAGTTGAGCACCACCGGCGTGCCGACCGCCAGTGTCGTACCCGGCCCGGCCTCGGCCACCACGCCCGTCGCCTCGTGCCCCAGCACCAGCGGGTACGTGGGTGCCAGCGTGCCGTCCACCATGGCCAGGTCGGAGTGGCAGATGCCGGCGGCGCGGATGCGTACCCGCAGCTCGCCCGGGCCCGGCGCGGGCAGGCGTACCTCCTCGACCGCCGGGGTGGCGCCCCGGCCGCGCACCACGAGCGCCCTCACCGCTGGATCGCCTTCAGCTCGGTGAACTCCTCCACGCCGTACGCGCCCAACTCTCGGCCGAGGCCGGACTGCTTGTAGCCGCCGAACGGGGCGAGCGGGTTGAACGCGCCGCCGTTGACGTCCACCTGGCCGGTACGCATCCGCCGGGCCACCGCCAGCGCCGCGTCGGAGTCGGCGGACCAGACCGCGCCGGCCAGCCCGTACCGGGAGTTGTTGGCGATGGCGACCGCCTCGTCGGTGTCGGCGAACGGGATCACCGCGAGCACCGGACCGAACACCTCCTCCTGGGCGAGCGCGCTGTCCGGGTGCACGTCGGCGAAGACGGTGGGCGCGACGAAGTGGCCGTGCGGCGGCAGCGGCGCGTCCGGACCACCGGCGACCAGGCGGGCGCCGTCGGCGAGCGCGCGGCTCACGTGGTCGCGTACCCGCTGGGCCTGCGCGGCGGAGGCGAGCGGGCCGAGCCGGGTCGCCGGGTCGAAGGGGTCGCCGAGCCGGTAGCCGGCCACCGCCGCCGCGACCAGGTCCAGCGCCTCGGCGTAGCGGTCGCGGTGGACGAGCATCCGGGTCCAGGCGGTGCAGGTCTGCCCGGAGTTGAGCAGCGCGTTGCCGACGCCGACCTTGACCGCGGTGGGCAGGTCGGCGTCGGCCAGGATGACGTTCGCCGACTTGCCGCCGAGTTCCAGCGACACCCGGGCGAGCCGTTCGGCGGCGAGATGGGCGATGCGCCGGCCGGTGGCGGTGGAGCCGGTGAACGAGACCAGGTCGACGTCGGGGTGCGCGGCGAGCGCCTCGCCGACGACCGGGCCGGTGCCGGGCACCAGGTTCACCACTCCCGGTGGCAGGCCGGCGTCGACGATCGCGTCGAAGAGCAGGTAGGCGGTCAGCGGCGTCAGCTCGCTGGGCTTGAGCACCACCGTGCACCCGGCGGCGAGCGCGGGCGCGACCTTCGCGACCACCTGGTGCAGCGGGTAGTTCCACGGGGTGATCGCGCCGACCACGCCGACCGGCTCCCGGACCACGAGCGAGTTGCCGACCGTGTGCTCGGCGGCCGGGCGGGCGGCCAGGTCGACCATGCTCCGCAGCACGGTGAGCGGCAGGCCGGCCTGGACGCGGGTGGCGAGCTTGAGCGGGGTGCCCAGCTCGGTCGCCACCGTACGGGCGATCTCGTCGGCGCGGGCGGCGAGCGCGCTGTGCAGCCGGTCGAGGTGCGCGGCCCGCTGTTCGGGGGCGGTGGCGGCCCAGCCGGGGAACGCGGCGCGGGCGGCGGCGACCGCGCGCTCCACGTCGGCCGGAGTGCCGGCGGGCACCTCGCCGACGGTGCTCGCGGTGGCCGGATTCTCCACCGGGATGGTGTCGCCCGACGACGGGTCGACCCAGTCACCGGCGATGTGCAGGTGGCGGCGCGTCAGCAGGGCGGGCGGGGCGGCGGCGAGATCCATGGCGTCCTTCGGGGGCGGGGGAAACTAGCGGTGGGAGTTTCTACGCTACTCCGGACCGCCGACCCGTTCCAGCGGGGCGACGGTGGCGGCGTACTCGGCGGCGAGCCCGTGCAGCAGCGCGTCCAGGCCGAGCGCGAACGCGCCCTCGTCCACGCTGCGCTGGTGGCCGGCGAGCCGGTGCGCCTGGTTGAGGTGCGGGTGCGCGGCGTAGAGCGAGGGGTCCTCGACGAAGCCGCGGGCGAACGAGCCGAGCGCGGACCCGGCCACGAAGTAGCGCATGGCGGCGCCGATGTGGGTGGCCCGCGCGGGCGGCCAGCCGGCCCGCACCAGCGCGCCGTAGACCGCGTCGGCCATGGCGAGCGCGGCCGGACGGCGGCCCGGCCCCTGCGCCAGGTACGGCACGATGTTCGGGTGCGCGGCCAGCGCGGCCCGGTACGAGTGCGCCCAGCGGCCGAGCGCGTCGAGCCAGTCGTACTCGTCGAAGACGCCGGTGTCGACGGTGGCCGCGACGCCGTCGGCCACCGCGTCGAGGATCTCCTCCTTGGTGGCGAAGTGGTTGTAGAGCGAGGGACCGCGTACGCCGAGCGCGGCGGCGAGCCGCCGGGTCGAGAGCGCGTCCAGCCCGTCGGCGTCGATCAGGGCCAACGCGGTCTCGACGATCCGATCGCGGGTGAGCAGGGCCTGCCGGGGTCTGGGCACCTGGTCATCATCCTCCCTTCGACATCGGGTCTGGACGCGGGAAAACTTCCAGCGCTAGTTTAGAGCCAGTCGACCTGAGGGGGCACCGTGGACTTCGCACTGTCCGACGAGGAACGCGCGATCCGGGACACCGTTCGCACGTTCGTCACCCGTGAGGTGATGCCGCTGGAGGCGGAGGTGCTGCGCCGCGAGCGCGCCCACCAGCCCGGCCTGGACCGCTCCGAGCTGCGCGAACTCCAGCTCAAGGCGAAGAAGTTCGGCTTCTGGGGGCTGGCCACGCCGGAGGAGTACGGCGGGATGGCCCTCCCGGCTGTCATGCAGTCGCTGATCTGGACCGAGCTGGGCCGCAGCTTCGTGCCGTTCCGCTTCGGCGGCGAGGCCGACAACATCCTGTTCCACGCCACCGAGGAGCAGAAGCGCGAGTTCCTGATCCCCACCATCGAGGGCGAACGGATCTCCTGCTTCGCCATCACCGAGCCCGGCGCGGGCTCCGACGCGGCGAACATCAAGCTGCGCGCCCGCCGCGACGGCGACGACTGGGTCCTCGACGGCGAGAAGACGTTCATCACGAACGGCAACGACGCCGACTTCGCCATCGTGGTCGCGGTGACCGACCCGGAGAAGGGCGCCCGCCGCGGCGGCGCGACGGCGTTCCTGGTGGACCGCGCGATGGGCTGGCGGTCCGAGTTCATCCAGACCATGGGCGAGGGCGGCCCAGCCTCGCTGATCTTCGACGGCGTACGGGTGCCGCACCGCAACATCCTCGGCGAGATCGGGCAGGGCTTCACGCTCGGCATGGAGTGGATCGGCAAGGGTCGCTACACGATCCCGTCGCACGCCATCGGCATCGCCGAACGCGCCCTGCAGATGGCCATCGACCACGCCAACACGCGGGAGACGTTCGGCGCGCCGATCGCCACCAACCAGGCCATCCAGTGGATGATCGCCGACTCGGAGACCGAGCTGGAGGCGGCCCGCTGGCTGATCCTGCGCTCGGCCTGGACCGTCGATGCGGGCCTCGACCCCCGGCACGCCTCCTCCATGGGCAAGCTCTACGGCGCCGGCATGGTCAACCGGGTGGTGGACCGGGTGCTGCAGATCCACGGCGGCATGGGCTACACCCGTGAGCTGCCGATCGAACGCTGGTACCGGCAGGTGCGGCTGTACCGGATCTTCGAGGGCACCGACGAGATGCAGCGGCTGATCATCTCCCGGGACCTGCTGCGCGGATACACGAAGATCGGCGGCCATCTGGCCTGACGCGTCGTGTCTCAATCCTGACTCTGCGCAACCACGCGCAGGTCTGGGGTGTGTCCCCGGCACAGGCACCACCAGCTGGAGGGGATGCACATGCGCACACGAACCAGGGCGGTCGCGCTCACGACGGCCGCCGCCATGCTCGGAGTCCTCGCGCTCTCGGCCGCACCGGCCTCGGCGAGCGTGAGTCAGGGGTACATCGCGGGTTCCGGCGACTGGCGGGACGACTGGGGCGACGAGGGCCCGTTCTCGGCGTCGACGCGCTCGTACAGCAACGTCGTCGCCATGTGGCAGATGATCCTGTGGGCCGACGGCTACCTCACCCGCTCCGAGGTCGACTGCCGGTTCGGGCCGCAGACGACGGCCGCCACGAAGCGGTGGCAGAGCGCCCGGGGCCTCGTCGCCGACGGCGTCGTCGGGGCCAGGACCCTGTCCCGGGCGGCCACCCGCCTCGGCGTCTGGGAGAGCGAGGGCTGGTACTACTACAACGGAGCCACCGACTACTTCCAGCTCGGTCGCCGGACCGACGGCAGGTGGGACATGAGCCTCGGCCCGGACCAGGAGTGGAAGCTGCTCTCCTACACGTCCGCGACCTTCGCCGTCTGCTGACCCACAGGTACGGCCGGCGCGCGGTGGCGGGCCGGCCGTACTCCGGGTGGTCTGCGGTCGTTCTCCGGCCGCTCCCGGCCCCGGGTCAGCCGGTCAGCGCCTCGATCGCCCGGTCCACGTCCGCCTCGGTCGTGTAGAGGTGGAACGAGGCGCGGACCCGGCCGGCCCGTACCGCCGCGCGCACCCCGGCGCGGGCCAGCCGCTCCTGTGCGTCCGGCACGTCCACGCTGACGATCGCGCTGTCGCCCGGCGGGCGGCCCAGCCCGGCGAGGAACCGGTTGGCCAGCGCCACGTCGTACGCGCGCACCTCCTCCGGATCGAGGTCGGCGAGCAGTTCCAGCGCCGGCGCGGCCCCGACGTAGCACAGCCAGGACGGGGAGATGTCGAAGCGCCGGGCGTCGTCGGCCAGCCGCAGCGGCGTCCCGTAGTAGGAGGCGTGCGGGTCCTCTCCGGCGTACCACCCGGCCGCGTCCGGGCGTATCCGCTCGCGCAGCGCCGGGGCCAGGTAGGCGAACGCCGCGCCGCGCGGCGACATCAACCACTTGTACGCCCCCACGACCACCGCGTCCGCGCGGTCCGCCGCGAACGGCAGCCACCCGCACGCCTGGGTGGCGTCGACCACCACGAACGCGCCGTGCGCCCGGGCCGCCGCGACGATCTCGTCGTACGGGGCCACGGTGCCGTCGGCGGACTGCACCACGCTGAACGCCACCAGGTCGGTGCCGGCGTCGATCGCGTCGGCCAGTCCGGCCAGCGGCACGGTGCGGACCCGCACGCCCCGCTCCCGCTGGACCAGCCAGGGGAACAGGATCGAGGTGAACTCGCCCTCGGGCACCACCACCGAGGCGCCGGCCGGCAGGCTCGCGGCGATCGGCGCGACCAGCTGCGACACGGCGGAGCCGATGCTCACGTCGGCGGCGTCCACACCGGTCAGCCGGGCGAACGCGGCCCGGGACCGCCCGACCGACTCGTCCCACACCTCGAACGACACCCGCCCGGTCCGCCAGTCGGCGAGCACCCGCTCCACGGCGTCGCACACCGGTTCGGGCGGCAGCCCGTAGGTGGCGGTGTTCAACCAGCCCGGCTCCGGCTGCCACAACTTCTGCGCCTGCTCCAGCTCCATGCCCCGACGCTAACCACCCCCACCCCACCCCCGGCACCACCAATCCCACCCCCGTGGCCCCCACCCCGCCCCCACCCCCGCCCGCCCCGGCCCACCCCGGCCCGGCCCGGCCCGGCCCACCCCGGCCCGCGATTCTTGCACTTTCCGCCCCGGCAATTGGCGCAAAGCCGCCATCCACAGGGGGCCGAAACCGCAAGATCGCGGGATCGGGGCGCGTGCAGGCGGGGCGGGGTGGGGTGGGGGGAGGTCGGTGAGGGCTGCGGCCAGTTCGGTTCGCACCCTCGGCAGGGGCCAGGTGGCCAGGTCCCGCAGGGAGTGGCGCCGGCGCAGGTGTCGTACCGCGGTCAGGCCGACCAGGTAGCCGCAGCGTTTGGGCAGGTCACCTGCGAGCGGCGAGTCCCGCATGAGGAAGTACGGGGCGTGGTGGTCCACGTCGGTGGCGTCGAGGTCGGCGCGGACCCGGCGCAGGATCTCCGGCCAGCGGCGGCGGCACTCGTCGAGCCAGGGGCGGTGGCCGGGGCGGCCGAACCAGAGGTACGCCTCGTCCGGCCGCCCGGGATCCAGTTCCGCGCTGACCTGGGTGGCGAGCCCTTCGGTGAACAGCGCGTTCGCCACGCCGTACTCGGGCCAGTCGCGGATCGCCGCACGCCGGTCGTGCACCACGTGCGCGGCCTCGTGCCGCACCAGCAGGCCGAGGTCCTCGGGCGGCCCGAGCTGTTCCACGGCGAGGAACAGCGCGTACCTGCCGTCCAGCTCGCCGGCCCAGCCGTTCGCCTGGTGCAGCCCGACCAGCACCACGCACTCGACCGGCCCGCCCTCGCCGGACCAGCCCAGCGCACCGGCCACCGCCGCGACGCCGCCGGGCAGCAGCGCGCGTACCGTCCCGGCGGTTGCCGCCAGATCGGCGGCGCTGTCGCGGAGTCCGTCCAGGACGGCGGCCACGCGCGCGGCGTCGGACCAGTCGCCGTCGCGGCGCAGCGCCCGGAGCACGTCCGGATGCCCGGCCAGGTAACGGGAGGTCCACGGCCGCGGCGAAGCGGACGGCTCGGCGCAGGCCAGGAAGTCGGGCACCAGGTCACGGACACGGAGCAGGTCGGCGGGCGGCATCCGCACGATGCTGCCCGGCCGCGTCCCGCCGGGCAACACCGGGACGGTACGGGCCCCCGGCGCGACCGCGCCGGGGATCTCGCCCCAACTGAAGGAAGTCTTCACGATGAAGCCCTCTTTTGCAAGGTATCGACATTGATGAGCGTCACGCTATAAGGTGCGGCGAACCGGCGACGGGAGTCCAGTCGCCCCATGCAGTCGACGAGGAGTGACGTGACAATTCGGAGACCCTCGCGTCGGGTGAGCACCCTGCTCGGCGGCGCCATGATCCTCACGATCGGCCTGACCGGTCAGCCGGCCCAGGCAGCGCCACAGCACCGCGCGCAGCCGCTCGCCGCCGCCTTCGACCGGGCCGCCGCCGGTTCCGACGTGCCGCGCGACCTGCTCGCCGCGCTCGGGTACGCCGAGACCCGCCTGGACGGCCACGGCGGCGAGCCCAGCGCCTCCGGCGGATACGGCGTGATGCACCTGACCAGCAACCCGAAGGTGCGGACCCTCGACGAGGCGGCCCGCCGGACCCGGCTGGACCGCGCCGAACTGCGCGCCCGGGACGCGGCGAACGTGGCCGGCGCGGCGGCGGTCCTGCGCTCGTACGCCGACGAGGCCGGGCTCACCGCGGCGCAGCGGGACGACGTCAACCAGTGGTACGGCCCGATCGCCCGCTACGGCGGCGCGACGGACCCGGCCACCGCCCGGCTGTACGCCGACTCCGTGTACGACCTGCTCGCCAGGGGCTTCATCGCGACCACCGCCACCGGCGAGGTCAGCGTGGCCGGCCGTCCGGTCGCACCCGAGCGGGGCCGGTACACCGACGTCGCGCCGCTGGGCAGCGGCGACTTCGGCACCCTGAGCACCGACTACGGCCCGGCGGCCTGGGTGCCGGCCAGCTCGTCCAACTACACGGCCTCCAGCCGTGAGTCGGCGTACCCGATCAACTACATCGTCATCCACACCATGCAGGGCAGCTACTCCGGCTCGATCAGCTGGTTCCAGAACCCCGCCGCCAGCGCCAGCGCGCACTACCTGCTCCGCTCCTCCGACGGTGCGGTGACGCAGATGGTCCGGGACAAGGACATCGCCTGGCACGCCGGCAACTGGACCTACAACACCCAGTCGATCGGCATCGAGCACGAGGGGTACGTCGACAACGCCTCCTGGTACACCGACGCGATGTACCGGTCGTCGGCGGCGTTGACCCGCTACCTGTGCGACAAGTACGGCATCCCCAAGACCCGCACCAACATCATCGGGCACAACCAGGTGCCGGGCGCCACGCACACCGATCCGGGGCCGAACTGGAACTGGACCTACTACATGCAGCTCGTCACCGGCGGCACCACGCCCCCGCCGACCGCCTGGTCGACCATCGTGGACAACACCACCGCCGGCCGGTTCACCGCGAGCGCCAACTGGAGCACCTCGACGTACTCGGCGCAGCGCTACGGCGCGGACTACCGGTACGCCAACCCGGTCGCGGCCAGCGACACCGCCTGGTACAAGGTGAACATCCCGGCGACAGCGACCTACCGGGTGGAGGTCTGGTACCCGGCCGTCGCCGGCTACAACACCTCCACGCCGTACATCGTGGCGACCACCAGCGGCAACCAGACGGTATCGGTGAACCAGACGGCGAACGGCGGCGCGTGGCGCTCGCTGGGCACCTTCACCCTGGCCGCCGGGGACGCCAACAAGGTGGGTGTCAGCCGGTGGACCGGCAGCACCGGGTACGTGATCGCCGACGCCATCCGCGTCACCCGCGTCTAGCGGTACGCCCGCCCCCGGCCCGGCGTCGTGCCGGGGCGCTCGGCCCGGTCAGCTCACGTTGGCCGGGCCGAGCACGCTCTTCAGGTCACCCATCAGCGCGGTGGTCGCCGCGACCCGGAACGGGCCGAGGCGCAGCGTGGTCACCTTGCCGCCGTTGAGCAGCTTGACGTGCACCTCGGTGTCGCCGGGGTGCAGCACCAGCGTCTCCTTGAGCCGTTCCACCAGCGGCGGCGTGCAGCGGTGCACCGGGATGGTGAGCGTGACCGGTTTGCTCCCCGGGGTGCTGCTGACATCCGGCATGGACATGTCCATCGCCATGATGCGCGGGGTGTCGTCGCGCCGGTCCACCCGGCCCTTGACCACCACGATGGCGTCCTCGGCGATGTACTGCCCGATCACCTCGTACGTGTTCGGGAAGAACAGCGTCTCCACGCCGCCGGCCAGGTCTTCCAGGGTGGCCGACGCCCAGGCCCGGCCCTGCTTGGTGACCCGGCGCTGCACGCCGGAGAGGATGCCGGCCAGCGTGACCACCGCGCCGTCGGGCACGGTGCCCTCCTCGGACAGCGCGGCGATGGTGGTGTCGGCGGCGGCGCCGAGCACGTGTTCCAGGCCGAACAGCGGGTGGTCGGAGACGTACAGGCCGAGCATCTCGCGCTCGAACGCGAGCTTGTCGCGCTTGTCCCACTCCCCCTCGCCGATGACCGGCATGACAGTGGTGGTGCCGCCGGTCTCCGCCTCGCCGAAGCCGGCTCCGAACAGGTCGTACTGGCCGACCGCCTCCTTGCGCTTGACGTCGGCGTACGCGTCGATGGCGTCGGCGTGCACGGCGAGCAGGCCCTTGCGCGGGTGGCCGAGCACGTCGAACGCCCCGGCCTTGATCAGCGATTCGATCGTCTTCTTGTTGCAGACCACGGCGTCGACCTTGGACAGGAAGTCGTAGAAGTCGGCGTAGTCGCCCTTCTCCTCGCGGCAGCGCATGATCGAGGCGACCACGTTCGCGCCGACGTTGCGCACCGCGCCGAGGCCGAAGCGGATCTCCTTGCCGACCGGGGTGAACGGCCCGGCCGAGGTGTTCACGTCCGGCGGGAGCACCTGGATGCGCATCCGGCGGCACTCGGAAAGGTAGAGCGCCATCTTGTCCTTGTCGTCACCGACGGAGGTGAGCAGGGCGGCCATGTACTCGGCCGGGTAGTGCGCCTTGAGGTACGCGGTCCAGTAGGAGACCAGGCCGTACGCGGCGGAGTGCGCCTTGTTGAACGCGTAGCCGGCGAACGGCACCAGCACGTCCCACACGGCCTGGATGGCCTCGTCGGAGTAGCCGCGCTCGCGGCAGCCGTCCCGGAACGGGATGAACTCCTTGTCCAGGATCTCCTTCTTCTTCTTGCCCATCGCCCGGCGCAGCAGGTCGGCCTGGCCGAGCGTGTAGCCGGCGAGGATCTGCGCGGCGCGCTGCACCTGCTCCTGGTAGACGATCAGGCCGTACGTGGGCGCGAGGATCTCCCGCAGCGGCTCCTCCAGCTCCGGGTGGATCGGGGTGATCTCCTGGAGGCCGTTCTTGCGCAGCGCGTAGTTGGTGTGCGAGTCCACGCCCATCGGACCGGGCCGGTAGAGCGCCAGGACGGCGGAGATGTCCTCGAAGTTGTCCGGCTTCATCAGCCGCAGCAGTGAGCGCATCGGCCCGCCGTCGAGCTGGAACACGCCGAGCGTGTCACCACGGGCCAGCAGCTCGTACGCCGCCTTGTCGTCAAGCGGCAGGCCGAGCAGGTCCAGCTCCCGGCCGTGGTTGAGCTGGATGTTCTTTACCGCGTCGTCGATGATCGTCAGGTTGCGCAGGCCGAGGAAGTCCATCTTCAGCAGTCCGAGCGACTCGCAGGTCGGGTAGTCGAACTGCGTGATGATGACGCCGTCGGAGTCGCGCCGCATGAGCGGGATGTGCTCGATGATCGGCTCGGCGGACATGATGACGCCGGCGGCGTGCACACCGGTCTGCCGGATCAGGCCCTCGATGCCCTTGGCGGTCTCGATGACCTTCTTGACGTCCGGGTCGGACTCGTAGAGGCCACGGATCTCGCCGGCCTCGGCGTAGCGCGGGTGCTTCGGGTCGAAGATGCCGGACAGCGGGATGTCCTTGCCCATCACCGCCGGGGGCATGGCCTTGGTGATCCGGTCGCCTACCGCGTACGGGAAGCCGAGCACCCGGGCCGAGTCCTTGATCGCGGCCTTCGCCTTGATCGTGCCGAACGTGGCGATCTGCGCGACCTTGTCCTCGCCCCACTTGTCGGTCACGTACTTGATGACCTCACCGCGCCGGCGCTCGTCGAAGTCGATGTCGACATCCGGCATGGAGACGCGCTCGGGGTTCAGGAACCGCTCGAAGATCAGGCCGTGCGGGATCGGGTCGAGGTCGGTGATGCCCAGCGCGTACGCCACGAGCGAGCCGGCCGCCGAGCCACGCCCCGGGCCGACCGCGATGCCCTGGCTCTTGGCCCACTGGATGAAGTCGGCGACCACGAGGAAGTACGACGGGAAGCCCATCTGGATGATGACGCCCAGCTCGTACTCGGCCTGGACGACGTGGCCCTCGGGGATGCCGTTCGGGAAGCGGCGCTTGAGCCCCGCGAAGGTCTCCTTGCGGAACCAGGACTCCTCGGTCTCGCCCTCGGGGATCGGGAACCGCGGCATCAGGTTGTGGAACGTGAACATGCCGGCCGGGTCGACCTTCTCGGCCACCAGCAGCGTGTTGCGGCAGCCCTGCTGCCACAGTTCGGAGGAGTCGACGGCGCGCATCTGGTCGGCGGACTTGACGAAGTAGCCGCCGCCCTCGAAGCGGAACCGGTTCGGGTCGGCCACGTTGCTGCCGGTCTGTACGCAGAGCAGCACGTCGTGCGCCTCGGCCTGCGCCTCGTGGGTGTAGTGCGAGTCGTTCGTGACCACCGGCGGGATGTCGAGCTTGCGGGCGATCTCGGTGAGCCCGTCGCGGACCCGGCGCTCGATGTCGAGGCCGTGATCCATGATCTCCAGGAAGTAGTTGTCCTTGCCGAAGATGTCCTGGTACGCGGCGGCGACCTTGAGCGCCTCGTCGAACTGGCCCAGCCGCAGCCGGGTCTGCACCGCGCCGGAGGGGCAGCCGGTGGTGGCCATGATGCCCTCGGCGTGCTCGGCGATCAGCTCCATGTCCATCCGGGGCCACTTCACGTAGTGGCCCTCCATGGAGGCGCGGGAGTTGAGCTTGAACAGGTTGTGCAGGCCGTCGCGGTTGGCCGCCCACATGGTCATGTGGGTGATCGCGCCGTTACCGGAGACGTCGTCGCTCTTCTGCTCGGGGCGCCCCCACTTGACCCGGGCCTTGTGGAAGCGCGACTCCGGCGCGACGTACGCCTCGACGCCGAGGATGGGCTTGACCCCGGCGTCCATGGCCTGCTTGTAGAAGTCGTTCGCGCCGTGCATGTTGCCGTGGTCGGTGATCGCCACCGCCGGCATGCCGAGCCGCGCCGCCTCGGCGAAGAGGTCCTTGAGCCGGGCCGCCCCGTCCAGCATCGAGTACTCGGTGTGTACGTGCAGATGCGCGAACGAATCGCCCATGCGTGGCGCCCCCCGGGTTGTGGATCAAGCTGCGTCGGAGTCGACCGACCCACCCTACCGAGGCGGCCCTGCGGGCTCCACCGCCCACACCGAGGGTGCTCCGTCTCTCTCCGACCGACAGGTGTGCGGCACGCGGCGTTCTGCTCTATTGCAATAGTGTGTGACACACACTATCGTGTTGAGCATGGTCAGCGACGAGGTCCTCCGGACCCACCTCCAGGAGCTACGGCGCGGCACGGTCGTGGTGGCCAGCCTGGTCGCCCTGCGCCGCCCCGACTACGGATACGCCCTGCTGCAACGGCTGGCCGCGCACGGCTTCGCGGTCGACGCCAACACGCTCTACCCGCTGCTGCGCCGCCTGGAGGACCAGGGCCTGCTCACCAGCGAGTGGAACACCGAGGAGAGCCGGCCGCGCAAGTTCTACCGGACCAGCGCCGACGGCGACGCCGTGCTGAACCTCCTGCTCGACGACATGACCGCGGTGCGGACGTCCGTCACCGAACTGATCGAAGGAGCGGAACGATGAGTTCCCTGACCGACCGTTACGTCGCCGCCACCATGCGGGCCGTGCCCGCGCAACGCCGCCTGGAGCTCGCCGAGGAGCTGCGCGGCTCCATCGCCGACATGATCGACGACCGGACCTCGGGCGGGCAGGACCACGCCTCCGCCGAGCGCGAGGTGCTCACCGAGCTGGGCCATCCGGAGAAGCTCGCGGCCCGCTACAGCGACCGCACCCTGCAACTCATCGGCCCGCGCTACTACCTGACGTGGTGGCGGCTGCTGCGGCTGCTGCTCACGTACATCCCGGCGATCGTCGGCGTGCTCGCCGGCCTCACCAAGGCGCTTGTCGACGGCGAGCCGGGCGCGGCGATCGGCACGGCGGTCGTGGCCGCGATGCAGACCGCGGTGCAGATCGCGTTCTGGGTCACGCTGGTGTTCGCCCTGCTGGAGCGCACCCGGACCCCGCTCGGGCTGCCCGAGTGGACCGTCGACCAGCTCCCCGAGGAGAGCCGGGAGCGGCAGATCAGCCACTCCGACAGCATCGCCTCGGTGGTGTTCCTGCTCGCCACCGTCGGTGGTCTGATCGGTCAGCACTTCCAGCGCTGGACCACCGACGGCGGCTCCCGGATGCCGGTGCTCGACCCGGCGCTCTGGAGCTTCTGGCTGCCGGCCCTGATCGTGGTGCTGCTGGCCACCGTCGGCCTGGAGATCGCCAAATACCGGTCCGGCCGGTGGACCTGGCCGCTGGTGGCGGTCAACGCGGTGCTCAACGTGGCCTTCGCCGCCCCGGTGCTCTGGCTGCTCGCCACCGACCGGCTGCTCAACCCGGAGCTGGTCGAGCGGTTCGCCTGGCTGCGCGACGGCGGCACCGTCGAGTTCGCCCGGGTGGCGGGCGCGGTGGTCGTGCTGGTCGCGATCTGGGATGTGATCGACAGCGCGATCAAGGCCGGACGCGCCACCCGCTGACGCCCGGCTACGGTCCCCGCGACCTCGCTCTCGCCCCGGTGCCGTCGGCGCCGGGGCGAGACGCCGTCGGCTGCCCGACTCAGCCGGGGCGGACCGGCCACCCGGGGCATAGCCTGAGGTCCGGACCACCGGCGAGCACTGGGACGCCCTGATGCCCCTCCCCGACGGCACGGACGAGCTGGCCCGGTCGGCGGCACTCGGCGACCGCACGGCCCTCGACGCCCTGCTGGCCGCCGTACGGCCAGAGGTGCTGCGGCAGTGCGCGCGGCTGCTGCCCCACCGGCAGGACGCCGAGGAGGCCTGCCAGGACGCCCTGCTCGCGCTCGCGCACGGGATCACCGGGTTCGAGGGGCGGTCGTCGTTCGACACCTGGCTCTACCGGATCACCGCCAACCGGGCCCGCTCCACCTACCGCACGCTGCGGCGACGGTGGCAGCGGGAGGCCGGCGGGGTCCCGCTGCCGGACCCGCCCGACCCCCGCCGGACGAGCGTGGTCGCCGGCACCCGGCTCGACCTGCTGGACGCGCTCGACGCGGTCCCGCCGGACCTCGCCGAGGCGGTGACCCTGCGCGACGTGCTCGGGCTGAGCTACCGGGAGATCGCCGGCCTGCTCGACGTGCCGGAGGGCACCGTCAAGTCCCGCATCCACGAGGCCCGGCGGCAACTGCGGCTACGGCTGTCCGATGCGTGAGCCGGCCCGCCGGCGGGGCGGCGTCGCGCTCGTCGTACTCGCCGCCCTCGCCGCGACGCCCGCCTGCGCCGGCCGCCCGGTCTCGCCACTTCCGGCACGGCCGGCGGTGACAAGCGCCGTCGCCGCCGCGCCACCCACCACCGCGAGGCCGCCCGGGCCCACCCCGGCACCGCCGGGGAGCACGCCGGCCCCGTCGAGCAGCAGACCGGCGGTCCCGCGTACGCGGCCACGACCACCGGCCGCGCCCCGGACCACAAAGCCCGCCCCGCCGGTACGCACCACCGCCCCGGCCGCGTGCTTCGGGCCGGTCCGCCACGACCTGATCCTGGCCGAGACCGAACTGGCGCTGGTGCGGTCGCTCTGCTTCGCCGCCGGTGGAATCCTGCGTATCCGGGGCATCGGCCCGGGTGAGGTGACGGTGGACCGCGAGGATCTAGCCTCGCAGAGCTACGAGGCCGGCGTGGTGGACATCCGGTTCGTGCGCACCGGCACCGTCGTCGTCACCATCCCGCAGGACGGGCGGGCGTACCCCATCACAGTGGTGGTGGTCTGACCGCGCCGCCTACCCGGCCCGTACCCCGGCGAGCACGCCGTCGACGAAGTCCGCGCCCGCGTCCGGCGGCGGGACGAGCTGGACGTAGAGCAGGCCGGCCCGGCCGGTCGCCGGCCCGGCCGCCTCGACGATCACCGGGCGGCCGGTGGGGCAGGTGTACGTGACGACGGTCCACTCGACGCCGCCCTGCCGGGTACGCCGCGGCGGTGCCGCGACGCAGTCGGCGTGCGGCCGTCCGGCGAGGAAGGCCGCCGGACCGGTCCGGCGAGCCGCACCGGTGGCGAGACCGACGAACGCGCCGGGCAGCATGGGGTCGGCCGCCCAGTTCCCCGGGTCCGGGGAGATCACCAGCGCCGGTTCGAGGCGGCCGTCGTCGCCGTACCGTCCGGCCCAGCCGGTTCCCTCGGCCCGCCAGCCCGCCGGCAGGAGCACGGTCAGCGGCCCGCTGCGGCCCACCGCACCGGCCGCAACGGGGTGGATCGCGTCCCCCGCGCCCGTGACGGCGACGGCGAGCGTCACCGCGACCGCGGCGACGGCCGGCACCGGGCGCGG
>NZ_JBEZMS010000017.1:0-126861 GCF_040652815.1 Micromonospora sp. NPDC048169
TATGTACGTCCCGTCCTCGCGCCGGATCACGTAGCCCTCGTAGGCGAGCGTGCGCACCAGGTGGTAGGTGGTGGCGACAGTCAGCTCGCAGCGCCTCCCCGGCCGGGACGGGCCGAGGACGTGCTCACGCCGGACGCCGGCGCGGCGGGCGGCGGCTGGTTCAGCCGGCAGGGACCGGCCGCGTCGGCGCCGGGTGTGACGCCGGCCCCGGCGGCGACGCCGGTGACCGGAGGGACGAACGAGCGGGGCCTGCCGGTACGCGTGCCGATGGCCCAGCTCACCTCGGTCGCCCCGGCCGGGCGTCCGGACCGCCCGGTGGTGCGGCACGAGCCGGATCCGGAGGCGGTCGGCGGCATGCTGTCGCGCCTCTACAGCGGCGTACGGCGGGCCGAGGCCGAGGAGACCACCGAGATGTACCTGCCGCACGACGAAGGAGGGCGACGACAGTGACGACGTTGAGCCAGGAGGCACGCGACCTGAGCTGGCTGGTGAACGCGTTCGCCGAGCGTGTTCCGGGGGTGGCCCACGCGGTGGTGGTGTCCTCCGACGGGCTCCTGGTGGCGATCTCGGCGCACCTGCCCCGCGACCACGCGGACAAGCTCGCCGCGGTGACCTCCGGCCTGATGAGCATCACCGCCGGGGCGGCGCAGATGTTCGACGGTGACGTCGTCAAGCAGACGGTGGTCGAGATGGGGCGCGGCTACTTCCTGGTGATGCAGATCCGGGACGGCTCGATCCTGGCCACGCTGGCCGGGGCGGACGCCGACATCGGCGTGGTCGGCTACGAGATGGCGCGGCTGGCCAAGCAGGCGGGCGAGATGCTCACCCCGGCGTTGCGCGCCGAACTCCAGCAGGCGCTGCCGCGCTGAGAGCGCGCCCGGCCGGTGGTCTGCCGGCCGGGCGCGCACCGGGTCACAGGCCGTTGCGGCGGATCACGTCGCGGTACCAGTGGGCGCTGCGCTTGAGCACCCGTCGCTGGCTCGCGTAGTCCACGTAGACCAGGCCCCAGCGCTGCTCGTACCCCTCGGCCCACTCGAAGTTGTCAAGCAGTGACCAGACGTGGTAGCTCTCCAGCGGCACCCCGTCGGCGACGGCCCGGTGGGCGGCGGCGAAGTGGTCGCGCAGGAAGGCGACCCGCCCGGCGTCGTCGATGTTGCCGTCCGGACCGGGCACGTCGGGGCAGGGCAGGCCGTTCTCGGTGATGGTGATCGGCACCCGGCCGTAGTCGCGGGTGACCCGGGTCAGGATGTCGTACATGCCCTCCGGGTAGATCTGCTGCCACTCCGCCTCGGAGGTGGGCCACTTGCGGACCGTGTCGCGGGTGCCGGTGACGTAGAGCGGCGTGTAGTACTGCACGGCGAGCAGGTCGACCGGGCTGGAGATGATCTTCAGGTCGCCGTCGCGGACGCCGCGCGCCATCCGGCTGTCCGGGCCGAGGTCGTCCAGCACGTCCTCCGGGTACGCGCCCTTGAAGATCGAGTCGAGGTAGAGGCGGTTCTCGTAGCCGTCGTGGAGCCGGGTCGCGGCGGCCGACTCGGCCGAGTCGTCGGCCGGGTAGCAGGGGTGCAGGTTGAGCGCCGGGCCGATCCGGCCGGTGACGCCGGAGGCGCGCAGCGCCCGCACGGCGAGGCCGTGGGCGAGCTGGAGGTGGTGGGCGACCAGATACGCCGCGTCCTCGTCGCGGATGCCCGGCGCGTGGTGGCCCCAGATGTAGCCGTTCTGCACCACAGTCTTCGGCTCGTTGATGGTCAGCCAGACCGGCACCTGGTCGCCGAGGGCGCGGAACACCACGTCGGAGTACTCGGCGAAGCGCTCGGCGGTGTCCCGGTTCTCCCAGCCGCCGGCGTCCTGCAGAGCCTGGGGGAGATCCCAGTGGAACAGCGTGGCCATCGGCGCGATGCCGCGCTCGTGCAGCCCGTCCACCAGGCGGCGGTAGAAGTCGAGGCCGCGCTGGTTGGGGCGGCCGGAGCCGTCGGCCTGGATGCGCGGCCAGGAGATGGAGAACCGGTAGCTGCGCAGCCCCAGCTCGCGCATCAGGTCCAGATCCTGGGCGTACCGGTGGTAGTGGTCGGCCGCGACGTCGCCGGTGTCGCCGTTGCGGGTGCGGCCCGGCGTGTGGCTGAAGGTGTCCCAGACGGACTCACCCCGCCCGTCCTCCTTCGCGGCCCCCTCGATCTGGTACGCCGAGGTCGCCGCCCCCCAGCCGAAGCCGTCCGGGAAGCGCAGCCCGCGATCCGGCTCCGGGTCGGTGGTGCGCTCGGGCCGGCTGTCGCAGCCGCCGAGCGCGACTGTCGACGCGGCGACCCCGGCCGCGGTGGCGCCGGCGAGCCCGGTCCGGGCCGCGCCGGCCGCGGTCGCGGAGAGGGCGGCGCGGCGGAGCAGGCGCCGTCGGGTGAGTAACGACATGAGGCTTCTCCTCGGAGTGACGGGCCGCCCAGGGCCGGGAGCGCTCCCAGCATAGCCAGGGGCGGCCGGCCCCGATCCGGCGGTCGCGGCGAGGATGCGGCGCGGCCGGCGGGCGGCCGGAAGGGTGTGGGGTGGGCGGGGGCGTCGCTCGGGAACGTCGCTCGCGGCGGCGTGAGCGGCGAGGGATGGGGCGGATAGCGCGAAAGGCCGTCCGGGTGGCGTGTCACGCCTGTCCCGTCGGCCTCTTTTGCCGTCGACAACGGGGGTTTAGTGTGGGGACGGGGGAGGGCAACCCCCGTCCCCACCGATGGTGCACACACGCACGAAGTGGAATTGGCGTCCGTCGTGCGCGTCGCGCGGGAGCCGGGCCACGCGAGTGGCTCTGGTTCCACCTCCCTCCGTCTGGCGGGTGGCGGCCGGCGGCGGCGTCCGGGCTGGTCCGCCGTCGGCCTCTGGGCCGACGCGCCGGGCACGGGTGTACCCGGCGATCCAGTACTTATATCTCCGTCGATGGAAGCGCTCCCATCGGCGATGCTGCGACTGTAACGCTCGTCACGGGTTTGGAAAAGACCCTAAACGAGATCGAAACATGGAAGCGCGTATCTGCCCTGGCCGTTGTGGTGGGAGCGCTTCCATGTCACACTCTCGTCACGCAGCGCGGAGCCAGTGAACGCGAGCGCGGGCCGCCGAGGGCACCCGGTGACGAACCGGTGCGGCGCCCCGATCCCCGGCACGGCCGGGACGACCACCTTTCCGGACGCCTCCGTCCCCCCGCGTACGCCCGTCGTCGCGTGGAGGCGCCCTGCCGGGGCCCCGAGGTCCCGGCCCGGTCCGAGGAGACACCGCCCACATGAGACTTCTGGCCAGACGTCGCCGTACGGCGATGGTCGCCGCCACCGCCCTCGTCATAGGCGGGGTGGCCCTGCCCGCGGGCGCCGCACAGGCCGCGCCCGCCTGCGACGTGACCTATGCGACGACCGACTGGAACAACGGGTTCACCGCCAACGTCACCATCAAGAACCTGGGTGACGCGCTGAACAACTGGTCGCTGAAGTTCGCCTTCCCGAACAGCAGCCAGCGCGTGGTTCAGGGCTGGTCGGCCCGGTGGAGCCAGTCCGGCAGCGAGGTCACCGCGACGAACGAGTCGTGGAACGGCAGCCTGCCCACCGGCGCGTCCACCAGCATCGGCTTCAACGGCAGCTACAGCGGCAGCAACCCGAAGCCCACCGCGTTCACCCTCAACGGGGTCGCCTGCAACGGCGCGCAGACCAACCAGCCGCCGACGGTCTCCCTGAGCGTGCCGGCCGGCCCGTTCGAGGCGCCGGCGGACGTCCCGCTGACCGCGACCGCGAGCGACACCGACGGCACCATCAGCAAGGTCGAGTTCTACCGCAACGGCCTGCTCGTCAACACCGACACCACCGCGCCGTACGGTTACGACCTGCTCGACCTGCCGGCCGGCAGCTACACGGTGCAGGCCAAGGCGTACGACAACGCGGGCGGCACGGCGGTCTCGGAGAAGTCGTTCACAGTGACCGCGGCGAGCGGGCCGAAGCTGGTCGCCAGCCCGTCGGCGGTCACCGTGTCCGAGGGCGGCAGCGCCACGGTCCGGTACACGCTCAGCGCGGCACCCACCGCCAACGTCCCGGTGACCCTCGCCGTCACCGGCGACAGCGACATCACCGTCTCGCCGTCCACGCTGACGCTCACCCCGAGCAACTGGAGCACCGGCGTCACCGCGACGGTCTCCGCCGCGGAGGACGCCGACACGGTCGGCGGCACCGCCACGATCACCGCGTCGGCCACCGGCTACGCGCCGATCTCCGTCGTGGCCACCGAGGCGGACAACGACACCCCCGGCGGCGACAACGCCTACATCAAGAAGTTCCTCGACCAGTACGGCAAGATCAAGAACTCGGGCTACTTCAGCCCCGAGGGCGTGCCGTACCACTCGATCGAGACGCTCATCGTCGAGGCGCCCGACCACGGCCACGAGACCACCTCGGAGGCGTTCAGCTTCTGGCTCTGGCTGGAGGCGCAGTACGGCCGGGTCACCCAGAACTGGGCCCCGTTCAACAACGCCTGGACGGTGATGGAAAAGTACATCATCCCGTCGCACGCCGACCAGGCCACTGCCGGTTCGCCCGGCACCCCGCAGTACGCCGCCGAGCACAACCTGCCCAGCCAGTACCCGTCGGCGCTGGAGGCCAGCGTCCCGGTCGGCCAGGACCCGCTGCGCTCGGAGCTGCAGTCCACCTACGGCACCGGTGACATCTACGGCATGCACTGGCTGCTGGACGTGGACAACACCTACGGCTTCGGCCGCTGCGGTGACGGCACCACGCGGCCCGCGTACATCAACACGTTCCAGCGGGGCACCCAGGAGTCGGTGTGGGAGACCGTGCCGCAGCCGTCCTGCGACACGTTCAAGCACGGCGGTCCGAACGGCTACCTGGACCTGTTCGTCAAGGAGTCCAGCGCCCCGGCCAAGCAGTGGAAGTACACAAACGCCCCGGACGCCGACGCGCGTGCCGTCCAGGCCGCCTACTGGGCGCTGACCTGGGCCAAGGCGCAGGGTAAGCAGGCCGACGTCGCGGCCACCGTGGCCAAGGCCGCCAAGATGGGCGACTACCTGCGTTACGCGCTGTTCGACAAGTACTTCAAGAAGATCGGCAACTGCGTCGGGGCGAGCACCTGCCCGGCCGGCAGCGGCCGTGACTCGGCGCACTACCTGCTCTCCTGGTACTACGCCTGGGGCGGCGCGTACGACGCCTCGCAGAACTGGTCGTGGCGGATCGGCTCCAGCCACAGCCACTTCGGCTACCAGAACCCGTTCGCGGCCTGGGCGATGACGAACGTCGCGGAGCTGAAGCCGAAGTCGCCGACCGCGGTCTCCGACTGGCAGAAGAGCCTCGACCGGCAGCTGGAGTTCTACACCTGGCTCCAGTCCGCCGAGGGCGGCATCGCCGGTGGCGCCACCAACAGCTGGGACGGCAGCTACGCCCAGCCGCCGGCCGGCACCGCCACCTTCTACGGCATGTTCTACGACGTCGACCCGGTCTACAACGACCCGCCGTCGAACCAGTGGTTCGGCATGCAGGCCTGGTCGATGCAGCGCATCGCCGAGCTCTACCTGGAGACCGGCAACGCGAAGGCCAAGGCGCTGCTGGACAAATGGGTGCCGTGGGCGATCGCCAACACCACCGTCGGCACCAACTGGTCGATCCCGTCGGACATGAAGTGGACGGGCCAGCCGGCCAACTGGAACCCGAGCAGCCCGCAGCCGAACACCAACCTGCACGTCGAGGTGACGGTCAAGGGCCAGGACGTCGGCGTCGCCGGCGCCTACGCCCGCACGCTCATCGCGTACGCGGCCAAGTCCGGCAACACCGCGGCGAAGGACACCGCCAAGGGCCTGCTGGACGCGCTCTCGGCGTCCGCCGACAGCAAGGGCGTCTCGACGCCGGAGAAGCGCGGCGACTACAAGCGCTTCGACGACGTCTACAACGCCGCCGACGGCCAGGGTCTCTACGTGCCCAACGGCTGGACCGGGAAGATGCCCAACGGCGACGCGATCGCCCCGGGCAAGAGCTTCCTGGACATCCGGTCGTTCTACAAGAACGACCCGGACTGGCCGAAGGTGCAGGCGTACCTGAACGGCGGTCCCGAGCCGGTCTTCAACTACCACCGGTTCTGGGCGCAGGCGGACATCGCCATGGCGTACGCCGACTACGGCACCTACTTCCCGCAGGGGTGAGGTGACCCCTCCTCCGCGGGCGGGCGCGAGCCCGCCCGCGGAGGAGGCCGACCCGGCCGATGGGGGAACGGAGCGGCCGGGTCGGCGAACGGCCTGACGCCCACGGTCAGGCCGGGTGGGCCGGCCGTCCGGCCGACGCAGCGGACCGGCCGGCCCACCACTCCGCCCGGCGACGACCCATGGCGCGAAAAGGCACGCGAAATTCAGCGGTCCAGGGATCACATCCGGGCCGTGGACGGAGTAACGTATTTGACGGAGAGGCCGCTCCCCCCGTGGCGGCCTCTCCATTATTCTGTGCGCGGCGCTCTACGGTCCGTGTCCATCGGGTGCCGCAGCCCCGGATGCCCGGCCGGCAGTGAGCGCCGGATCACCACCCAGCTCCCCGCCAGCGCCGCCGCGATCAGCGGCCAGGTCAGCGCCGCCCGCGCCACCGTCAGCGCGACCACCTGCCCGGACAGCCACAGCGGCACGAACACCGCGACGCGCAGCACGTAGCTGGCGGTCCACACCCAGCTGCCCCGGCCGTACGCCCGCAGCAGCGCCGGGTCGCGCCGCCACCGGGTCCGCTGGCCCAGCGCCGTGCCGACCACCACACCCAGCAGCGGCCACCGCACCACGATGCTCACCGCCCAGGCCAGCGCGCTCGCCGCGTTGGCGGCGATCTGGAGCAGGAAGAAGTCGGCGGCCCGGCCGGTCCGCAACGCGATCAGCGCGGCCACGCAGACCGCGAGCAGCCCGACCAGCACCGAGCGGGGCCGGTCGCCGCGTCGCCACCGCCAGCCGGCCACCGCCGTGCCGGTCAGCACCGCCGCGAGCACGCCGCCGCCCAGCCCGCCGAGCGCCCAGCCGAGCCCGAACGCCAGCGCGGGAAGCGTCGCGTCCACCGCCCCGCGCCGGCCGCCGAGCAGGTCGGCCAGCGACTCCGGCCGGGGCTCGCCCTCCGGTCGCGGCCCTGGCGTGCCGGTCACGGCCCACCTCCTCACATCGCCCGCCTCACCGTACGCCGCCGCCGCTGGCGCTCCGCCGCGCGCCGGAGCGGACCTACCGTTAAGTTGTCCGGGTGCGTGAGACGGCGAGGGGTTGGACGGCGGTCTGGTTGGTCGTACTGGCCCTACTCCAGACAGCCGCGTTCGGGCTGGTGTGGCGCTTCGCCGTACACACCGAACTGGGGCAGTGGCTGGACACGGTGGCGTTGACCGGCAACCGGATCGGCCAGGACCGCATCGACGGTCCGGTGGACACGATCCTCAACGCCATGTCGGTGGTGTCGCTGCTGGCCGCGACCGCCGTGATCGGTTTCATCGCGCTGATCCGGGGCCGCAAGGCGCTCGCCGTCACCGCGACGCTGCTGATCGCCGGCGCGAACGTGACCACGCAACTGCTCAAGCACTACCTGGTCCGGCCCGACTTCGGCATCGACCCGGAACGGGCCGCCGCCGGCAACAGCCTGCCCAGCGGGCACACCGCCGTGGCGGCCTCGGTGGCGATCGCGCTGATCCTGGTGCTGCCGCGCAAGGTGCGGGCGGCCGGGGCGTTCCTCGGCGCCGGGTACGCCGCCGCCGCCGGCGTCGCCACGCTCTCCGCCGGCTGGCACCGGCCCAGCGACGCGGTCGCCGCGTACCTGGTGGTCGGCGCCTGGGCCGCGGTCGCCGGACTGGTGCTGCTGTTCTTCCAGCGGGAGCAGGCGGTGGTCGAGCCGGGCGACGCGCACCGGGTGGCCGGCGCCGTGCTCGGCGGCATCGGCGTGGTGGCCCTGCTGGCCTGCGCGGTGGCGCTTTCCTGGCTGGTCGACCGCTCCACCGTCCCGGTCGAGGCGCTCGGCCGCCGTCCGCTGTTCGTCGGGTACGCGGGCAGCGCGGCCGGCATCGGCGGCACGATCGCCGTGGTGGCCGCGCTGGTGCTGGTCGTGGTGCACCGGCTGGTGCCCCGCTGGAAGGGCTGACCCGCCGTGAGCGACGTACCGGCGGCGTTCCGGTCCGAGTGCGAGCGCCTGGAACGGGTGCTGCGCGACCTGGACGACGCCGCGCTGGACCGGCCCACGCCGTGCCCGCCCTGGTCGGTACGGGACCTGGTCGCGCACGTGAGCACCGGAGCCGGACGCCTGGCGGGGATGCTCGCCGAGCCCGCGCCGCCCCGGGCCGAGGTCGACGCGGCCGCCTACTTCGGCGCGGCCAAGTTCAGCCCGCCGGTCGACCTCGACCGCGTCGAGTCCGCGCGGCGGGCGGCGCGGGAGCACCCGGGCGCGGCCGCCGTTGCCGGGGAGTTCGGCCGGGCCTGGCGGGCCACCGGCGAGGCGGTCGCCGTCGCGCCGCCGGGCCGGGTGGTACGCACCCGGCACGGTGACGCGATGGCGCTGGCGGAGTTCCTGCGTACCCGTGTGGTGGAGGTCGCGGTGCACGGCCTGGACCTGGCCGACGCGCTGGACCGGCCGCCGTGGCTGACCCCGGCCGCGGCGGACGTGGTGGTCGGGGTGCTCACCGGCGGCGTGCCGGTGCCGCCGGGCCTGAGCTGGGACGCGCTGACCGTGCTGCGCAAGGCCACCGGTCGGCTGCCGCTCACCGGCGACGAGCGCGCCCAGCTGGCGCGGGCGGGCATCGGCCGGCTGGCCTTCGGCGGCTGACCGGGCTCAGCGCGCCGCGCAGCGCCGCAGGTGCGCCAGCACGATCGGGTCGATCCGGCCGGGCACGAAGCGTTCCTCCAGGTTCTCCAGGCCGCTCCAGGCCGCCAGCGCGTCGTCCAGGCCGGCCGGGCCGACCGGGTGGCCGGTGGCGGCGAGCAGCTCCGCCACCTCGGCCGCGAGCGGACCGGCGAGGTCACGCAGCGAGGCCGGGTCGGGGCGGCCGAACAGCATGTGGTGGATGCCGAGCAGGCGGCTCAGCTCGGAGACCGGGTCCACGTGGTCGTCCACGCGCAGGTCCACCAGCTCGTCGCCGGTGCCGGCGTAACCGCCGTGGCGCCGCACCACGAGCATCGCCGCGCTCTGCCGGCCGCGCCGGTCGCCGCCGGCCTGGTCACCGGCGATGAGCGCGGCCAGCAGGCGTTGCGGGAACGGCAGATCCACGCGGGCCAGCCAGGCGTCGCGCAGCGCGTCGATCACCTGTGGCCCGCTCAGGATGTTGCCCTGCGCGGCCCAGCCGTCGCCGGCCTGCCCACCGGCCCACGGGTGGCAGCGCGGCCCGGTCCAGGTCGCCCCGTCGCCGGCCGCCCCGACCACGGCGAGCTGCCGGTCGTCGCGGCCGGGGTCGGCGGCCACCAGCCCGGCCACCGCGTCGGTGGCGCTGACGCCGGTACGCAGCAGCGCGAGCGCCTGCGACCGGTAGGCGAGGTTGGCGTGCGCCTGGGTGGCGACCGCTCCCACCTGCGCCTCAGCCGCCGGCACCAGCGCCCCGGCGGCGAGGAACCGGCTGGCCACGACGACGCCGTGCAGGAGCCCGTCGGCGGAGCGGGCGACGAGCGAGAAGGTCACGCGCGGATCGTAGCCCGGGTGCGGCGTGCGGGACCGGCGTCGCCGCCCGATCGCCCATATCGGCCTGGATCTTGCTCCCGGCGGTGCCGGACGGGCACGATCGACGGGTGACGAACCGATGGGGCATGACCGTGCCGCTGGGCGGCATCCCGCTCGCCGACCACGCCGCCGTCTACGCGGCCCTCGACGACGCCGGGTTCACCGACGTGTGGTCGTCGGAGGTGGCCGGCGCGGACGCGTTCACCCCGCTGGCCCTGGCCGCGGCCTGGTCGCCGCGGCTGCGGCTGGGCACCGCGATCACGCCGGTGTTCACCCGCGGGCCGGGACTGCTCGCGATGAGCGCCGCCGCGCTGGCCGAGGCCGCGCCGGGCCGCTTCGCGCTCGGCGTCGGCGCGTCGTCGCCGGTGCTGGTGCGGGACTGGAACGCGATCGAGTTCGACGAGCCGTTCAAGCGCACCCGGGACGTGCTGCGGTTCCTGCGGGCCGCGTTGCGCGGCGAGACAGTCGACGGCGCGTTCGACACGTTCGCCGTCCGCAAGTTCACGCTGGAACGCCCGCCCGCCGTGCCGCCGCCGGTCGTGCTGGCCGCGTTGCGCCCCGGCATGCTGCGCCTGGCCGCCGCCGAGGCCGACGGGGTGATCCTCAACTGGCTGGCCGCCGACGACGTGCCGACAGCACTGGCCGAGGTGGGCGAGCGCCGGCCCGGCTTCGAGGTCGCCGCCCGCATCTTCGTCTGCCCGACCGAGGACGCCACGTACGCCCGCGCGCTGGGCCGTCGCATGATCACCGGATACCTCACCGTCCCCGCGTACGCCGCGTTCCACAGGTGGCTGGGCCGCGAGGACTCGCTCGGCCCGATGTGGCAGGCGTGGGCGGCGGGCGACCGGCGGGGCGCCTCCGCCGCCGTACCGGACGAGGTGGTCGACGCGCTGGTGCCGCACGGCTCACCCGAGCAGTGCGTGGCCGCCGTCCGCCGCTACGCCGACAACGGCGTGGACGTGCCGGTGGTCGCGGTGCTTCCCACGCCCGAGATCACCGAGGGTGGCGCGGCGGCCTGGATGGACCTGCTGCCCCGGCTCGCCCCCGGGAAGGTGGCCTGAGATGAACCTGACCGACCGGGTTGTGGTGATCACCGGCGGGGCCGGCGGGATCGGTGCGGCGCTGGGCCGCCGGTTCGCCGCCGAGGGCGCCGCCACTGTCGTCCTGGCCGACCTGGCCGCCGACGCGGCCCGCGCCACCGCCGAGGCGATCGGCCCGGTGGCCGAAGGGGTCGGGCTCGACGTCACCGACGAGGCGGCGGTACGCGCCCTCGTCGAGGAGACCGAGCGCCGCCACGGCCGGATCGACCTGTTCTGCGCCAACGCCGGCGTGGCCACCGGCGGCGGCATCGACGCGCCCGACGCGGACTGGGACCGGGCCTGGCGGGTGAACGTGCTCGGGCACGTGCACAGCGCCCGCGCGGTGCTGCCCGGCATGCTCCGCCGGGGCCAGGGCCACCTGCTGCTCACCTGCTCGGCGGCGGGTGTGCTCACCGCGGTCGGCGACGCCCCCTACACCGCCACCAAGCACGCCGCCGTGGGCCTCGCCGAATGGCTGGCGGTCACCTACCGGGACGCCGGGATCCGGGTCAGCGCGCTGTGCCCGCAGGGCGTGGACACCCCGATGCTCGCCGACGGCCTCGCCGAGGGGCATCTGGGCGCCCGGGTGATCGCCGCGTCCGGGACGATCCTCACAGCGGACCAGGTCGCCGACTCGGTGATCGCCGGGCTGGCCGAGGAGCGGTTCCTGATCCTGCCGCACCCGGAGGTGGCCGACTACGCCCGCCGCCGCGCCGAGGATCCGGACGGCTGGCAGGCCGGGCTGCGCAAACTCGTCCGCAAGCTGCGCGCCGCCGACCGCTGAGCCGGCCCGTCACTGCGGATTCCCGGGTACGGCGGGTCGCACCCGGCGGCGGGCCGCATCCGGCCGGCCGCCGTACGCCCGGCCGGGCCCGTCAGCGGCGCCACCGCAGCGGCCCCGGGTGGACCGTCCACAGCAGCCGGCCCCACCGCGACCGCGCCGCCCGCAGCGTATCGCCGAAGCCCTGACTCAGCCGCGCGGCCCGCTCCGCCTGTTCCGGCGTCACACTGCCCGGCGCGAAGCCTGCCTGGTTGAGCAGGGCGGCCAGCTCGTCGACCGCCGACTCGTCCGGACCGCCGGCCGCCGTGCCGTCCCCGGCCCGGTCCGTGAGCCCGGCCGCGCCGTCCCTGATCCGGTCCGTGGGCTCGGCCGCGTTCCCTCTGGATCGGGCCGCGCGGGCATCGGCGAGCGTCCGGCGGGCCCGCTCGGCCACCTCGGCCGCCGTCAGGTCCGGCCCGACCGGGTGCCCGGCCAGGCGCAGCGCGTCCGTCAGCTCCCGCCACGCGCCCGCGACCCGCGCCTGCGGGTCACCGGCCTCGAGGCGGGAGCGGGTCAGCCGGCGGCGCATCGCGTACAGCACCGCCAGCACCGCGCCGACCAGCAACGCCAGCCCGCCGACGCCGTCGACGACCAGCAGCGGCGTACCGAGCCCGCTCTCGTCCCGGCCGGGGGCGGGCGCGGCGGCCGGGGGCGTGGCGCTCGGCTCCTCGGTGGGCGCGGGCACCTCCGACGGCGGCGGATCCTCCGGCTTCGGCCGGAAGTCCTCCTCCACCGGGCGGGGCTCGGAGTCCGGGCGCGGCATCGGGTCGAACGGCACCCAGCCGACGCCGTCGAACAGCACCTCCGGCCAGGCGTACGCGTCGGCGGCCCGCACCGGCCCGTCGCCCCTCGGCTCGAACCCGACCACCACCCGGGTCGGCAGGCCGGCGAGGCGGCCGAGCACCGCGAACGCGGCGGCGAACTGCTCCGAGGTGCCCCGTTGCCCGCCGCCGTTGCGCGGTCCGAACAGGAAGAACGCCAAGTTCGGGTACGCGTGCCCGCTGGGCGCGTCAGCTGTCACCCGGTAGTGCTCGGCCAGGAACGTGGCGATCGCGTCGGCGCGCGCGTACGGGGCGCCGTTCGACTCGGCGAGTTGGGTGGCGAGCCGTCGCAGCGGCTCCGGCGCCCCGTCGGCCACCCGCAGCACCCGGGCCACCTCGTCACCGGCGGGCACGTTCGCCGTGCTCAGCAGGTTCACATCCGGGCGCTCCCGAATCGAGGACACCTCGTACCGCAGCCCGGGCGCGAGCCCTTCCGGCCGGATCAGCGTCCCGGTCGCCGGGTCGTACGCCACCCGCGCGCCGGTCACCTCGCGCGGCGTGGGCACCGCCGGCAGCAGCCGCCCGGTCAGGTCGCCGACGGTGATCTGCTGGCGCACCTCGTCGGTGCCCGTGCCCGGGGGCGGCTCGGCGGCGGGCAGGATCCGCCCCGCGTTGCGGTACGTGGCCCCGACCCGCCAGGTCACCCCGTCGTAGTCGCTGAGCACCGCCAGCCGGATCCGCGGCGGCCCGCCCTCGCCGGCACCCGCGACGGTGCGCACGTCGAGCAGCCGCTGGTCCGGGTTCAGCGCCCACCCGGAGATCCGGATCAGCGGGTTCTCGTCCAGCGACTCCACCCGCGGCGGCTCCACGTAGCGGCGCGGGTCGACCGGCCGCTCGTCGACCTGGGCGGCCACCACCGGGGCGAGCAGCGCCGCCAGCGCCACCACCACCGCCAGCCCGGCCGCGCTCGCCGCCGCCAGCCGCAGGCGCACCGCCGCGCGTACCGCAGGGGTCAGACCGGCGACCGGATCGGGTGCCGGGCGGTCGCGGCGTCCGGGCGTCGCCAGGCCGGCCGCCGCGACCGCCGCGAACAGCACGGTCGGGCCGATCGCCGGATCCGCGTTCGGCCCGACCACGTAGAGCGCACCGGCGTAGAGCAGCGCCGGCGGCAGGTAGCCCAGCAGCACCCGCCCGGCCCGCAACGCCACCTCGGCGGCGGTCAGCCCGGCCAGCCAGGCCGCGACCACCGGTACCAGGACCGTGTCCGGTGTCGGCTCGACCGGGATCATCGCGGTGAGCAGCCGGGGGATCGCGTTGCGGGCCGCGTCGGCGGCCACCTCGCCGAGCCCGCCCGGCAGCGCCGCGTGCGCGGCGGCCAGCCGCAGCGACAGGAGCGTCCACCCGGTCAGCGCGGCCACCGACAGCGGCGCCACCAGCCAGGACGGCAGCCGCCGCGCGGCCACGCTGACCAGCACCGAACCGATTGCCGCACCGGCCATCAGCCGGGTCGGCAGCGGGTCCGCGTACACCCGGCCCAGCACCACGCCGGAGAGCGCGACCAGCACGACCAACGCGGCCGGCACGGGCACGGCCCGCAACACCCGGACCGCGCGCGCCGCCGCCGCGCCGCTGCGCGGCGGCGTCACCACCGGCGGACCCCGTCCCACTCGGCGGCGAACGCCGCGCCGTCGGCCGCGTCCAGCACGGTGAGGCCCGCCGCGCCGGCCGCCGTCGGCCCGTCCGCGCCGAACATCCCCACCACCACCGAGGGGTACGCGCCGCGCAACGCGCCCACGTGCCCCAGGTCGTCGCGGCCACCCGGCCCGGTCAGGAAGACGAGCGTGTCGCCGAGCCGGTCCCGGCGCAGCCGCCCGGTCGCGGCGGGCAGCACGTCCGGCCCGGCGTCCGCCAGGTCCACGGCGGCCAGCCGGTCCAGCGGCCCGGCCGCTCCGGCGGGCTCCACCTCGGCGGGTACGACGAGCAGCAGGTGCACCGGCAGGTCCTCCCGCACGGCGGCGGCCACCACCGACGCCGCCGCCTCGCACGCCGACTCGAACGACTCCGCGACGCCACCGGAACGGCCGGGATGCGCCGACGCCCGGTTGTCCAGCACCACCACCAGGCGCGGCAGGCTGGTGTCCACGTTCTCCCGCACCATCAGCTCACCCACCCGGGCGCTGGTGCGCCAGTGCACGCGGCGCAACTCGTCGCCCACCACGTACTCCCGCAGCGAGTCGAACGTGATCGACCCGTGCGGCACGCTGTCGGTGCGCCCGTCCAGGCTGCGCCCCGCGCCGGTGGGCACCGCGGAGAGGGGATGGATGCGCGGGTGCACCCACACCGGCACGGTGCCGCCGTAGCCGCGCGCCAGCGCCACCAGGCCCAGCGGATCCCGGCGCACCACCCGCAGCGGCCCCACCGGCACCACCCCACGCCGCTGCGTCGGCACGTCGTACCGCACCACGGTGTCCCGGCCCGGACGCAACCGCAGCAGCGGCACCGGCACCAGCGCCCCGGCGCAGCGGTCCTCGGCCACCAGGTTCGCCGCGCGCAGCCGGCCGGTGTTGCGCACCGTCAGCTCCATCGCCGCCGGCTCACCCCGGGCCACCCGGTCCGGGTCGGCCCGCCGCGCCACGCTCAGCCGGGGCCGCCAGGCCGCGTTCACCACGGCGTAGCCGACCGCCACCCCGGCCGCCGCGCCGAGCACAGTCAGCTCCGGGTACGCGTACCGGAACCCCACGCCGAGCAGCACCAGGGCGGCGACAAGTAACCCGACCCCACGGGCGGTGATCCCCACGCTCAGCCGTGCACCGCTGTGGCCTGGCCCGTCGGCAGCGGCACCGGCACCGACGCGACCGCCTGGCGCAGCACCTCGGCGGGCGTGACGCCGCGCACCTGCGCGTCGGGGGTGAGCAGCAGCCGGTGCGCGAACACCGGTTCGACGAGCGCCTTCAGGTCCTCCGGCATGATCCAGCCCCGGCCGTCGATCAGCGCGTACGCGCACGCCGCGCGGGTCAGCGCGATCACCCCGCGCGGGCTCACCCCGACCCGCACCTGCGCATGGGTACGCGTCGCCGCGGCCAGCCGCACCGCGTACGCGTAGAGCGGCTCGGCGATGTGCACCCGCCGGGCCATCTTCACCATCTCGCCCACGGTGGCGGTGTCGGTGACCGGGCTCAGCGAGTCGGGGGAGCGGACCGTGGCGCCGCGCAGCACCTCCACCTCGACCGCCTCGTCCGGGTAGCCGACCGAGAGCTTCACCAGGAACCGGTCGAGCTGCGCCTCGGGCAGCCGGTAGGTGCCGTCCATCTCCACCGGGTTCTGCGTGGCCACCACCAGGAACGGCTGCGGCACCGGGTGCCGTACGCCGTCCACTGTGACGGTCCGCTCCTCCATCACCTCAAGCAGCGCCGACTGCGTCTTCGGCGACGCCCGGTTGATCTCGTCGGCGATCACGATGTTGGCGAACACCGGCCCCGGGTGGAACTCGAAACCCCGGCTGGCCTGGTTGAAGATGGTCACCCCTGACACGTCGGAGGGAAGCAGGTCCGGCGTGAACTGGATCCGCCGCCACTGCCCCTTCACCGTCGCCGCGATCGCCCGCGCCAGCGTGGTCTTGCCGACGCCCGGTACGTCCTCCAGCAGCACGTGCCCCTGCGCGAACAGCGCGGTCAGCGCCAGCCGCACCACCTGCGGCTTACCCAGCACGACCGCGTTGACGTTGTCGGCCAGCCGGGCGGCCAGGGCGGCGAAGCCCTGCACCTCCGGCTGGCTGAGCGGTTCGTGCGTGTTCACTGATGCGCCTCTCGTGCGGTCAGCAGGTGGGCAGGACGCCGAGGTCGTCGCCGCCCTCCAGGTTGAGCCAGGCCCACGGGATGTACGTCTTGCCCTTGTAGTCCACCTGGATCCACCAGGTGCTCTTCTTGTTGTTGTTGTAGATCCAGGCGTCGACGTCCTCGCCCTTCACCTTGCAGTACGTGCGCAGCCGCCGGCCGTCCGGCACCCAGCCCGCCTGCCGGTCGTTGTCCTGCCTCGGCACCTCGAAGATCTCGTTGCCGTTGCGGCCGTCGACGTCCTTGTCGCAGTACGTCCGCTGGTCGCCGTCCGGACCGTTCTTGCAGGTGGCGATGCCGTACAGCGGGTCTGTGGCCTGCGCCCGGGAAGCGGTGCCCTTACCGGCGGCGTTGCTCGCGGTCAGCGTCACCGTGTACGCGGTACCCGGCGTCAGCCCGGTCACCCGCAGGCTGGAACAGCTTCCGCTGGCCGTCTTCCCGCCGGTCGCGGCCGTGCAGGTGGCCCGGCCGCCGCCCGCGTCCACGGTGAACGTCACAGTCACCGACGTGGCGTCCGCCGACGAACCGGTCACCGTGATCCGGGGCTCGGCCACCGTGCGCGCGGTGGTGCTCGCCTCCGGTCCCGGCCCGGCCTCGTTCACCGCCTTGACCTTCACCGTCACGTTCTGCCCGTTGCCCAGCCCGCCCACGGTGGCCCGCACGTCGGTCACCTCGACGGTCTTGCCGGCCGCCTCGACCAGGTACTTCGTCACCGGCCGGCCGTTGTCCAGGGCCGGGGACCACTGCACGGCGACGGTGCCCGGCTGGTCGGCGACTGTGGACGCGCGCAGCTCGGTCGGTGCCTTCGGCACGGTGAACGGCACCACCGTGTTGCTCACCGGTGACGCCTTCGACCCGGCGCCCTTCTCACTCACGGCGGTCACCGTGAACGCGTACTGGGTGCCGTACTCCAGTTGCCCGGCCGGCACCACCAGCTCCGTCTTCGGCGACTCGCCGGCCGGGGCGCTCGCGCCCGCCGAGGTCGCCGTCACCGCGTACTTCGCGATCTTGTTGCCCTGGCCGTCAGCCTCGGGCCAGCTCACCCGCACCGTGCCGTCCGGCCGCGCCTCGGCGGTCACCGACGCCGGTGGGTCCGGCACCTCGGCCGTCGGCACCACCGGGTTGCTGCGCCGCGCGGGCCCCTCGCCCTTGGCGTTCACCGCGTGCACCGAGAACGTGTACGTCTCCCCGTTCGTCAGGCCGGTGATCTCCAGTGCACGCTGGTTCGCGCCGACCTGGTGGGTCTGACCGGCGCCCTCCACCACGTACCGGGTGATCTCGGCGCCGTTCGACGCGGCCGCCTGCCAGCTCACCCGGGCCGACGCGTCACCGGCGGCGGCGGTGACCGACTTCGGGGCACCCGGCTTGGACACCTTCGGCTTCTTCGGCGGGGGCGGCGGCGGAGCGACCGGCGGCGGGTCGCCTCCGAGCACGTCGTTTGCGTACTTGTCGACCTCACGCACCTGGTTGCGGTCGTCGACCACCTGCGCCGTCGACGAGTCGGGCGGGTTGATGAACAGGTGGTTCTCGCGCACCTCCAGCTCGACCGGGCCGGGCCGGCCGGAGCCCTTGACGGTCTGCACGAGCTGACCCTCGGCGTCGAAGGCGTACACCGTGCCGGTGTTCTCGTCGGCGCAGTAGAACCGGCCCGCCCACGCCACCGCCGGGCTGAGCCGGACGCCGTCGCCCGGCACCGTGAACCGCTTCACCTCGCGGCTGTCCCGCACCACGTGCACCGACCGTTCACCGGGAACCGTCACCGGCACCTGCTGCCCGCTGGTACGCGTCGGCAGGTAGCCCGGCGCGGTCATGCTCAGCTGCGCCCGCTTCGTCTGCCCGCCGACCACAGTCACCAGCGACGCCGAGGTGCGGTCCAGCACCGCCACGCCCTCGTCCAGCGTGGACACCACCAGCTCGTGCGCCGGCTCGGCCACGTCGTACGTCTCCACGCGCTTCGGGCTGAGCCCGGCGGGCGGCGCGTCACCCGGCGTCTCCGGCAGCTCGGCGGCGGTCACCGCCGAGACGGTGCCCTCGCTCGGCACCGCGACCCACAGCTTGCCGGCGCCGTCGAGCGTGCCGCCGGTGATGCCCGGCGGGTAGCGGACCGGCTCACCCACAGGCGTCAGGGCCCGCGGGTCGAGCTGCCGCACGATGCCCTGCACCGCGTCCACCACGAACGCCGCGTCCTCGTGCAGCGCCACGCTCACCCCGAGCCCCGGCGCGGTCGGCGTGGTGGCGGTGATCTGCAACGTCGCCAGGTCCAGCGAGCTGACCCGACCGGTGTTGAGGTCGCGCAGGATCAGCAGCCGGTCGGTCTGGGCCACCTGCATCTGGTGCCGCCGCCCGCCCGGCACCTCCATCCGGGTGTCCACCCTCGCCGTGACACCGTTGACCCGGGCCAGCTCGCTGCGGGTGGTGCTCCACAACCAGGAGGACGCGTCGAAGCTCGCCACCGCGTTGTCGGCGGCACCCAGCCCGAGCACCGTCAGGCCCATCGCGGCCAGCAGCGCGGCCACCGTGCCGATGGTGACGAGTCCGCCGCGCATCCGCGGCCGTGGCCGGGCCGGCGCCGGCCCGGTGCCCGTGACGTCCTCAATGGTGGTCACTGCCGGCTGCCTCCCCGCGTCGGTGGGGGAGGGACACCGAGCACGGCCGACCCTCCCCAGAGCCGGGAGCCATCATAGGTGCCGCCCGGAGCCGGTGAAACCCGCACCGTCCTCCTGTGGACACCGAGCGTGTCGCCCGAGGCGCTCAGTTCGCCGTGCCGCCGGCCTCCCGGTCCGTGCAGACCTGACCCGAGGTGGCGTACGAGTCGGTCGAGTAGACGGCCAGCACCGTGAAGCAGTAGTCCAGCTTCGCGCTCAACCCGTTCACCGTGTAGCGGGTCTGCCCGGCGTCGACAGTCGCCATCACCCCGAGCTTCTGCCCGGCCCGGCCACCCGCCACCACGAACGGCACCCCGCCGTTCGTCGGATCGGTCCAGGTCACCGTGACGGTGGTGGTGTCGTCGCGTAGCTTCAGGTCCCCCGGCGGCGGACCGGCCACCTTCGGCGACGCGGCACCGGACGCGGGCACGGGGGCCGGTGGCGGCGCTGCCTCCCGGTTCAGCAACACCGCGCCGATACCGACCGCGGCCAGCACCGCGAGCACCGCACCGCCGACGACCAGGGCCAGCACCGTCCGACCGGACCGCTCCGGCTCTATCGGGTACGCGTCCGGCGGCTGGACCGGCGGCGGCTGGTGGAACATCGGCGGGGTCGCCGGCCAGGCGCCCGGCTCCGGCTGGCCCGGCTCGCCCGGCGACTCCGGCCGGGCGGGCTCGGGGAAGTCCAGCAGGTCCTCGTAGATCGTCATCTGCCGGTTCGGCTCCGCCGTGTCGGAGCCCGGCCCGTCCGCCGCGTCGGCGGGTGCCGGTTCGTCCTCGTCCGGCTCCGGGGCGGTGGGCCGGTCGACCGGCTGGGACGGGGCGGCGCTGCTCCACGGCGGCGCGACCATGCCCCACGGCGGTACGGAGGAACCGCTGACGGGTGCCGCGCTGACCGGTGCGGCGGGTGGTCCGCTGACGGGCGGTGGATAGGTGCCGGGGGGAGCGCTGACCGGCGGGTACCCGGCGGGCGGCGCGCTGACCGCTGGCGGGTAGGCGGGCGCGGGTGGTGCGCTGATCGGCGGTCCAGGAGGACCGCTGACGGGTGGTGCGCCGGCCAGCGACGGGTAGCCGGATCCGGGTGGCGCGCTGATCGGCGCAGCGCTGGCGTGTGGAGCGCTGATCTGGGGCGCGGCGGGCGGCGATGGCGCGTCTGCCGCCGGGGCACCGGCTGCGGGCGCGCCCACGGTGCTCGGCACACCCGGCGAGGGCGCGCTCGGCTGCATCACGCTCGCGGCAGCGTCGCCGTCACCCGTAGCCGGCGGTCCGCTGATCGGGGATGTGCTCGCCGGCGGCGCGCTCACCGCAGGCGTCACGGACGAGGCGGCCTCGGACGAGACGGCGGGCGGCGCGCTGATCGGCGGTGATCCCTCGGGCCGTCCGCTGGGCGAGGGCGCGCCGATCGGAGGGCTGCTGACCGGCCTTGCGCCGGCCGGGGTCTCGCTGGCGGCGCCGGTCACCGTGGGCTTGGCCGGGGCGCCGGGGGCCGCCGTCGCGGCGTTGCGCGCCGCCTCCTCTTCCAGCAGCGGGCCGATCTGCTGCACCTGGATCGTCGGCTTGTCCCAGCCCGGTCCACCCGGGACAGGCGGTGTCGTACCCGGGCCGGAAACGTCGGTGCCGGTGCCGGTGCCGGTGCCGACCGTCCGCTCCGCGGCAGGCCGTGGGGGAGCGGTTGCCTCGGCCGTGGGAGTCGCCCGCGGGGCGGGTGCCGGTCGCGGCGGTACAGGTGCGGAGGCCGGCGTCGGTGCGGTGGCAGCGGCCGGCGCCGACTCGGCCACCGGCTGGGGCGTGGGCGCCGGTGGCGCTGCCGCGGCCGGAGGGGTGACCGGTTGCGGAGCGGGCGGGGACGACACCGGCGGGACGACCGGAACGGCCGGTGGCGGAGGCAGGTCGCCGGCTGCCGGAGCCGGCACGCGAGGCGCCGGCGGCAGGACGGCCGGAGGCGGCGGCAGGAGTCCCGCCGAGGGCGCCCGCGACGGTGGCGGAGTGATCCCGGCAGGCGGCACCTCGGTGACCGGCGGCGCGGGCGGCGGCGGGATGACCGGCGGGGGCGGAAGTGGGGATGTGCCGGCGGTTCCCGGCATCGGCAGCGCGGGAGCGCCGATGGTTCCGGGCATCTGTGCGGGTGCCTGCGGAGGCGTGCCGGCGGTGGCCGGGTGCGAAGGCGTGACGGGGGTGCGGGGCGGCACCGGGGTCACACCGGGAGCGGCGGCCGGTCGGCCGTACGTCGCCGGTGGTGCCTGGGGGACACGCTGCGCCGGGGGAACCGGGATGACGCCCTGAGCCGGGGGCACGGGGCGGACACCGGGAACCTGCGGGGCTGTCCCGGCAGCCGGTGGCCTCGCCGGGGCGGTGGGTTCGACGGGCACTACCGGGAAGCGGGTCGTCGCCTCATCCGTGATGGGCGCGAACCGCGTGGTCGCCTCCTCGGTGATGGGCGCGAACCGGGTCGTCGCCTCGGAGGCAGGCGGCGAGGGCGGCGCCCACGGACTCGCGGGTCCGCTCGGTCCGGTTGCGGGAGGCTGCTGCGGCGGGGCAGGTGCCACAGGGGGTGGCGGAGCGACCCGCGGGTTCGGCGCGGACTGAGCCGGCTGCGCGGCGTGGGGCGCCTGCGGTGCCGGGCCCGGGCGGGGAGCCCACTGCGAACCGGGTACCGGCGGACTCGCCCCGGGCACACCCGGGGTGACGGGCCGAGGCGGTGCGGGCGGGTGCGGTGGAGTGACCGCCCGCAGCGAGACGGTGGGCTCGGACAGCCCGTGACCGGGGTACCCGGAGGAGGCGGGACCGGGCCGGGCCGGACCAGGGCTTCCCGGCAGCGCCGGATCGGGGCTTGCGGGCGGGCCCTGGTTCGGATGCCGGGGCAGGGACTGATCGGGGTGCCCGGGGCGGCCCGGATTCGGGTATCCGGGCAGGGTCGGAGCGGCGTGCGGACCGGCAGCGGCGGCGAAGCCGCCGGGGAAGGGGCCATAGCCCGCGGGAGCGGCGGCGGAGCCGCCGAGGTACTGGCGGGCCGCGCGTACCGCTGGGTGGTCCGGACCGAGCACGGCGGGCCCTACGGTCGCCACGCGGCTGTAGTTGCGGCGGGCCTCGTGCCGGTTGCCAAGCTCCTCGGACACCCCGGCCAGGTCGAAGCTGAGCGCGAGCATCAGCGGGTCGGCCTCGCCGCGGCGGCGCTCGCCGGCGGCGTAGGCCTCTTCGAGTACGCGCCGGGCGGCGGCCGGGTCGTCGGCCTCGCGGTGCAGCCGGGCCAGCAGGTGACCGGTGGCCATGACGTCCTGGTGGTCCTCGCCGTACGCCGGGCGTGCCGCGATGATCGCGTCGGCGAGCAGGCGGCGGGCGCTTGTCAGGTCACCCGCGGCGCGCAGCGCGAGGGCCTGGTGTTGAGTGGCGATCAACGGGGAGGGGTGGGACACGTGAGCAATGCTGCCCGGAATCGCCTGTTGCGCGCTACCCACGCGATTGTTGTGGCAGCTGACCTGCGCAAACGTGCCGCCCGGGAGCTGATGTGCATGATCGTTCTGGGCCGTGTACAGTAATGCCCCGTGCGGCCCGCCGGGCCGACCGATGCGGCGAGTAACTCACATTGGTCGACCAGGTAGGCTGGTACGTGCAGGTCCGGGTGGCGGAATGGCAGACGCGCTAGCTTGAGGTGCTAGTGCCCGTATAGGGCGTGGGGGTTCAAGTCCCCCCTCGGACACGTTAATACCCCACGGAAATCTCCGGTGGGCATTGCGCTTGGCTCGCCGGTGTGCTATCGGCGATCGGATGTGAGGGTCAAGTCCCAGGGGTTGCCATGGGAGATGATGGTCATTTGGTTTTCGCGCAGAATCGCTACCACCTCCGTTGGCGCAAGGGCGTGAGCCCGCCGCCTCGCTTGGCCCTGCCTGCTGCTGCGGTGAATGTCTGCCGTGAGGCTGGTAAGTAGGTCGTCCTCCCGTAGGTAGATGTTCTTGAGGCCGCATGGGAGCTTCGCGCTGGTGTGCCCGTGCCGGCAGCGGTAGCCGGCTCGGCCGTGCACCCAGTGCGATTCCATCCGCCGCCCGCAGTGGCCGCAGCGCAGCAGACCGGACAGCAGGAACGTGCGGGCGTGGCCGTCCTCGGGGGTCGGGTTACATCGGATGGATTGGGCGGTGACGAAGTCCTCCTCGCTGACCAGCGCGGCGTGCGCCATCTCCTTAGAGACCACCCACTCCCCGGCCGGGTTCAACCGGTGCACCTCGCTGCGCTGGTGGTCGACGGGGTTGTGGTCGGTGCGTTGCCGGTTCCAAACCTCTCGGCCGGTGTAGCGGGGGTTGCTCAAGATTGCGGCGACCGTGCGCAGGGTCCATCCGTCTCCGCTGCGGTGCGGGTTGCGGTCCGGGTCGACGCCGGACGGGCAGGGAATCTCCATTTCGTTCAGTGCTCGGGCGATGCTGGCGACGCTGCGGCCGGCAAGGCGTTGGGCGAACATCCACCGTATGTGTGGGGCGGTGGCCGGATCGGGTTCGAGCCGGCGTAGCCGGCGGCCCCAACGGGCGTGGGCGGCGTTCGGGTGAGGCCCGGCGTCGGCGAGCCGGTAGCCGTAGGGTGGCCGGCCGCCGAGGTAGCGTCCCTGTTCGCGGGCTTGTGCCTGCATCGCGGCCATGACCCGGAACCGCGCGCGCTGTACCTCGCGTTTGGACTGAGCCCCCAACATCATGATCAACGCCCGGTGAGTGGGGTTGTGGTAATCGAGTGGGCCGTCGGTCTCGGGTAGCCACAGCTGTACGCCGTGGCGCTCAAGGGCTGGGGCGAGGTGTAGTAGTTGGTTGCCGTGGAACGCGCGTTCGTACTCACCGACCACGATTGCGTCGAACGCGCAATCGGGATCAGCGAGCGCATCCAGTAGCGCTGCGGCTTGCGGACGCTCATCCCACGTCTTGCGGCGGGAGTGTCCGATGTCGAAGAACTCGGCCACGACCGTGCCGCGCCCTGCGGTCAGGCCGAGGGCCACCTCACGTTGCCAGTGGTACGACGATGCCGGGTCCTGGAAGTCCTTCGTTGACATTCGTCCGTAGAACGCGAACCTCAGCCCGCGGCCGGAGGGAGTCGCGTCGGGGCGACTCGCGGCCGCACGCTTCTGTTCGCGATCGATCCACCCGGTCAGCAGGTCCGGATTGCTCATACTTGTGGCAGTTGTCGTCACGTCTCGCTCCGTCGATAGGCAGTTGCTTGCGGAGCCGAGACTGCTCACTCACGACCACGCTTGGCCAGAGCGGGCACCTAGAAGCGTTCTCTCTCAGCGCTTCAATCGGCGGGGTCCGGGTTGTTGCGTGGTTGCTTTCAGGGGACAGTTACGGCGGCCGCTCCTGGCCGTGCTGGTGCAGGATCGCGCGCGAGCTCGTCGGCATGCTGCCGGGATTCGAAGTCCGGTTCGGCTACCCGCCGGACCGGCACACGATCGGCGGCCCGGCGGGGGAGGAGGAGCTCGCCTCGCTCGCGGGCACGCGTCTGCCCGGTGATCTGCTCGTGTGGTACCGGCATGTGCGCGAAGTAGGTCTGCCGGACATCGGCAACGGCTACTTCATCCACGAACCCGGCCTGGTCGCGCCCCGGGAGGTGACGTCCATTCGGGGGCGCTTCACCGCTGATGTGGTCGTGTTCGCCAGTGATGGTGGCGGCAACCTGTCCGCGGTAGGCGCGGTGACCGGCTCGCCGGTGTACCGGCTTCCTGCCGGCGAGATCGTCTCTGGTGTCTACCGCAGCGATGACCCACGATTCGACGTGGTGGCAGTGAATTTGATCGGCTTTCTCGACCGGCTACGCGACGCGGTTGAGGTGTTCGCCGCCACGGGCGCAGCCGGCGACTTGTAGAATCGGCTGGCACGGCTCGGTCGGAGAGGTGAGACTTCGTGGCTGTGGCACAGGTTGCGGGTGCTCCGGCTGGCCAGTTCCTCCGTGCCCAACGCCCTCGCCGCGCTTCTGCTGCACATCCGCGACCTGACCCATCGCCGACCCCACGTCTACTTCGAGTGGACCGAGGGCAACCCGGCCGGCAACTTCCTGCGCTACCCGATCTTCGGTCAGGGCGAGATCGCCTCCGTCACCCGGGAGATCCTGCGCCGGCAGGAGCCCGACCCGACTCGGCGGCCCCGTGCACACCGGCTGACCCGGCGCGGACGCGTCCGCCGGACCGGGCCGGAAGACCCTGCGCCTGGGCCACCCCCGGGGGCGAGCATCAAGGGGGTACGCGGACCAAGAGGAAGCTCATGGCTGACAGCGACGCCCGTCCCGCCCGACGGCACCGGCACACCCACTGGCCGCCGGCGGTGGTCAACCGGCTGATCCTGGAGGTCCTACGTTCCGGCGCCTGCACGGCCTGCTCGACGGGCAACTGTGCGAGGTGCGCTACCGCGCCGCCGACGGGCGGCCGGCCAGCCTGCCGGTGCGCTACGCCGTGGCGGGGGAGCGGTACGTCGTGCTTGTCGGCGACGCCTCGATGTACCGCTCGGTGAACACATGCCGGCGCCATCTGTCCGACCATTGGTTCGACGAGTGGCGTGACTTTCCACCGATTCACTCCATGCGGGCCTGCTGCCCGCCGACCGGTGGGTGCGGCGGACCGCGCTGGATCGTGGGTCTTCAATGGCGCAGGCGATACCGATAGGGTTGCCACCACGGTGCGACGGGGGCGGGGTGGAGCGTGGTCGTGCACTACAACCCATACGATCCGGCGACTCACGCGGATCCCTATCCGGTGTATGCGCGGCTGCGCGCCGAGGCACCGGTCTATCGCAACGACGAGCTGGACTTCTGGGCCCTGTCGCACCACGCGGACGTGGCCGCCGGCTACCTCGACCACGTCCGCTTCTCCAACGTCAACGGCAACACCATCGAGCCGGCCAGTTGGGGGCCGAACGCCTGGCGGTACGCGTCGGTGCTGGGCATGGATCCGCCCCGGCACACGAACGTCCGGATGCCCGTCTACCGCGCGCTCAACCAGCGATTGAGCGAGATCGAGCCGGCCGTGCGTGACCTCGTCCGGGCCCGGCTCGACGCGGTGCTGCCCTCCGGTGAGTTCGACTTCGTGACAGACTTTGCCGCGACGTTCCCGATCGACGTGATGTCGCTGGTCATCGGCATTCCGGCCGGTGATCGTGAGCTTATTCGGCGGTTGGCCGAGGCGGTCGTGGCACGCGAGGAGGGCTCGCACGACGTGCCCATCGTCGCGCTCGAGGCGACGCTGGAGCTGATGGACTACTACACCGCCCTGGTCAGGAGGCGGCGCGAGGAGCGCGGCGACGATCTCGTCTCCCGGGTGCTCGACGACGTGGACCGTGGCGCCGGTATCACCGACGAGGAACTGGTGGCGTTCCTTAACCTGATCACCGCGGCGGCCAACGACACCATCATCCAACTGCTCAGCCAGGCGTGGTACTGGGCGAGCCGTTACCCGCGGCAGCGGGAGATCGCTTTCGCCGGTGAGATCGAGGGCTGGATCGAGGAGACACTGCGGTTCGACAACCCGAACCAGTTCGCCGCCCGCACGGCAGCCGTCGACATCCCGCTGCACGACGCGGTCATCCCGGCCGGCGGCCGGGTCCTCCTGCTGACCGGTTCGGCCAACCGCGACCCGGCGGTGTTCCCCGACGGCGACGACTACGACCTGCGCCGCAACACCTCCAGCAAGCTCAGCTTCGGCAACGGGCGACACTTCTGCCTCGGGGCCCGGCTCACTCGACTGGAAGCCCGTGTCGCGCTGGAGGAGCTGGTCGCCAGCGTCGCCGACTTCGAGATCGACGAGGCGGGCGCGCGGCTGGTCGTGATGGCCGAGGCCCGTGGCTTCGCGGCCCTGCCGACCTCGGTCCAGCTGCGATGAGCGACCTGGACCTGGAGCTGAACCTGGACCGCGTCGCCGAGGCGACCCGGATGGTCGATCCGGTGTTCCGCGACTCCCCCCAGTTCGTCGACGACCGCCTGTGCGCCGCGATCGGACGGGAGGTGCTGGTCAAGGTGGAGACGGTCAACCCGGTCGGCAGCTTCAAAGGCCGCGGCGCGTCGTACCTGGCGCACCGGGTGGCCCGGCGTCATGACCGCGCCGCGCCCACCCTGGTCTGCGCGACCAGCGGCAACTTCGGGGTGGCGGTGGCCTACGCCGGCCGGGCGCACGGGCTGGGCGTGCATGTCTTCGTCCCGCCCGACGTCAACCCCGCCAAGCGCGCACGGATGGTCGCCTGCGGCGCCGAGGTACGGGCCGTCACCGCGTGCGACACCGACTCCGTGGAACGGACGCTGCGCGACCACGTCGGCGCCGAACCGGGCCGGATGCTGGTCACCGGCGGTGAGCCGGAGATCGCCGAGGGAGCCGCCACCATCGGCGCCGAGCTGCTGACCAGGGCGGGGAACCTGGACGCGGTGGTGCTGCCGGTCGGCGGCGGTGCTCTGGTCACCGGCGTGGCGCTGTGGTTCGCGGCGCACTCGCCGCGTACCCGGATCATCGGCGCCTGCGCGGCCGGCTCACCGGCGGTCGCCGCCAGCTGGCGGGCCGGGCACCCGGTGTCCGGCGCCGTCGAGACCATCGCCGAGGGGATCGCCGTCGATCGGCCTCACCCTGCGGCGGTCCGTCGGTTGCGGGCGTTCGTACACGACATGGTGCTGGTCGACGACGCGGCGATCCTGCGGGCCACCAGCCTGATCGCCGGCACGCTGGGCCTGCTGGTCGAGCCGACCGGCGCCGTCGGGCTGGCTGCGGTCGCGGCCGGCGCCGGCCCTGGCCGCCGGGTCGCTACCGTGCTGACCGGCGGTGCCCCGCGTCCGGAGCTGCTTCCGGCGCTTCTCGGCCTGGGCTGATCGCGGCTCAGAACAGGACGGCGATGTCGTCCAACGCCAGGTCCAGGGCGAGCAGGATTTCGTCGATCTCGGCGGGCTCGATGATCAGCGGTGGAATGATCATGATCGCCGGCCACAGCGCGAGCGTGGAGACGAGAACCCCGCGCGCCTCCATCGCCAGCCGGAGATGATTGGTGGCCGCCTCCTCGACCGGCTTTCCGTCAGAGTGGCCCAGCTCGACCGCGTACATCAAGCCGGAGCCCCGGACCGCGGTGATCCGTGGGTGTCGCGAGGACAGCGCGAGCAGGCCCGCGTGCAGCTGTTCACCGCGCGCCGTCACATTGTCCAGCAGGCCTTCCTTGGCCAACGTCTCGATCACCGCGATGGAGGCGGCCAGCGCCAGTGGGTGGCCGTCGTTGGTGGAACCGATGAAGAACTGCCGGGTGTAGGGCAGGTCGTAGAGCTGCGCGAAGATCTCGTCCGACAGCACGACTGCGGCGAGCGGCGCGTACCCGGAGGTCAGTCCCTTACCGAGCAGGAGGATGTCGGAGTCGACGTCCAGTTGCCCGGTGCGGGTGAATGCGCCGGTGCGCCCCATGCCGGTGGTCACCTCGTCCACGACGAAGTGGATCCCTCGCGCGCGGCAGAACGCGGCCAGCGAGCGCAGGTAGTCTGCGCCGAGAACGTGGCCGCCCTCGCCGACGATCGGCTCCACCACCACCGCGGCGACCCGCTCGGGCCCGTAGTCCTCGATGGTGCGCTCCAGGTCGCTGCGCGATCCGTCACCCATCGGCTCGAACGGGCCGGGCGCGTGGCGCACGTCCGGCAGCAGTGGTCCGGCCTGCCGGTGGACGTAGGGCAGGCCGGTGAGCGCGCCACCGGCGGCGCCGAGTCCGTGGAAGCCACGCCACATGCCGAATACCGCCGTCCGGTCCGGCTGGCCGGCCGCCCGGTGCAGGAACCGGGACAGCAACATCGCCGTCTCGTTCGCCTGGGAGCCGTTGCTGCAGTACCGAACCTTCTTCAGATTCGGCGGAAGGTGCGGGAGAAGGGCGTTGGCGGCCGTCACCGCGATCTCTGCCGGCCGGCCGTAGCCGATCAGATTGGCGTACGGGAGCGCGTCGACCTGCCGCTTGATCGCTTCGCGGACGGCCGGGTGGTCGTAGCCGAGGGTGACGTTCCACAGCCCGGACCGGGCGTCCAGGAACCACCGCCCGCCACTGTCGCGCACCCGGACCCCGCGCCCCTCGGTCAGCATGACCGACGGGGACAGGGTCTTCAGGTACGCGTTCATCGCCGGACTGTTCCACAACGGATAGTCGTCCGCTTCGATCACCGGCTCAGCCCTTCTGCGCGACCAACTCGTCGATCGCCTTGGCCAGCTCGACCGCGGTCGGGTTCTCGAAGATCAGCATGAGCGGTAGTTCGACCGCGAACTCCTCGCGCAGCTTGTAGGTGGACAGCGTGGCCGACATCGAGTTGCCGCCGATGGCGAAGAAGTCGTCGTCGCCGGCGATGCTGTCCCTCTTCAGAACGCCGGACCAGATCCGCAGCACGGTCTGCTCGGTACCGGCACCGGGGCCGGCGGTCGGTTCGGTGGTCATGGGTGTCCTCCTGCGGCATGGTTGGTATGGGTTGGTCTCTCCGGGCTCGCCAGGACGGTGTCCAGGAGTGCCCGGTAGCTCTCGGCGAACGCCGCGACCGTGGTCGCGTCGTACAGGTCGGTGCTGAACTCGACGGTGCCGTCGACCCCGTCGTCGCCGCGCACGACCGTCACATCGAGATCGAACTTGACTGTTCCGTTGTGGACCTCGACGGTCTCGGCCTCGATGCCCGGCAGGTCGAGCCCGCGCCCGCGGTCGTCACGCACCGAGAAGATCACCTGGAACAACGGGGAATGATTCGGTCCGCGGGTGGGGTTGAGGCCCTCCACCACGGCCTCGAAGGGCACGTCCTGATGGGCGAAGGCGGCGAGCGTGACCTCCTGAACCCGGCGCAGCGCGGCGGCGAACGCCGGGTCGCCGCCCAGGTCGACCCGCAGCACCACGGTGTTGGCGAAGAACCCGATGAGCGGGGCGGTCTCCGGGCGCAGGCGCCCGGACACCGGCGTCCCGATTGCCAGGTCGCTCGCCCCGCTGGCCTCGGCCAGCACGGTGAACAGCGCGGTGACCAGCACCATGAACTCGGTGACCCGGTGCTGCCGGGCGAACTCGGCGAGCCGGACCGCCCCGGCCGCGGGCAGCACCGGGAAGCGCAGCTGGTCACCGCGGCCGGAGGGGCGGCGCGGCCGGGACCGGTCGGGCGGCAGTGTCACCAGCGGGACCCCGGCCAACTGCCGCCGCCAGTAGGCCAGGTCGGACGGGCGGGTGGCGGGGACGATGTCACGGGCCTGGGCCGGCAGTGGCGGCAGCGGCCGACCGAGGTAACCGGCGCGCAGTTCGTCCCACAGCACGCCGACCGACCAGCCGTCGAACGCCGCATGGTGCACGGTCAGCGCCAGCAGGTGCTCACGGGGCGCGACGCGGACCAGGCGCACCCGGATCAACGGCCCGGTCGCGAGCGGGATCGGCTCTGCCGCGTCCGAGGCGGCCGCCTTCTCGGCGACCCGGCGGGCCTCGGCCAGTGGCCGGTCCGACACGTCGTCGACGACCGGCGCCACACACCCCGGCTCGCGGACCCGCTGGACCGGCCCGTGCTCGTCCTCCAGCACGAAGGCCGAGCGCAGTACCTCGTGCCGCGTGACCGTCCGGGTCACCGCGGCGCAAAGTGCCTCGACATCGAGTTCGCCGCTCAGGCGGACGACCAGCGGTACGTTGTAGGCGGGCACACCGGGCCGTAGCTGGTCCAGGAACCAGAGCGCGCGCTGGCCGGGCGTCAGCGGCGCCGGACGGCCGCCGGGAACGCGTGCCACCGCCGGCCCGGCCGGGACCGGGTCGGCGTGCCGCCGGTCGAGTTTGGCCGCGAGCTCCGCCACGGTCGGATGCCGGAACACCGTGATCAGCGGCAGCTCCACCCCGAACGCGTCGCCGACCAGGGCGGCCATCCGTGTCGCCAGCAGCGAGTTGCCACCGACGGCGAAGAAGTCGTCGCGGGCGCCCACCCGATCGCGGCCGAGGACCCGCGACCACACCTCGGCCACGCGGATCTCGGCCCCCGTGCGCGGCGGCAAGTGTTCTGCCGTCCGGTCGACGTCCTGCCCGCGGCGGCGCAGCGCCTCGCGGTCCACCTTGCCGGTGGTGGTCAGCGGCAGCGCGTCGGTGCGAATCCAGGCGGTGGGCACCATGAAGGACGGCAGCCGTTCTCGCAGGTGGGCAACCAGCACGGCCGGCTCCTCGGCCGTCACCACGTGCGCGACCAGCTCGGTCGTCAGCCCGTCGCCGCGGGGAAGGACGAACGAGTCATGCACGGCCTGATGCCGGTTCAGCTCGGCTACGATCTCACCCGGCTCGATCCGAAACCCGCGTATCTTGAGCTGGTCGTCGACCCGGCCGAGGAACTCCAGCACGCCATCCGTGGTCCACCGGACGAGATCGCCGGTCCGGTAGAGCCGCTCGCCGGGCGCCCCGAACGGGTCCGCGACGAACCGTTCGGCCGTCCGGCCCGACTGCCCGTGGTAGCCGCGCGCCAGGCCGGCGCCGCCGATGTACAGCTCACCGGCGATGCCGGCCGGCACGTGCCGCAGCCGCACGTCCAGGACGTGGACGCGGGTGCCACCGATCGGCCGTCCGATCGGTATCGAGGTCGCGTCGGTGGTGGCGGCCACCGGGTGGGTGGTGGCGAAGGTCGTGGTCTCGGTCGGCCCGTACCCGTTGACGATGAGCAGGTGCGGATGCGCGGCCGCGAGCCGTCGGATGTGCGGGACGGACAACGCCTCACCGCCGGTGATCAGCAGCCGCAGGGGAGCCAGGGCGGCTGGGACCGTGTCGACGACGAGATTGGTGAGCGCTGCGGTGAGCCACAGCACGCTCACCGCCTCGCGGCGTAGCAGCTCGCCCAGCCCTCCCGGGTCGACCGCGCCGGGCGGGTGGACCACCAGCCGGCCACCGTGGCTGAGCGGCGCCCAGACCTCCAGCGTGGACGCGTCGAACGCCACCGGCGCGAGCATCAGGAACGTGTCCTCGGCGCCGATGCGAAGCTGGTCGAGACCGCGCACCAGCCGGGTCACCGCGCGGTGCGGCACCGCCACGCCCTTGGGTCGGCCGGTGGAGCCGGAGGTGTACATGAGGTAGGCGAGATCATCCGGGTCGGGCCGAGCCGGGGGAGCGTCCGTGAGGAAGCCGGGCTCCTCCGTGGGCGGCTCGTCGAGCAGGATCTGAGGCGTCCCGTCGGGCAGCACGCCGGCCAGTGACCGCTCCGTGACCACCACCGCCGCACCACTGTCGGCCAGCATGAACCCGACCCGGGCCGGCGGGTAGGTCGGCTCGATCGGCACGTAGGCCGCGCCCGACTTCAGGACGGCCAGCAGCGTGACGATCAAGTCCGCGCCCCGGTTCAGGCAGACGCCGACCCGGCGGCCCGGGCCGACCCCGTCCCGGTGCAGCCGCTGGGACAGCCGGTGCGCCGCGGCGTCGAGTTCGCCGTAGGTCAGCGTGCGCCCCACGTCCACCACGGCGACCGCGTCTGGTCGGGCCGCGGCGTGCGCCGCGACCAGCACGTCGACCGTCGGCGCGGCGACCTCTCCGAGACCGCTACCGGCGACGAGCAGCTCGTCGCGCTCGGCGGCGGAGAGCAGCCCGAGCCGGGAAATCCGCTGATCCGGCCGGGCTAACCCGTCGGCCAGCAGCGTGCGGTAGTGCCCGGCCACCCGGACCGCGGTCGACCGGTCGAACAGGGCGGTCCGGTAGACGAGGCTGCCGGTGAGCCGGCCGTCGGCACCCTCCTGCACCACCAGGGACAGGTCGAACTGGCTGGCCGGGGCGGCGACCGGCACCGGTCGGGTGCGCAGGCCGGCCAGTCGTAGGCGGGCGCCCGGCTCCTCATAGCTCTGGAAGGTGACCTGGAAGAGTGGGTTGCGGCCCAGGTCGCGCGCCGGTTCGAGGTGCTCCACCAGCCGCTCGAACGGAAGCTCCTGGTGCGCGAACGCGGACAGCGCGGTGTCCTTGACCGCGTCGAGCAGGTCGCGGAACGTCGGGTCGGCCGTGCAGTCCTGGCGCAGCACCACCATGTTCGCGATGAGCCCGACGGTCCGGTCGAGTTCCGGTCGGCTGCGGTTGGCGACCGGTGTGCCGATGACCACGTCGCCGGTACGCGAGTATCGGGCGAGCAACGCCACGAATGCGGTGAGCAGCGTCACGAACAGCGTGGTGCCCGCCTCGCGGCTGATCGCCCGGGCCCGCTCGGTCACCTCTGCCGCCACCTCGAAGCGCACGGTGTCGCCGCCGTGGTGTGGCACCGTCGGCCTGGGACGGTCCAGCGGCAGCTCGACGGTGGGCGGGAGGCCGGCGAGTCGTTCGCGCCAGTAGGCCAGCTGGTCGTCCAGCGCGCCGCTGGCCAGCCGTTCCCGTTCCCACCAGGCGAAGTCGGCGTACCGTGCGTCCGGCGCCGGGAGGGCCGCGTCGGCCGCCAGGTATTCGTGGCTGAGCTCCTCGAAGAGCACCTCGGTGGACCGGGCGTCCGAGGCCAGGTGGTGGACCACGAGGCAGAGCACGTGCTCGTGGGCGCCGAGCCGGATCAGGGCGACCCGCATCAGCCGCCCGGCGCCCAGGTCGAACGGCCGGGACCACAGCTCGCGCAGCACCTCCGGCAACCGGTCGACGTCGGCCAGCTCGACCTGCTCCCAGTCCAACGAGCCGGTGGGATCCACCCGGAGCGAAGGGATCCCGTCCTGGACGGTGATCCGCGTGCGCAGCATCTCGTGCCGACGGACCAGGGACTCGGCCGCCCGCCGCAGCGCCCGCGGATCGAGCGGCCCCAGCATGAGGTGGGCCTCCAGCACGTGGAAGGCCGCCGGGTCCGCGCCGAGCCGGTCGAGGAACCAGAGCCCGCGCTGCCCGGCCGACAGCGGCACCTCCGCCCCCTCGGGGGCCCGGACCAGACGGCCGGTGTCCGCACCCGTGCCGACCAGTGTGGACAACGTCGCCGGGGTCGGCTCCCGCAGGAACCGCAGGACCGGCACGTCGACCCCGAGCTCCTGACGTACGCGGTTCAGCAGGCGGATGACCTGCAGGCTCGTACCGCCGGCGGCGAAGAAGTCGGCGGTCTCGGCCGGCTCCGGCAGTGGTTGTCGCAGGCACTCCTCGAACAACCGAAGGACGGTGGCGGCGATGCCGTCGGCCGGCCCGGCCGTCGACGGCGCGGCGGCCTGGGCGGGGGAGGCCGACGCCAGCGCGGTCCGGTCGATCTTCCCGTTGACGTTGAGAGGAATCGCGGCCACCTGGACGAGCCGGCCGGGCACCATGTACCCGGGCAGGCGCTCGCCGAGGTGGCGGCGCAGTGCGGCCACGTCCAGGTGCCGGTCGGCCACCAGATAGGCGGAGAGCCGTTCGTTGGCGAGGTCGGCCACGGCCCGGCGGACGCCCGGGTACGCAGCCAGCGCGGCCTCGATCTCGCCCAGCTCGACCCGCTGACCGTGCACCTTGGCCTGGCGGTCGCGGCGACCCACGAAGATCAACTCGCCGGCCCCGTCCTGGCGGACCAGGTCGCCGGTGCGGTAGAGCCGGGCTCCGGGCGGCCCGAACGGGTCGGCGACGAACGCCGCCGCGGTCGCTGCCGGATCGCCCAGGTAACCGCGGGCCAGGCCGGCGCCGCCCAGATAGAGTTCGCCGATCGCGCCCAGCGGCACCGGTCGTAACCGACCGTCGAGTACGTGGGCCCGGTGCTGGTCGACGGGCCGGCCGATCGGCGGCGCGGACCGCAGCTGGGCGGGACAGTCGTGGTAGATGACGCCGATGGTTGCCTCGGTCGGTCCGTACCCGTTCACGACCCGCCGCCGCGCCGTCCGCCAGCGGGCGACCAGCGACGCCGGGAACGCCTCACCGCCGACCGAGGCGATGCGCAGATCCGGGAAGCGGTCGGCGTCCATCGACTCCATCAGGGCCGGTGGCAACTCGGCCACGGTGATCCGGTCGCGTTCGAGCACACGCGACAACTCCTCGAGGGAGAGCCGCTGCGCATCGTCGACCGGCCAGACCGAGGCGCCGGTGAGCAGCGCGGTGAACACCTCCTGCACCCACACGTCGAAGCCGGGGGAGGCGTACTGCAGGATGCGGTCCGCCGGCGTCAGGGCGAAGAGCCGGGCCATCGCCCGCACGAAGTTGACGACCGGAGCGTGGGGCACGACCACGCCCTTCGGCGTGCCGGTGCTGCCGGAGGTGTGGATGACGTACGCCGCGTTGCGCGCGTCGACCGGCCCGGCCGGTCGAGCGTCGTCGGCAGCGGCGATCTGCCCCGCGTCGGTGTCGAGGTCGACCACCGGCCGGCCGGCCAGCTGCGCGGCCAGCCGGCCGTCGGTGACGGTGGTCTTCACGGCGGCCCGGTCGAGCAGCGCCGAGACCCGGGCGGGCGGAGTGTCCGGGTCGAGCGGGACCCAGGCCGCGCCGGCGTAGAGCACGCCGAGGCAGGCGATCACCCAGCGCGGGTCGCCACGGCCGATCAGTATGCCGATCCGGTCCTCGGGGCCGGCCGCGACCGTGGCGTGCAGGTACTGGCCCAACCGGCGGGCCTCGGTGGCCAGCCGGGCGTAGCTGAGCGGGCCGACGGCCGGGTGGTCGGGATGGCGAGCGACGGTCGCCTCGAACAGGTCCACCAGCGTGCCCCCGTCGGACGGCTGCGTGGCCCCGGTCCATGGCGGCACCTCGCTCGGCCCGGGCAGTGGCACCTCGAGAACCGGGGTGTCGGGCTGTTGCTCGAGGGTGCGCGCGCAGTGGCGCAGGAACCGGACGACGGTGTCGTGGTCGTGCCGGTCGGCGTCGAACTCGGCCGTCAGCCGGCCGGCGGCCGGGAGCGCCTCGATGACCAAGCCGTCGGCGATCCCGTCGTCGAGCAGGTCGCCGGGCGTCCGCAGCCGTACGGTCACCGGCCGGGGGGTCGTACCGGGTGCCGGGGCCACGTCGGTCAGCCGGGCGGCGATCGTGGCCAGCGTGTCGCCCCGCTCGATCGTCACGTCCAGTCCGCCGCGCACGGCCCGGCCACCGGTGCGGCGGACCAGCCCGATCGCGACCCGTGGCCACCCGGTGTACCGGCTCAGTGTGGCGACCACCGCCGCGAGCAGCGGACCGGGATCGGTGCCGGCGGGAATCGCCGTCACGCAGCGCATCCGGCGCGGTGGCGGCGCGGGGCCGGTCGCGGTTGCCTCGGGAAAGCGGGTGGGCCGGTCCGCCGTGGTGGCCGCTCTGGTGGGGCCGGGCGGTGGCGCGGCGATGGCGTGGATCCGGCAGAGGAACGCGTCGCGCCTGCTCGCCAGCGAGTCGCGCGCTGGTGGCGCCGCCCGCTTGATGACGCGAGACATCCCGCCCGGTCTCCTCCCCGCAGAAGACAACACAGGGAGTCTATCCCGCCGCTCAGGTCACCATCTACCTCCGCAAATATTTACATTATTGCTATGATCGGCGGGCGACGTCGACGGGGGAATAGGCGGTGGCGCATGGACTTCAGCCCCACGGCCTCGGACGTGGAGTTCCGCGACCGGGTCCGCGCCGTCCTCGCGGCGCCGGAGGCGATCGAGCTTCTCGCCGACCTCGCCCACCCCGACCCCGGTGAGCGCGACGAGCGGCCGCTCTATCGGTTCCTCGGCGCGGCGGGCCTGCTGGCCCCGCACTGGCCCCGAGGCTACGGCGGCGGTGGTGGCGACGCGCGGTGCGGCGTCATCGCCCTCGAGGAGCTGATGCGGGCCGGCATCCCGGACACCCTGCTGGTCAACAGCATCCTGACGGTTGGTCAGTTGATCCTGTCGTGCGGCCGCGACGACCAGCGCGACGACCTGCTGCCGCGGCTCGCGCGCGGCGAGATCTTCGCCAGCATCCTTTACACCGAGCCCGGCGCCGGCTCCGACCTCGGCGCCTTGACCACGGCCGCCGAGCCGGTGACCGACGGGTTCCGGATCACCGGCAGCAAGGCGTTCAACCTGAGCGAACGCTGCGACGTCGGGCTGTGTGCGGCCCGCACCTCGCCCGCCTCGACCCGGTACGACGGTCTCAGCCTCTTCCTGGTCGACCTCCGCGCGCCCGGCGTCCGGATCGAACGGATGCCGAGCCTACCCGACGAGCAGTTCACCCTCGTCCACCTCGACGGCGTCGCGGTCGACCAGGCCGCCCTGATCGGCGCACTCGACGACGGGTTCGCGCTGCTGACCCGCGCGCTCGCGTTCGAGCGCACCGGCTTCGACTTCGCGCTGCGCGCCGCCCGCTGGTTCGACCTGGCCGGTCGGGCCACCCCTGACGATCCCGACGAACTGGAGCGGACCGGACGCTACGGTGCCGGGGTGGCCGCCGCCCGGCTGCTGGCCTGGCAGGCCTCGCTGGCTGTCGCAGGCGGCGATGCCGACCCGACGCGGGCTCCGGTCGCCAAGTGGTACGGCAGCGAACTCGCCGCCGCTGTCGCGACGTGGGCGCTGTCGCGGCACGGCCTCGACGACGACGGACGGCTCCCGGTCGACGTCGACCGGGCCTACCGGGAGGCGCCGGGCCTCACGCTGGCCGGCGGCACCTCCGAGATGATGCTGCGCACGTTGGCCGAGCAGTTGACCGATGCCGTGGCGGCGGAAGGCTGACATGGATCTCGAGCTCGACCCGGATCAGCTGGCCCTCGGCCGGGCGGTGGGCGGGGAGCTGGACCGGTTCGGCGACGACCAGCTCCCGGGCCCGGTCCACGACCGCCTCGCCGGCCTGCAGCTGTACGCGCTGGAGGCCCCGGCCGCCGCCGGCGGCCTGGAGCTGGGGCTGGGGTATGCCGTTGTGGTCTGCGACGAGCTGGGCCGCCGGGTCGCGCCGGACGGGTACCGCGCCGCCGCGCTCCTCCTCGACCTACTCGGCGGCCAGGACGCGGCGCTGGCCCGGGACCGGGGTGCGGCGGTCGTCGCCGGCACGGTGCGGGTGGCGCTGTCGGGCGGCACGGACGACGCCGACGTGGTGGTGGCGGTGGACGGCGCGGGCGCGTTGCGGGCGGTGCATCGGCGGTCGGGCGCCCTCTGGGCCGAGGTCGCCGGCACCGGCCCGGCCGGCCGGCCGCCCCGTCCGCTGTACCGGGCCCGGGTGCGGCAGGCCGCCTACCTGTCCGGGTTGGCGGCCCGGGCGCATCGGCTGGCGGTCGAGCGGGCGGCCCAGCGCCACCAGTTCGGGCAGGCCCTGCTGAGCCACCAGGCGATCGCCTTCTCGCTGGCCCGGCAGCTCGCGCACTTGAGAGCCGCGCGACTGCTGGTGCACGAGGCGGCCTGGCGTGACGACACCGGGGCGCCGGCCGGGCTGGCCGCCACCCGCGCGCTGGCCTACGCGAGTGAGCTGGCCCTCGAGATCACGGCCGCAGCGGTGCACGTGCACGGCGCGCTCGGCCTGACCGGATCGGCGCCGGTCCACCGGTACTACCGGGCGGCGGCCGTGGAAGCGCTGCGGTTCGGTCGCCCGGCCGAGCTGTGGCGTGCCGCTGGCCGGTGGGAGCGGTCGGCAGAGGAGGCAGGATGAGCACAGCAGCGAGGGTCGCGGTGGTGACCGGCGGTGGACGCGGCATCGGTGCCGCGACCGCGGTTCGGCTGGCCGAGGACGGACACGCGGTGGCCGTCGTGGACCGCGACGCCGAGGCGTGCGCGGAGGTCGCGGCGCGGATCGCCGCCGCCGGTGGGCGGGCACTCGGGATCGCCGCCGACGTCAGCGATCACGGGGACGTCACGGCCGCGGTCGCCCGGATCGCGGACGAACTCGGCCCGCCGGTCATCCTGGTCAACAACGCCGGCCTGACCCGGGACGCGCCAATCGAGGAGCTGACCGAGGACGACTGGGACGAGGTGATGGCAACCAACCTGCGTGGCGCCTTCCTCGTCACCCGCGAGGTCCGCCCGCATCTCGGTGGCGAGCGGTGGGGCCGGATCGTCAACATCTCCAGCATGGCCGCGCTCGGCACCCGCAACCAGGCGAACTACTGCGCGGCCAAGGCCGGCATCCAGGGCCTCACCAGGGCACTGGCTTTGGAACTCGGCCCCGAGGGCATCACGGTCAACGCGGTGGCCCCCGGGTACATCGCGACGCAGATGACCGCGACGAACGCGGCGAACCTTGGGGTCAGCTTCGACAAGCTGCAACGCGTGGTGGCCGCGCAGACGCCGTTGCGCCGGGTCGGCCAGCCCGAGGACGTCGCCTGCGCCGTCGCGTTCCTGGTCAGTGAGGGGGCCGGCTTCATCACCGGGCAGGTGATCGCGGTCTCCGGCGGCCTGATGCCGGGCTGAGCGGCCCAGGAGGGAACGGTGGAGCGGATGAACGGAATCCTCAGCGGACAGACGGCGCTGGTAACCGGCGGCTCGCGGGGCATCGGGCGAGCCGTCGTGCAACGGCTGGCCCGCGACGGCGCCGCGGTCGCCTTCAGCTACCGCACCCGCGAGGACCTGGCCGACCAGCTCGTCGCCGAACTCACCGAGGCGGGCGCCCGGGCCTGCGCGATCCGCGTCGATCTGACCGACCTGACCGCTGTCCGTGGCCTGTTCGCCGCGGCCGAGGAGCGCCTGGGAGGCCTGGACATGCTAGTCAACAACGCGGGGGAGACACGGGTCGCGAGTATCGCGGACAGCACCGAGGAGGATTTCGACCGTCTCATGGCGGTGAACGTCAAGGCGGCATTCTTCCTGATCCAGGAGGCGGCCCGCCGGATGCGCCGGGGCGGCCGCATCGTGAACATCTCCTCAACCAACACCGTGCTCCACGCGCCCGGCATCGCCCTCTACGCGGCGAGCAAGGCGGCCCTCGAGCAGCTCACCCTGGTCGCCGCGCGGGAGCTGTCATTACGGAGGATCACCGTCAACACGGTCTCGCCGGGCCCGGTGGACACCGACATGCTGCGCGCCTCGCAGCCGGTGGAGGCGTTGGACATGGCCGCCGCGATGACGCCGCTGCGCCGGCTGGGCCAGCCGGCCGACGTGGCCGACGTGGTCGCGTTCCTGGTCGGGTCGGACGCCCGATGGCTGACCGGGCAGAACCTGCGGGCCGCCGGTGGCCTCGCCTGATGCCGGCCCGCCGCAGCGGGTCGCGATCGTCACCGGCGCGGCCCGGGGCATCGGCGCCGCCACCGCCGCGCGGCTGGCGGCCGACGGCCTCGCGGTGGCGGTCCTCGACGTCGATGCGGCCGGTTGCGCCCAGGTCGTCGCGGACATCACGGTGCGCGGTGGCCGGGCGCTGCCGGTGCCGGGCGACGTGACGGACCCGGTCCAGGTGCGCGCCGCCGTCGCTGCCGTCGCCGAGCGGCTCGGGCCACCCACCGTCGTGGTCAACAACGCCGGAGTGATCCGGGACGGCCCGCTGGCCGAGATGACCGACGACGACTGGGACGTCGTCCAGGCGGTCAACCTGCGCGCGGCGTACCTGATGTGCCGGGAGGTTCGCCCCTACCTGGTGGGCGGTACGGGCGGCCGGATCGTCACCCTGTCCAGCGTGGCCGCCGTGCTGGGCAACCGCGACCAGGCGAACTACGCGGCGGCGAAGGCCGGCGTGCTGGGGCTGGTGCGCGGGCTTGCCCTGGAACTCGGGCCGTTCGGGGTGACCGTGAACGCGGTCGGACCGGGCTACATCACGACCGAGATGACGCGGGCGGCGGCCGGCCGGCTCGGCGTCGACTTCACGGAGCTGCAGCGGATGGTCGCGGCGCAGACGCCCGTCCGCCGGGTGGGCCGGCCGGAGGACGTCGCCCACGCCGTCGCGTTCCTGGTGAGCCCGGACGCCGGCTACATCACCGGCGAGGTGCTGCACGTCAATGGCGGGGTGTTTCGCTGAGCGTCGCCGCGGGCGTCCACTCCGGCAGCATCTCCCGCAGGTGCAGCGTCATGCCCTGGCAGTAGGAGATGTTGTCGTCGAGCGTGCGGTGCCGCAGGTAGGGCAGCTTGTGGCGGACCGGGTGGCGCAGCAGCAGTGGCCCGTCGACCGCCCGGCCGCCCATGTCGAGCTCGCTGAGCAGGCTGCCGACCAGCTCCGGGGTGGTGACCTCGAACCCGTCGTCGCGAGGGCGCACGTCCAACTCGGTGAACGGGTAGTCGGGCATGGCCGGGGTTTCCCGGTAGATGTACGGGCGGGCCAGGAGGTCCAGCTCGAACATGGCGCGAGCGTCGGCGTCGGACCAGAACGGCTGTGTGCGTACGAAGTCGGTCAGCAGCCGGGTGAAGTGGTCGCGTTCCGCGTGCAGCGTCAGGTGCGCCAGCCGGCCACCGTTGAGCAGGTAGTAGTTGCCCAGCCCATGCACCGACTCGTCGATGAACCGGCAGATCGGCGAGTCCGCCACCCGCCCGGCAAAGTAGCGGGCGGCCTCGGCGTAGAGGTCTCCGAAGGTGATCTGGCCGCTGCGATCCAGGTGATTCGCCAGGTAGTAGAGGCCGCGGAGGCTGTACAGCGCGTGGACCGCGTAGTAGAGGGCGGACCCCTCGTGATAGTCGTCCTCGGTGACCCACCTGGTCCCGACCACGATGTCGGCCTCGGCCACGACATCGTCCACCCGGCGCAGACTGATCCCGTAGCGCTCCCGGTTCTCGTAGATCGGGGTGTTGTGCAGCAACATCTGCGGATACACCAGGATGGTGTCGGCACGGGCGCGGGCGAGCGCGGTGATGCCCTCGCGGAACGACGCAACGGTCTCGCCGGGCAGCGGCCAGATCATCTCGATGTACGAGCTGATGTTCTGCTCGCGCAGCGTGCGTTGCAGGGCGGTGTAGGTCTCGGCGCGGATGTTGCTGCGATCGATGAGCTTCAGCACGCCGGAGTCCATCGTCTGCAACGAGATCGGCTGGCTGGTCAGCATGCCGCCCTGGACCAGCAGCTTGGTGATCTCGGCAACCCGCTCGGGCTTGTTCTTGGCCGCGTTCATCGAGATCACCATCGGGAACCCGGTGCGCTCGCGGCACGCCAGCATGTGCCGGGTGAACTCGACGTCGCGCGGGGCCATGCCCCAGTTGGCATCGGCGAGGAAGATCGTCACGCAGCCGGTCTCGCTCATCCACGTGATGTCGTCCAGCACCCGCTCGGTCTCGAACCGGTTGACCTTCGCGTTGGTGGCCGCGCCCCAGAAACAGAACCCGCAGTTGTATGGGCAGCCACGGTTGGTCTCCAGGATCGCGAACGTGTACTTCCCCGGCTCGTAGAGCCCGCTGGTGTACGGCGACGGGATCTCGGAGAGTTCCTTGATGCGCTCGGGCCGTTCGGTGGTGACCAGTTCGTCGTCCCGCCAGAAGCTGATTCCCGGCACCGCGGACAGGTCCGGCTCGTCGTTCAGCAGCTCCCGCAGGTAACGCTGGAAAGTCTTCTCGCCTTCGCCGTTGCAGACGACCACGTTGGGCAGCCGATCGGGCACGTACTCGTGGGCGTGGCTCATCACCTGCGGACCGCCCAGGATGCACCGGGCGTCCGGCCGGCGCGCGAGCAACTCCGCGAGCAGCCAGCGGACCAGGCCCATGTTCCACACGTAGCAGCTGAAGCCGTAGACGGCGCTGTTTAGGGCGACGAGATCGGCGAGCACCGCGTCCCGGTCGAGGGTCACCGGACCGTCGTAGATCCGGAACTCGTAGCCCGAGTCGACCTCGGGATCGAGCCGGGCGTAGCCGCACAGGTAGCCAGAGGCCAACGGAACGATCTTCTCGAAGGCCGTCAGCTCGACCAGCGTGACCATCTTCATCGCGTATTACCCCGCCCCCGTCGGCCGGTCCCCGTAGCCCCTACGTTAGCGGCCGTCGATGGGAGAGTCCATTGGCGAACGCCACTGTACGATCGGGGATCACCACGGCTCGCGCAGGCGATGGGGGAGGTCGTGACAGTACGGGTCACACCGGCGACGGTGCTTCGCCGCATGGTGGAGATCTACTCTCCGACCGGTGCCGAGGACGAGTTGGCCGACTACGTCGTGCGGGTGGCCCGGCAACTGGGCCTGGCGGCGCACCGCGACGAGGCGGGCAACGCGGTGGCGGTCGCGGGCGACGCCGGGCCGACCGTGATGATGCTCGGCCATCTGGACACCGTGCCCGGCCGGCTGCCCGTGTGCGAGCGCGAGGGCGTGCTGTACGGCCGGGGCGCGGTCGACGCGAAGGGCGCGCTGGCCGCCATGCTCTGGGCGGCGGCCGGGTCGCTCCGCGCCGGCACGCACCGGGTGGCCGTGGTCGGCGCGGTCGGCGAGGAGGGCGACTCGCCCGGTGCCCGGCACCTGCTGACGGGCCCGCGCCCGGACGCGGTGATCGTGGGCGAGCCGAGCGGATACGACACCGTCGTGGTCGGCTACAAGGGAATCCTGCGGCTGCGGCTGGAGGTGACGCGTCCCCCCGTGCACAGCAGCCGCCCGGACGCCAAGGCGATCGAGGTCGCGGCCGACTTCTGGCAGGACGCGCGGGCCTGGCTGTCCGCCCGGCACCCGACCGGCAGCGCTTTCCACCGGGCCATCCCGACCCTGGTCGGGCTGCACGGCGACGCGCGGCGCGCGACCCTGCGCCTGTCCTGCCGTACGCCGCCCGGCTTCGACGTCGAGGCGGCCCTCGGCTGGCTGCGCGAGCGGGCCGCCGGCGACCGGCTCACCGTGGTCGAGCGGATGCCGGCGGTTCGGTCCTCCCGGGCCGACCCGGTGGCGTCGGCGCTGGCCGGCGCGATCCGGGACCGGGTCCGTCCACCGGCAACCAGGCTGAAGCTCGGCACCTGCGACATGAACGTGGTCGCCCCGGCCTGGTCGGTGCCGATCGCGGCCTACGGCCCGGGCGACGCGCGACTCGACCACACCGAGGAGGAGCGCATCGACCTGGCCGAGTTCACCGCGTCGATCGGGGTGCTGGCCGATGCGGCGGGTCGGGTCGCCCGCGCGGTGGCCCACGACCGGGCGGGCGGACCGTGGTGACGCCGGTGCTGGCCCTGCTGGCGTCGCGGATCCGGGCCGAGGAGAAGTGGCTCATGGCCGCGCTCGACCAACGCCGGGTCGCGTTCGACCCGCTCGATCCCCGACGGCTGACGTTCCGTCACGAGTCCACCGGGCCGGCCGACCGCCCGCCCTACCGGGTCGCGTTCCTTCGGGAGATCTCCCACCACCGCGCGCTCTACGCCGCCCGCCTGCTCGAACACGCCGGCGTGCCGGTGGTCAACCCGTCCCAGGCGGTGGCGGTCTGCGGCGACAAGGTACAGACGACGCTCGCCCTGCGCGCCGCCGGCGTACCGACACCGCGCGGCATGGTCGCACTCACCACCGAGGCGGCGCTGGCCGCGCTCGACGAATTCGGCTACCCGTGCGTGGTGAAGCCGCTGGTCGGCTCCTGGGGGCGGCTGGTCGCCCGGTTGGACGGCCCGGAGGTGGCCCGAGCCGTGCTGGAGCACCGCGCCGCACTGCCCAACCCCCAGCACGCCATCACCTACGTGCAGGAGTACGTGGACAAGCCGGGCCGCGACATCCGTGGCCTGGTCGCCGGCGACGAGGTGATCGGCGCGGTGTACCGGGTCGCGGCCGACTGGCGTACCAACACGGCCGGCTCGGCCGTGACCCGTCCGTGCCCGCTCGACGACGAGCTCGACCGCCTGCTGCGGGCCGCAGCCGCGGCGATCGGGCCGGGGTTCTACGGCATCGACGTGATGGAGGACCGGGACGGCCGCCGCTACGTCAACGAGATCAACCACACGCCCGAGTTCCGCGGCGCGGCCGAGGTCCTGGGCACCGACGTGGCCGTCCGCTACGTCGACTACGTGACGAGCCTGCTGCCACCGGACTGAGTCCGATCCGGCGAACGCGACGGGGGGTGTGATGGACCGGCTGGCGATGTTCGGTGGAAGCCGGACGGTCGTGCTGGACGACGCCGATCGAGACCGGCTCGCCTGGCCGATCGTGACCGACGCCGAGCGCGGCGCGGTCGGCCGCGTGCTGGACGGTGGTGGCTTCACGAGCGTCGGCCGCGGCGCGGCTGAGGTGGAGAGCCTGGAACGGGAGTGGGCGGAGTTCACCGGAGCCGAACACTGCGCGGCGGTCTCCTCCGGTACCGCCGCCCTGGAACTGGCCCTGGCCGCAGCGGACCTGCCTCCCGGCGCCGAGGTGGTGGTCCCCGCGCTGTCGTTCGTCGCCACCGCGTCCGCACCGGCTCAGCGGCTGCTGGTGCCGGTGTTCGCCGACATCGATCCGGTGACCTACACGCTCGACCCGGCTGCGGTGGCGGCCGCGATCACCCCGCGGACCGCCGCGATCGTCGCCGTCCACCTGCACGGGCTGCCGTGCGACATGGCAGCGCTGCGCGCGCTGGCCGACCGGCACGGGCTCTTTCTGCTGGAGGACGCCGCACAGGCGCACGGCGCAACATGGGCCGGCCGGAACGTCGGCACGCTCGGCGACGCCGCCGCGTTCAGCCTCAACGCCAGCAAGAACCTACCGACCTGCGGCGAAGGTGGCCTGGTCACCACGGGCGACCCGGTGCTGAACGAGCGGCTCGGGCGGCTGCGCCAGTTCGGCGAGCGGCCGGCCGGCGGCGGACCTCGGCGCTACATCTCCGAGGAGATCGCCGGCAACGCGAAGCTGGCGGCCGTGCAGGCCGCGTTCGCGCGGTGCCAACTCGCCCGGTTCGCCGAGCGGCGGGCCGCGCGAGCGGCGCAGGTCGCGGCGCTGCTGGACCGGCTGGCCGCGCTTCCTGGGCTGGTGGTTCCCGAGTGCCCACCGGACCGGACCCACGCGTGGCACATGCTGCGGCTGCGGATCGACCCGGCGGCGGCCGGCCACGCCGGGTTGGATGCCGGCGCGCTGCGGGCGATCCTGCAGCGAGCGTTGCGGGCCGAGGGTGTGCCGGTCCAGCCCTACCAGTCGTTGCCGCTGCCCGGCCAGCCCGCACTGCGGGACCACGCCGCGCCGGGCGGCTACCCGTGGCGACTGCCCGGGGTGTCGCAGCGACCGTACCGCGCTGAGGACCACCCGGTGACCGTCGCCCTCATCGACCGGTCGTTCACGCTGCAGCGCTGGCACCTCAACCCGGCTGCCGGGCCGGTGTTGCGACGCTGCGCGGACGCGTTCGAGAAGGTGTGGCACCACCTCGACCGGCTGGCCACGGTGGCCGCGTTGCGACGCACGGTCGAGGTGGCCCGGTGACCGCGGCGCCCGACCCGCTGCGGGCGGTGGCCGCGCGGGTCCGCCGTACCGTGCTGGACATCGCGGCCACCGAGCACGGCACGCACGTCGGTGGCAGCCTGTCCGCCGTGGACCTGCTCGTCCTTCTGTACGCCGAGGTGCTGCGGGTGCGACCGCGGGAGCCGGACTGGCCGGACCGGGACTGGTTCGTGCTGAGCAAGGGGCACGCCAGCGCCGCGCTGTACGCGGTGCTCGCCGAGCACGGGTACTTCCCACCGGAGGAGTGCCTGACCTACGGGCGACCGGGCAGCCGGCTGGCCGGGCATCCGCTGGCCAAGGTGCCGGGCGTGGACTTCCCGACCGGCTCGCTCGGACACGGGCTGTCACTGGCCACCGGCGTGGCGCTCGCGGCCAAGCGGACCGGCCGGCCGGCCCGGGCGTTCGTCCTGCTCGGCGACGGGGAGCTGCAGGAGGGTTCGAACTGGGAGGGGATCATGTCCGCGCCCGCATTCGGCCTGGACAACCTGGTGGCCATCGTGGACCGGAATCACTGGCAGATCACCGGCCGCACCGAGGACCGCATCCCGCTGGAGCCGCTGGCCGAGCGCTGGCGCAGCTTCGGCTGGACCTGCGAGGAGGTCGACGGCCACGACTTCGGCGCGTTGCGGGCGGCCATGGCCGGCGTTCCCCGGGTAGCGGCACGGCCGACCGTGCTCATCGCCCGGACCGTCAAGGGCCGCGGCGTACCGATGTTCGAGGACCGGGGAAAGAGCCACTACGTCCGGCTGACGCCGGCGCTGTACCAGCGGGCCCTGGCCGGGCTGCGGTCCCGGGAGCGGGACGCCTCGTGACCACGCCGGCACCAGCCACCCGCGACGTGTACCGCCGGACGCTGCTCGACCTGGCCCGCCGCGATCCGCGGATCTTCTGCGTGGACTCCGACATGGGCGGGCTCGAGGACACGTTCGGCGCCGAGCTGCCCGGGCAGTACGTCAACGTCGGCATCGCCGAGGCCAATCTGATGGGCGTCTGCGCCGGCCTGGCCGCGGCCGGCCTCATCCCGTTCGCCAACACGATGAGCGGGTTCGCCCTGTGGCGCGCCGGTGAGCAGTTGCGTAGCGACATCGCGGCCAACAACCTGCCGGTGCGGGTGGTGGTCACCCACGCCGGGCTGTCGGCCGGCCACTACGGCCCGTCGCACCACGCGCTGGACGACCTCGCGGTCGCCCGCACGCTGCCGAACCTTACGCTGGTGGCGCCGGCCGACGCGGTGGAGACCGAGCACGCCGTCCGGGCTGCGGTCGACCACCCCGGACCGGTGTTCATCCGGCTCGGCCGGGCCGCCACCCCCGCCGTCCACTCCCGCCCGTACCGGTTCGAGCTGGGCGTGGCCGTCGAACTCGCCGCAGGCGACGACGTCGCGATCATCGCGGCGGCCCCACGGCCGGTCGGTGTCGCGCTCGCCGCCCGCGACGAACTGGCGCGGGCTGGCGTCGCCGCGCGGGTGCTGGACATGCACACCGTCAAGCCCGTCGACCGCGCGGCGGTCGTGCGCGCCGCCCGACAGACCGCCGGCATCGTCACCGTCGAGGATCACCTGACGACCGGCGGGCTCGGCGGCGCGGTGTGTGAGGTCGTCTGCGCCGAACAGCCCTGTCGGGTGACCCGGATCGGGGCGGCGGAATCCTATCTGGACGCCGTCGCCGACGAGGAGACGTTGCTGGCCGTGGCCGGCATCACCGTTGAGCGGGTCACCGAGGCGGCCCGCGAACTGCTCGGGCACCGGGCCCGATCGGTCACCCTGCGATGAGGACCACCGGTATCAGGACGCCCCTACGGGCGGAAGGAGCAACGATCATGGTGCAGACCACGTGCCCGACCTGCGAGAGCGACGTCGTGCTGCAGGATTCGGTGGTGCCCAACGAGATAGTCGAGTGCGCGGAGTGCCGGTCGGAGCTGGAGGTGCTGAGCGTGGCGCCGCTGGTGCTCGCGCAGGCCCCGGAGATCGAGGAGGACTGGGGCGAGTGACGGGCGGTGACCTGCGGATCGGGATCGTCGGCGCCTCGGGTTACCTGGGCGGCGAGCTCCTGCGCCTGCTGCTCGACCATCCCCGGGTGGCGGTGACCGGCGCGGTGTCCCGGCGGCTGGCCGGGCGGCGGGTCGACGGCCCGCACCCCCACCTGCGAGGGCTGACGGACCTCGCCTTCGTCGATCCGGCTCGGCTGCCCGCCTGCGACGTGGTGTTCCTGTCCACGCCGCACCGGGAGACGATGAAGCTGCTACCCGAGTTCGTCGACCGGGCTCCCACCCTGATCGACCTCAGCGGCGACTTTCGGCTGACCGACCCGGCCCGGTACGAGCGCTACTACGGCGTCCCGCACACGTCGCCGGAGCTGCTCGGCGCGTTCGTGCCCGGATACCCGGAACGGTGCCGCGCCGAGTTGGGCGGCGCGGACCGGATCAGCGTGCCCGGCTGCATGGCCAACGCGGCCGTGCTGGCGTTACTGCCGCTGGCCGACGCCGGGCTGGTGGCCGGCCCCGTCACGGTCGACGGCCGGGTGGGTTCCAGCGGTGCCGGCGCGGGCGCGGGGGCCGTCAACACGCACGCCGAGCGCAGCGGCGCTATGCGGGTCTTCGCACCCGTGTCGCACCGGCACGAGACGGAGATCGCGCAGGCCACCGGCCTGTCGGTGGCGATGAGCGCGTCCGGCATGCCGACCGTGCGCGGCGTGCAGGTGGTGTGCCGCGTCGGGTTGACTGCCCCGGTACGCGAGGTCGACGTGCGGCGGCTGTACCGGGACCGTTACCGGGACGAGCCGTTCGTTCGGGTGGTCGCCGAACGACGGGGACCGCACCGGCTGCCCGAGCCGAAGATCCTGCTGGGCTCCAACTTCTGCGATGTCGGCTTCGCACTCGGCGTCGACGGCCGTGAGCTGGTCGCGGTGGCCGCCCTGGACAACCTCATGAAGGGCGGTGCCGGCAACGCCGTGCAGTGCCTCAACATCCGGATGGGCTGGCCGGAGCGGCTCGGCCTGGCCTTCCCCGGCCTGCACCCGGTCTGAGTGGCCGCGCGATGGGCGTGACCGTGGTGAAGATCGGCGGAGAGGTCCCGGCCGGCCCGTTGGGCGTCGACGTGGCGGCGCTCACCGCGACCGGGGCCCGGGTGGTGGTCGTGCACGGCGGCGCCGCGGCCATGGCCCGGCTGGCCGGGCGGCTCGGCGTCGCCCTGCGCGAGATCGTGTCGCCCGACGGCGTGGTCACCCGGCGGACCGACGCGGCGACGCTGGAGGTGCTCACCCTGGCCCTGGCCGGCGACGTCAAGCCGGCTCTGGTGGTCGAACTGGTCCGGCACGGCGTGCGGGCGGTCGGGCTCACGGGGCTGGACGCCGGGCTGGTCCAGGCGCGTCGCCGCGCCGCGGTGCGTGCCACCGTGGACGGCAGGACCGTCGTGCTCCGCGGCGATCACAGCGGGCGGATCACCGGCGTCGACGGCGATGTGCTGCGTACCCTGCTGGGCGCCGGCCTCGTCCCGGTGGTCTCGCCGCCGGTCCTGGCTGACGACGGCACCCCGGTCAACGCCAACGCGGACCGGGTCGCCGCGGCGATCGCGGTCGCGCTCGGCGCCCGCCGGCTCGTCTTCCTCACGGCGTCCGGCGGCGTACGGGCCGACCCGGACGATCCGGCCAGCGTCCTCGCCCGGTATCGGCTGCCGGCATCGGGGAGCCGACCCGGCGCCGGCATCGGTGGCGGGATGCGGATCAAGTTGGTCGCGGCGGCCGAGGCCCTGGCCGGCGGCGTCGCGTCGGTGTCGGTCGGCGAGCATCTGCTGCCGACGGTGCGGGGTGACGCCGGAACCCTGGTACGACCGCCCTTGTCTCCCGGCCCGGACGGGCTCTAAGTTCGACAGATGTATACGGGGATCTATGTCGAGACGTTCGAGGAATGCGCCGATGTTCGCCTGCTCGCCCAGCTGGCGGTCGAGGCCGAGGCGGCCGGCTGGGACGGGTTCTTCATCTGCGACCAGCTGATCTGGCCCTGGGCCGACGACATTGTCGACACCACGGTCGCGCTCACCGCGATCGCGCTGCGGACCGAGCGCATCCGCTTCGGTCCGCTGGTCGTGCCGCTGCCCCGGCGTCGCCCGGCGAAGGTCGCCCGGGAGTACGCGACCCTCGACCGGCTCAGCGGCGGCCGCCTCGTCTTCGGGGCCGGTGCCGGTGGGTTCCCCGAGGAGTTCGGGGATCTCGGCGAGGCGACCGAGGACGCCACCCGGGCCGCGATGCTGGACGAGGCGCTGACCGTGGTCACCCGCCTGTGGTCCGGCGAGACCTTCGACTTCGAGGGCGCCCACTACCGGGTCCGTCGCACGCGTTTCCGCCCGACGCCGGTGCAGCGTCCCCGGATCCCGATCTGGATCGGCGGTCAGTGGCCGCGGCGGGGGCCGGTCGCCCGCGCCTCCCGGTGGGACGGCTTCGTGCCGATGAAGCGGGACGGCTCCGACATGACGCTGGACGACCTGCGGGCCATCGCTGCGCGGCTGGACCTGCCGTCCCGCCCCGGGTTCGACCTGGTTGCCTACGGCGCCGAGCCAGACCTGGCCGGACTGTCCGAGGTCGGCGTGACCTGGTGGGTGCACGCTCGGCCGCCCTGGGCGGTGTCGGTGAGCAAGACCCGCGACCGGATCGCGGCCGGGCCGCCCCGGATCGCTCAGCCCGGCGGAGCGTCGCCCTCGGCCAGGTAGGCGGCGACCGCGCGTACGGTCCCGCGCCGGTAGAGCTCGGCCAGGGGGACGCCGGCCCCGCGGGCGTCCAGCTCCGCGACCACCCGCAGCGCGGTCAGCGAGTCGCCGCCCAGGTCGAAGAAATCGTCGTCCAGCCCGATGTCGGGACGGTCGAGCGCCTCGCGCCAGACCGCCGCCACCAGCTCCTGATCTGCCGTCAGGGGTTCGGGTGACGGGGCGGGCGGCGCGTCCGGCACCGTGGGCAGCGCCGCCCGGTCCACCTTGCCGTTGGCGGTCAACGGAAGCTCGGGCAGGCCGACCAGCACAGCCGGCACCAACGGGGCCGGCAACCGGTAGCGCACGTGGTCGAGCAGGGCCGCAGTGGTCACCGGGTCGAGCGCGGTGCCGGCCTCCGGGACCACGTACCCGACCAGCCGGAGACCGCCGGCGCCGGAGCGGGGCACCACGACGGCCGACCGCACCAGCGGGTGCTCGCGCAGCGCGGCCTCGGTCTCGCCCGGCTCGACCCGGATGCCGCGAATCTTCAGCTGGTCGTCGTGGCGGCCGAGGAACTCCAGCGCGCCGTCGTCGAGCCAGCGGGCCAGGTCACCGGTCCGGTACATGCGTTCACCCCGTACGAACGGATCGGCCACGAACCTCTCCGCGGTCAGCGCCGGGGCGCCCAGGTAGCCACGGGCCAGGCCCGGACCGCCCAGGTAGAGTTCCCCGGTCACGCCGAGGGGCACCGGGCGTAGCCGCACGTCGAGGAGATACCCACGCATCCCGGGCAGCGGGCGGCCGATCGGTACCCGGTCGAACGCCGTGCGCCGCGAGGCCGGTCCGGCCACCGCGGCGATCGTGCACTCGGTGGGGCCGTAACAGTTGAGCGTGACGCGGTCTGGTGACGCCGCCCGGGCCCGGGCCCGGGCCACCAGGTCGGGATCGACCCGGTCGCCACCCAGGCCGAGCAGCCGAGGACCGGCCGCGATCGCCGGATCCACCCGTAGCAGCGTGGCGAGCAGCCCGGGCGTCATGAACATCGCGGTCGAGTGGTGGGCCAGCCAGCGGTAGTCGTCCGGGTCGAGACGTTCCTTCGGCGGTGCCAGCAGCAGCCGGCCGCCCGCGCACAGTGTGCTCCACACCTCGTATCCGAACGCGTCGAAGCCGGCGGACGAGTGGACCGCCATCACGTCTTCCGGGACGGGCGTCATCGGGCTGCGCGCGGAGGTGAAGTTCACCAGCCCGGCGTGGGTGATCGAGACGCCCTTCGGTCTGCCGGTCGAACCGGAGGTGTAGGCGACATAGGCGAGGTTGGCCGGGTCGACCCGCACCCGGGGTCGGTCGGTGGGGCCGTCGACGGGCAGTGCCGTGCCGTCGGTGACCACCAGGGCCGGCCGCGCGTCGGCCAGCATCCACCGGCGCCGCTCGGTCGGCTCGGCCGGGTCGAGTGCCAGGTAGGCCCCGCCGGCCTTGAGGACGCCGAGCAGCGTCACCACCAGTTCGGGACCGCGCGGCAGGCCGACGGCCACCAGCCGGTCCGGACCGACACCGCGGGCGACCAGCGCGTGGGCCACCGCGTTGGCCCGGGCGTCGAGCTCCGCGTAGGTCATCACAGCGGTTGCGGTGACCAGCGCGGGCGCGTCCGGGCGGCGGTCGGCCACGCTCTCGATCAGGGTGTGCAGGCCAGCGGGTGGCTCGGCGGGACCGGTGACGGCCAGCTCCGTCACCAGCCGGCGGCGTTCACCCGGACCGCACACGTCCAGGTCGGCCAGCCGGGCCCCGTCGACCACCGCGCCGGCCAGCAGGTTCTGGAACCGTTCGGCGAGCCGTTCGACCGTCGCCCGGTCGAACAGATCGGTGCGGTATTCGAGGTACCCGGAAAGCTGCTCGCCGGTGTCGTGGAACAGCACGTTGAGGTCCAGCGTGGTGCTGGGGCCGATCGGCGTCGGCAGCACCTCGGCGCGCAGGGTCGGGAACTCCACGCCGTGCTCCGGGATGGCCTGGACCGAGAACACCACGGAGAACAGCGGGTGGCGGCCCGGCTCGCGGCGGGGCGCGAGGTCGCGGACGAGCCGGTCGAACGGCACTGCCTGGTGCGCCATGGCGTCCAACGTGGCCCGTCGCACCAGAGCCATCAGGTCCGCGACCGTGTCGCAGGACGCCATCGGCAGCCGGATCGGCAGCGGATTGACCAGGAGCCCGATCAGGTCGACGGTGTCGGGCCGGTCGCGGTTGGCCAGCGGCACGCCGACCACCACGTCCTCCGTGCCGGCCATGTGGGCCAGCAGGCGGGCGAAGACGGCCAGCAGTGTCACGAACATCGTGGTCCGGTGTCGGGTGGCCAGCCGCCGCGTCTCGTGTGCGAGACCCGGCGGAAGCGTGAACGCGTAGCCGGCGCCGTCGTAGCCGCGCACCGGCGGGCGCGGCCGGTCCAGCGGCAGCTCGAGGTCGCGGCCGCCGTCGGCGAGCCGGTCCCGCCAGTGCCGCAGCAGGTCGTCAAGACGCCCATCGCGCAGCGTGTCGGACAGTTCCGCGGTGTAGCCGGAGAAAGTGATCGGCAGCGGCTCGAACGGGCCGGGCACACCGGCCAGCGCCGCCTCGTAGGCGATCGTCAGGTCCCGCCACAATACGCCCATCGACCAGCCGTCGATGATGACGTGGTGCAGCGTCAGGAACAGCCAGCTCTCGTCGTCGGCCACGGTGAGCAGCAACACCCGCCACAGTGGGGCGCGGCCGAGGTCGAAGATGAACTCCTGCGCATCGCGAAGCCGCTGCCAGGCGGCCCGCTCCCGCTCGCCGGGCGGCAGCTCGCGCAGATCGTGGTGCTCGAGGACCGGCGGCAGGCCGTCGTGGATGACGAGCGCGGCCCGGCCGTCCACGAGCCGGATCGCCGACCGGAGCATCTCGTGCCGCGCGGTGACCTCGACCAGTGCCGCCCGCAGCGCGCCGACATCCAGGTCGCCGCGCAGCCGCAAGCCGCTGGCCAGGGTGTACGCCGGGCCGATGTCCTGGAGGTTCTCCTCGGCAAACACGCGCTGCTGGGAGAACGACGGAGTCGCGTACGACCAGCCGGGCGTCTCGTTCACGGCACACCGACCGGCAGGCCGAGCCGGTGGCACACGATCCGGCTCAGCTCCGGCCCCTGGCTGGTGAGATAGAAGTGGTTGCCCGGCAGGCGATAGAGAGCATGGTCGGTCCGCGAGACGCCGGCCCAGCCCGCGAGGTCGACGACCACCGGATCGTCGGTGCCGGCCAGCGCGGTCACCGGCGCGTCCACCGTGACGTCGGCCAGCGAGGTGCCGTGCAGCAACCGCAGGTCCGCTCGGAGGATCGGCAGGATCAGGGCGGCCAGTTCGGCGTGGCCGTACCGGAGCGCGGCCGCCGGGTCGAGTATCGCGAGCGACCTGAGCAGGTCCTCGTCGGTCGCGGTCGGCGGCGCGATCAGTCGGGCGTCGGTCGGCCACGGGCCGGTGCCGAAGTGACCGGAGACGAACAGATGGCGGACGGGACGGCCGGACTGCTCCAGCGCGCCGCACAGGCGGGTCGCGAGGACCGCACCCATGCTGTGGCCGAACAGCGCGAGGTCGGTCAGCCCGGCCCGTCCGATCACCGTGGTGAGGTCCGCGACCAGCGCGTCGAGGCTCTCCGCGAACGGCACGCTCATCCGGTTCTCCCGGCCGGGCAACTGGATCGGCAGCACGTCCACGTGCGGGGTCAGGTCGCGCAGCCAGGTGCGGTAGCTGGACGCCGCTCCGCCGGCGTGGGGCAGGCAGAGCAGCGAAATCCGGTCGGGGCGGGTCCGCAGTCCACCGAGGAACCAGCGGGGCATGTCGTCCCCGTCCTGCGCCGACATCGCCCTCCCCGCCCGGTCGATCGTCTTCGGCGAATCTATGCCACGGCCGGACAGGCTGGCAACCTTCGGCTGACGGACATCGATGAACCCTTTCCAGCGCGCCGGAGTTGTAGCATGCTGGATCCGTTGCCGTGCCGTTCACGACGGCGACCGGAGCTTCGACCAACGGGGGACGGTGTTCGAAGACAATGGTAACTGCTGCGATCAGGTCCACTCTGGCCGTGACGCTCGTCGAAATGGCGGCATTCGAAGGGATCACACCGCTGGCTTCGGGCTACCTGTCCGGCTACGCCGCACTGGATCCGACGATCGCCGAGGCGTGCACGTTCTCGATCTATGACGCACCGGTCACGAAGGGCCGGGCGACCATCCTCGACGACCTGCTCGAACGCGGCGGCGACGTGTTCGGCTTCAGCTGCTATGTGTGGAACATGGGCCTGGTCCGCTGGCTGATCGACGCGCTGCTGGCGGCCCGGCCGGAGGTGCAGGTCATCATCGGCGGTCCCCAGGTGATGGGCCACGCCACCGAATACGTGGCACCCGAGCGGACCAACGTGGTGGTGTGCGACGGCGAGGGCGAGAAGTCGTTCCAGCAGTACCTGCTGCAGCTGCTGCGCCCGAAGCCCGACTTCGCGCGCGTGCCCGGGATCAGTTTCTGGCGGGACGGCCAGCTGGTCACCACCGACCGGCCCGAGCGGATCAAGGAACTCAGCGAAATTCCCTCGCCGTACCTCGGCGGGGTGTTCGAGCCGGGCCGTTACACCTACGCCATCCTGGAGACCAATCGCGGCTGTCCGTACAATTGCGGGTTCTGTTTCTGGGGTGCGGCGACCAACTCCAAGGTGAACCGGTTCGAGACCCAGCGCGTCCTCGACGACATCACCTGGATCAGCGAAAACGGCTTCATGATGCTCTATATCGCCGACGCGAACTGGGGGATGGCTCCCCGCGACGTGGAGATCACCCGGCATGTCGTGTCCTGCCGGGAACGCACCGGCTACCCGCTGATGATGGGCATGAACGCGGCCAAGAACCGCCCGGACCGGGTGGCCGACATCACCCGGCTGATGGTCAAGGGCGGCATGCTCACCAGCCAACCGGTGTCCCTGCAGTCGATGGAGACCGAGACGCTGAAGCTCATCGAGCGGGCTAACATCCGGCCGGAGACCTACACCGCGCTGCACCGGACGCTGCGGGAGCAGGACATCAGCTCGTTCACCGAGATGATCTGGCCACTACCCGGCGAGACGGTCGAGTCGTTCCGCCGCGGGCTCACCGAGCTGTGCCGGGCCCGAGCCGACATGATCCTGGTATACCTGCAGCTGCTGCTGCACAACACGCCGATCTACGAGAACCGGGAGCGGTTCGGCATCACGGTCCGCCGGGTGCCCGACCCGGCCGCCGAGGCGGACGTGGTGGTCGCCACCAAGTGGGTGACCGAGGAGCAGTACGACGAGGGCGTCGCCCTGTACTACGCGATGCAGAGCCTGTACAGCCTGCGCGGCCTGTATTTCCTGGCCAACCACCTCGACCGCACCGGTCAGCTCTCGTTCGGCGACCTGTTCAGCCGCGCTTCTGCCTACTTCGCCACGCGGGCCGCCGACTCGCCGATCTGCCGTTTCATCGCCGACTCGGTACGCGAGCTGGGCAACTACTACCTGCTCAACAGCGGCCGGCACACGCACATGCTCCTGCACGGCAATCGGGACGAGTTCACCCGGCTGCTGCGCGACTTCGTCACCGGGCAGCCGTTCTGGTCCGACCCGGATGCCCGGGCGATGTTCGAGCTCGACCTCGTCGCCCGCCCGTACGTGTACCGGGAGGGCCCGACACTACCCGACCACGAGTTCACCGAGCTGCGCGTCGACCTGCGCGACGACGGGGCGGTGGAGATCGACGGTCCGGCCGCGATCACGGACGTGCTGCGCGCCCTCGATGTAGCGCCCGATCTCGGCGACGGTCCGGTCCTGATGCGCCATCCGTTCCGGCGCAAGCTACCTTTCCGGGCCGGCCAGCCACTGGACGACAACATCGCCTACTGCCAGGGCATGACCGTGCACCTACGGATGATGTTGCCGGAGTTCTCATCGGTGCCGGCGCTGACGCGCTGAGCCGGGGGCCGGCTCAGCGCGCCGACGCGGGACCGGCAGCACGAGTGTGACCCCGGCGAACCGCGGCCGGCCGGGCCGCGGGCGGACGTGACAGGGCCACCGCGCACTGCGGTCTCGCCGCGCCGGTCACCTGTCGGCGTCGGCCCCTCCCGCCACGGCCGGCTCTCCGGCCCGGCGGGCGTCCGCGGTCTCCGCCGAGTCCTGCCCGGGCGCGACCGTCGTGTCCGCCGCCTGCGTCCCGGCCACGGCCGGTGCGTCCGCCTGGGCCGTCTCCGGATCCGGCGCAGAGGGCCGGACGAGCAGCGACAGCGCCGCGCCGAGGGCGGCGGCGCAGCCCGCCACCACGAACGCGACGGTCGTCTCCCCGCCGGCCCGCTGCACGAACTGACCGGTCGCGGCGGTGCCAGCGGCGTAGCCGACCCACATGAACGTGCCGAGCCAGGCGAACGCCTCGGCCCGGTACCGCTTTGGCGCCGCCTCGCCCAGGATCACCTGGTGCAGCGTGTCCCGCGGGCCGCCGGCCAGGCCGATGCACAGGATGATGAGCGCGAACAGTGCGATCAGGCTGACCTGGCCGGCGAGCACCAGCAGGATCGCGCCGGCCAGGTGGAACACGGCCAGTTGGCGGCCCGGTGCGGCGGCTCGTGGCCGGGCGCCGTAGATCACGCCGCTGATGACAGCGCCCAGGGAGCCGAGGCTCAGCAGCGCCCCGCCCAGGGTCTGCGTGCCGAGGTCCGCGGCCGCGGCCGGCACGCCGACCACCATGGACCCGAACGCGAATGTGTCGCACACGATGATGCCGAGGAGGATGAGCACCTGCGGGTGGGCGAGCGGGCCGAGGTAGTTGCGCGGCTCGGACTGGTCCGGCGGGCGGCGGTCGCGCAGGCTGGGCACATTGACCAGCAGCAGGACCCCGCAGAGGAGGGACAGGCCGACGATCCCGACGATGACGGTGGGGGGAGCGATCAGCAGCAGCCCCGAGACGAGGAGCGGGCCGCCGACGAAGAGTGATTCGTTGAGCACCGCGTCCATTGCGTAGGCGGTCTGCAGCCGCTCGGCCGGGACCAGCGACGGCCACAGGCCCCGGGTGACCGGTCCGGCGGGCGGCGTGGTCGCACCGAGCAGGACGGCACACGCGATCAACACGCCGACCGGTGCCTTCGCCTGCAACGCGACGATCGTCGCGGTGTACCCGATGACGTTGCCGGCGAGCCAGGTGAGCAGCACCCGCCGGGCGGGGAGGCGGTCGACCAGGCGGGCGGCGATCGGTACGAAGATCGCCAGGGCGCCGGCGTAGCCGGTGAGAACGAGACCGCCGGAGGCGTACGAGCCGGTCGCGGCGACCACGGCCAGCAGGAGGCTGAGGGCCAGCATGGGTGCGGCCAACCTTGTCAACAGCAGAATGAGCGCCATCGAGCGGACCTCACGGATGGCAAAGAGTTCCCGGTAGGCGCGCATTTATCCTCCAATGGTGGCCGGAACGGCCGTCCACTCCGGCAGGATCGACCGAATCTGGATGGTCATGCCGTCGCAGTAGGCGATGTTGTCCTGTAGCGGCTGGTCGGCGTGGAACGGCATCTTGCGCCGGTACGGGTGCCTCAGCAGCAGCGGCCCGTTCCCGGACAGTGGAACGCTGTCCAGGTCGGCGAGGATCGCCACGGCCGCCGGCGGCGCCGTGACCTCCATCGAACCGTCCGGCCGTGGTGCGACCCGCAGCTCGGTGAATGCATAGTCGGGCAGGGACGGCTTTTCCCGGTACACGAACGGGCGCGCCAGCAGGTCCAACTCGAAGAGGGCGCGGGCGTCCGGGTCGGACCAGAACGGCTGCGTGCGGACGAACCCGGCCAGCAGCCGGGTGTATTCGGCCCGCTCGCCGTGCAGGAGCATGTGCAGGTAGGTACCGCTGTTGAGCAGGTAGTAGTTGCCCAGGTCTCGGACCGAGTCGGCGACGAACCGGCCGATCGGCGAATCCTCCCGGTGACCGGCGAGATACCGCGCGGCCGCGGCGAACAGCTCGTCGAAACTCATCGCCCCGGTGCGGTCGAGGTAATTGGCCAGATAGTAGAGGCCACGCAGACTGTAGAGGCCGTGGACCGCGTAGTAGAAGGCCACGCCCTCGCGGTACTGCTCCTCGGTCACCCACTTGGTGGCGACCACCACGTCCGCCTCGGCGGCCGGGTCGGGCACCCGGCGGACCGTGATGCCGAACCGCTCCCGGTTCTCGTAGATCGGCGTGTTGTGCAGCAGCAGTTGCGGGTATACCACGATGGTGCCGCTGCGAGCGCGGCACAGCTCGGCGATGCCCTTGCGGAACGACTCTACGGTCTCGCCGGGCAGCGGCCAGATCACCTCGGTGTAGGAGCTGATGTTCTGCCCGCGGAGCGTCTCCTGCAGAGTCGTGTAGGTCGCCGGGCGGATGTTGTCCCGCTCGATGAGCTTCAACACGCCGCTGTCCATCGACTGCAACGACACCGGCTGGCTGGTCAGCATGCCGCCGTCGACCAGCAACCGGGTGATGTCCGAGACCCGGTCCGGCTTGTTCTTGGCGGCGCTCATGCCCATCATCAGCGGGTAGCCGGTGCGCTCCCGGCAGGCTACGACATGCCGGGTGATCTCCACGTCGCGCGGGAAGATGCCCCAGTTCGCGTCGGCGATGTAGAGCACGCTCAACTCGTTGTCGCTGATCCAGGTGATGTCGTCGAGGACGCGCTGGGTCTCGAACCGGTTCACCTTGGAGTTGGTCGCCGCACCCCAGAAACAGAACCCGCAATTGTATGGACAGCCGCGATTGGTCTCCAGGATGGCGTAGGTGTAACGGCCCGGCTCGAACACCCCGCCGAGGTACGGCGAGGGAATTTCGCTGAGTTCCTTGATCCGCTCGGGCCGGTCGGTGGTGACCAGCTCGCCGTCCCGCCAGAAACTGATCCCGGGCACCCCCGACAGGTCGCGCTCGTCGTTCAGCAGCGCCCGCAGGTAGGCGCGGAACGTCCGCTCGCCCTCGCCGTTGCAAACGGCCACGTCGGGTCGGCTCGGCGGCACGTATCGCTGCGCATGGCCCATCACCTGCGGGCCGCCCAGCAGGAAGCGGGTGCCCGGACGCCGCTCGGCGAGCTCGTCGACCAGCCAGCGGACCAGGCCCATGTTCCACACATAGCAGCTGAATCCGTAGACGTCGCTCGACTGCTCGACGAGGTCGGCCAGGATCTGCTGGCGGTCGGCGGTCACCGGCGCGTCGTAGAGGCGCAACTCGACATTGTCCGCGATCTCCGCAACTTCGCGAGCGTAGGCCCAGAGGCATCCGGAGGCCAGGGGAACGATGTTTGCGAACGTCGCCAGCTCGACCAACGTAACAGTCTTCACTGTTCTCGAACTCCCCCGTCGAACACGAATTGTCGATCGTCGCTACTGCCGACCCATTCAGCATGCCCGAGTTCCGCCGAGATGAAAAGGCGCGAGGCTGTTGACACTGGGTCTGACGAGGTCATATGGTGCGGACTTGCTGGTGCTCGCTCGGGCTGGGGAGGACGCCGTGACCAATCCGTTCGATGACGACGACGCCGAGTTCACGGTCCTGGTCAACAACGAGGGCCAGCACTCGCTGTGGCCCATCTTCGCCGACGTGCCGGCCGGCTGGCACGTTGTGCACGGTCCCGGCACCCGAGCGGCTTGCCTCGCCTACGTCGAGGAGAACTGGATCGACATGCGCCCGCGAAGCCTCGTCGACCGAATGAGCGGCACCGGTTCGTCCTGAACGCACTGGTCGCTGCCCCGGGGCGGCGGCCGGCCGCCGGTCAGACCTCGCGGTAGCGCGCCTCGCTCTCGATCAGTTGCCCCGCTGCACGGCGTTGACGTGGGCCGGCCCGGACCGTGGCCTCGGCCGCGCGTTGGCAGACCACCCGATTGTCTCGTCGCTGACGTGGCGGGACGCCCCGCCGGTCGTGGATTTGGCCGTCACTGGTCTGCAGCACCTGTCGCTGGCTGGCGCGGATGTTCGCGAGGTGCGGCTGCCCCGTGGCCTGCACGGCCTTGAGCTGGCCGCAGTGGCCCGGGGCCTGACCGTGTCCGCGGCGGACGACGGCCGATGGCTTCGTCTCACCCTGACCGGCGCCGACGCGGGAACTACGGTTCCTGCCGGCCTGCACGGTGTTCGAGAGGTCGCCCTGGACGGCAGCGGCACCATGTCCGCTGCTGCCCTGGAGGAACTGAAGGAATTGGAGAGCCTCCGGATCTACTGGCGCAAGCCCCCGGGTCACCTGGTCGATGCCGCTGCCCTGGCCAGCTTGACCCATCTGGCCGTTCTCGAGTTTGTCGATGGCTACGGCCTGGACGCGGATACCCTGCCAGACCTGGCCTCGCTGACGCAGCTGAGCATCAGCGGTCTACGCCGATCGATCGTGCCCGCCTTGAAGGCCCGGTACCGCGGCACCGGGGTGCGCCTGGTCATCGAAGGCGCGAAGCCCGATACGTGGCTGGCCGCCAACCTGAACAACCCGTTCCGGGACTGGGTCGACGACGAGGCCCGAGGCGGAGCCGCCGCCTGCAAGGCATACGCCAGCGCGGTCCGCACCATTGACAAGCTTCCGCAGGACCACGGTGGGCGGGCCGACGAAGCTGAAGCGGCCTTGCGCAAGCTGGTCGAGGCGCTCAACGGCATCGACCAGAAGTACGAGATCATCGACACGCTACGCCGAGAGGAAGCCTTCGACGCGTTCGTGGAACTCGCCGCCCGGGCTGAAGTGCCAGCGCATCTGGCCGACCAGCGGTTCGACGAGTGGCGTGACTTCTAACTGACTCCATGCGGGCCTGCTGCCCGCGTCTCCGGGCGATGCAAGATCAGACCAGGCTCCACCGGTATCGGGTTCGCCCGGTTGGATACCCCCAGCAACCGCTATCGCCACTGACGGCGCGGGTTCCATCCGATGTACGACGTCATCAATGAGGCGGGTCTCGGGGCGGATGGAAGGGCGGGGTTGGCCGCCGGCGGGAGAGAGGTCGCCTGGGGGCAGGATGGCGGGGTGGCGGTGGGGTTGGACTGGGCCGGCTTCGAGGGTGCGCTGGTGGACGCGTTGGTGCAGGCCGTTCGGTCGGCCGTCACCGAACATCCCGGCGAACGGTTCTACGCCGCAGTGCTGGACGGTGTCTACCGCGAGACCGATGGTCAGATTACGCTACCCAACCTCGGGATGAACAGTGAGCCCTTTTCATCCTGAGTAGCGGCTGGTCTCGACGCGGTGCAGGACGAGGATGGCCTGCACGATCGCGGTCGCGCGGCGGGGGCAGCAACGCCGTTTGGTCAGGACCTTCCAGCACTTGAGCGTGGCGATGGCGCGCTCGCCGCAGGCGCGGATACGGGCATGTGCGCGGTTGACGGCCTTCTGCCGGCGGGACAGCTTCGGCCGGTAGCGGTGGCGCTTGAACGGCGTGCGCACGCTCCCACCGGCTGCCTGATAGCCCTTATCCGCGAACGTCATCACTCCAGCGCTGGTCAGCGCCTCGATGATGCCGTGAACGCGGGCGGCGCTCAGGTCATGGGTGGCACCGGGCAACGCGGCCGACGCCCAGACCAGGCGACCTACCGCGTCCGCGATGACCTGCACGTTGACCCCATGCCGCTTGTGTTTGCCCGAGTAGTAGGGCCTCTGGTCGGCGACCCGGTCGATCGAAATCAGCGTGCCGTCGAGGATCGCGCACGCCAGCTGGCGGACTCGGGCCATGACGGTAGCCAGGTCGTCGGCGGCTGCGGCGAGCAGGTCGACGGCTTCGCGGACGTAGCGCCAGGCGGTGGCGACGCTGATGCCGAATCCGGCGGCGAGGCGGGTGTAGGTGTCGCCGTTGCGCAGGTGAGCGAGGGTGAGTAGGGCTTGCCGGCCGGGGTCCAGGCGCCGCCACCGGGATCGACGCTGTCGGCGGTGGGTGCGGACGAGCTCGGCGAGGTGGTTCAGGGTTCGGCTGGACAGCGGGATCGTGGCGGGGTAAGACAGCACGGCGAGGCTCCCGGCAGGGGCATCGGATCTTGGTCGACTGCTGTCCTACCTGGAGCCTCGTTCTCATCGATCTCGAGGGCACCTGCACCCGCCGTGACCAGCATGATCACGATGAAAAGGGCTCAGTATCGAGGCGTTGGCGCAGCTTCCCGTCGAGGACCAGGCGGATGTTCGGTGAGCGCAGCCGACTGGGACCACTACGACGACGAGTGGCTTGCCGGAGACCTGGCCCGAGATTGGAGCGGCAACTGACCGCGGAGGCCTGCCGAGGGACAACGCGGCAGTGGCAGGCGACGTTCCGCAGGTACCTTTCAATGCTCGGGGGTATTGCGACATCACTGTCGACGAGGTGGACGAAGCGATCCGCGGGCTGGCCTCGCCACACGTCGTCATCCGCCGGCACGCGGTGTGCGTACTCGGCGAACGACGTCTCGGTGCCACCGTCGCCGGACGAGTCATGCCGCTTCTCGGACAGACCGTCAGCCAGGACCCGGACGCCACCGTGCGGAGGCTGGCAATCCTGTCCCTGCTGTGGTGGCGCAAGGACCCCCACCGGTACGCGAACGTGGTGCGCGAGGCGCTCAACGACCCAGCCGCACAGGTCCGCGAGGTCGCCGCCTACTGGCTGCGGGAACAGGATGGCCGACCGGCGTGACCGCCTTCGTGCTTTGGTGGGGATGGCGCGGACGTCTGTAACGACGGCAGCTCGGCGGTGGTGCTGGTGGCGGACCTCCGCGCCGCGTCGTGCCAGATCAGCGGGTTGAGGTCGTCGGGGCCCGGTGGGCTGGGCAGTTCGATGAGGGTTTTCTGGCGGGCGAACCGTATGGTCACTCGCCACCCTCGATGACCCACCCTTGCCGAGATTCAGCGCCGCGTCGGGGGTTGCCATCGACGCGCCCTTCTCTCTGATGCCACACTGCTAAAATCACGGCATGAGCACCCATGCTGAGCATGGGTGCTGCAAATTTGTGTTTAGCTCCCCCCTCGGACACGACCATTGCCCCACGGTGCGCGTTGAGATCCACTTCAGCGCGCACCGTTTGCGTTTCTGGCTGGTAGTTCAGTCGGAGGCCGAGTTGCCGGTAGACATCGACCTTGTCAGCGGTAGTATGCGTCGCCGTGGTTGTACTGGCCCTGCATGCGACGGTGGCAGGCTGCGCAGTAGATGAGGCCGCGGAACACGTAGGGGTAGCGGGTGCGCTGCCGGACGTGTTGTCCGCCGGCTCCTCGGCCCCGACGCTGCAGGATCGCTTGGGCCTGCTCGAAGGTCGCGTATACGAACACCAAGTATCGGTCCGCTGAACAGGGATGACATGGTGCACTCCCGAAGAGCCGACGACTTTCGGAGTCAGTCTTCACCGAGCGGCGGCGTAGGTCGGATCCTTGATCTGGCAGGGATCGGGTTCACGACTGCCTTGGGTGACCGAGGGCTCCTACGCTGAAATGTGTGGAAGATGTCGATGACGCCCGCGAGCTCGTTGAGCAGCGGATGCGCGCCACGGGGTTCGAGGAGGACATCCTCGACAAGGTCTTGGATCTGCTGGAACGCTTCGACACCGATCGGGAGAAGCTGTTCGAGGAGATGCTCTCCAAGCTGGAGCAACCGGGCTATGACGGCCTGACCGACCGGTGGGAGACCAACTGCGAGCAGGCCGACGCGCTGATGGAGCGCCTCGAATCGGACATCCGGTCGGTGCTGGAGGACAGCCAGGCCAACGCCATGTCCGTCGACGAACGGTGGACCGCGGTCGGCCCGCGTGACTTCCTCGCCGGGGAGCGCAAGATCTGGGCGCAGGTCGCCCGGCTCGACGTCCCCGAGGTCGCCACGCTGATGAGCAAGGTCCTGGAGGCCGACCTCGCGCTCATCAAGAAGTGCGAGGAGGACCTCAAGAACGCGCGCAGCAACGACGCGATCGTCGAGCAGCTGCTCCTCAAGAACTTCGGCTCCATCCAGGACACGGTCAAGAGCCTGCTCGTCAAATACCTCCCGACCTCGGGCGCCCGCCTGATCGTCCTCTTCATGAAGGACCCGTCGTCCAAGGAGGCCGCCAACGAGGCGATCAAGAACTTCGAGAAGCTCACCGCGGAGAACCTCATGGCGGCCAAGCAGAAGCGTGCCGCGAAGCAGACGGTGGTCGACAACATCAAGCTGCTGACCGCGGCCCGCGAACAACTCGACGAGGACTGGATCGACAAGCTCTTCGCCCGCGGCGCCGAGGCGGCGGGGAACTGGCGCGGCATCGGCGCGTCCGGCGACTACCGGGCCACCGACTGGGACTGGATGAAGGAGAACGTCCTCGACCGAGGGCTCGACACGCGGGCCGAGGCGGCCAAGGAGCAGTCCAGCAAGCTCTACGACGAGCTCTTCCCCACGCTCGTGGAGGAGAGCACCAACGCCTTCGCCCAGCTGACCGATGATCCGGGCACGCTGGCGAAGTTCAACGAGGAGCTGGCGAAGGCCTCGGCATCCCTGGAGTCGCTGCTGGCGACCGAGGAGGAATACGTCAGGGACCTGGCCGAGGGACCCTACAAGCAGACGGGTCTCGCCGCGTTCGCCCAGGTCAGAGACGCGGTCAAGGTGGGCTTCAAGCTGCTCGCGGACAAGACGGAGGAAGCCGACGACGAGGTGAAGAAGTCATGACCGACCTTTTCGTCGCGGCTGGCGGCCCGGTCGGAGACGGCACCCGGGCCCGGCCGTTCCACGACCCGTGGCTCGCCCTGCGGCAGGCTGCGCCCGGCGACCGCATCCACATCGCGGCGGGCACCTATACCGGGCGCGGTGAGCGCTCCTCGTGGGTCGTCGACACCCCCGAGCTGACAGTGCTCGGCGGATACAGCCCCGACTTCGCCCGCCGTACCCCCTGGCAGACACCGACGGTCTTCGCGGCAAAGGCCGGCCTGCGCGTCCCGAACGAGCCGAACATGCTCCAGGGCATCGGCGGCCACGACGGCCTCGTCCTGGACGGGCTGTTCTTCGACGGGGCCGGGCGCGACGACTACGACGAGCAGGGCGGCCTGCGGCGCGCCTCCTACGGGGACGGCCCGCTGGTGAGCCTGCGCGGCGAGCGCATCACCGTCCGCGACTGCGGCTTCGCCAACGGCAGCTCCGGCGGCGTCGAGCTCGGTGGCGACTCCGCGGTCTTCGAGAACAACATCGTCGTCAACTGCGTCGGCCTCAGCCTGCTCACCGTCCGTGACGGCGCCCCCGAGACCCCGGCCGCGGTAAGCCGCAACACCTTCGCCTTCGCCCACGACGACTCCGACCCGCCGCGCGGCTCCGGCGCCGACCGGGCCGTCGGCGTACGGGTCGGCGGCGCTGCCGCGATCGCCGACAACGTGTTCGTCGGCTGCGGCAACGCGGCCATCGCCTGCCTGCGCGACGTCGGACAGATCGCCATCGACCGTAACCTGTTCTTCGCCACACCGCGCGACATCGTGCGCAGCCGGGTGCCGGGCGCGGAGGCCGAGCTCACCGAGGAGTACGCCGCGGAGCTCGAAGACGTCGGCCTGCGCTCGGCGGCCGGCAACACCGTCGGCGACCCACAGCTGACCGGGCTCCCGGCGGCGTGGCTCGACACGTACACGGTGGACGTCGCCGTCACGTACGAGCGCCCGCCGATCGCCGCCCTCAACGCGCTGCGGGAATCGGCCGGCCTCGGTGAGCTGCCGTCCACATCAGACTTTGATGTTCAGCGGCCCGTCATGCGCCGGCTCGCCCCGGCCGAGGTGCTCACCCTCGCGGTCGGCGCGGCGCCGGGCGCGCATCCCGCCGACCTGGCGGCGCCGGAGCCGTTCACCGAGCTCCCGGCCGGTCCGGCGTACCAGGCCGTCGACTGGGCGCGGCTCTACGAGGCCGACCCGGCGCTCGCCGGAGCCCCGGTGCAGGTGCGGGCCGGGGTCGGCTTCGACCAGAACACGCAGATCCTCCCCGAGCTCGCGGAGACGCACATCGGCGTCGCCGTCTACGAGCCCGGCACCGACAACAGCCCGTGGTGGGCGCTCGCCCCGCGCTACGGCCTCGTCCATCACCAGACTGAGGAGGCCGTACGGTATTCGCGCGGCCTCGACGTCGAGTCCACGTACCTGCTCCGCGGCACGTACCGCCTCACGCCGCCCGGCGGGCGTCAGAGCGCCACCATCGTCCTCGACTCCCTCGCGCCCGTGCTCGACGTCACGGCCCCCGAGCCGCCCCGGCCGGCCGGGCGCGACTGGTTCGTGCGGGCCGGATCCTCCGGCGGGGACGGCAGCCGCGAGGCGCCGTTCCGCGACCCGTTCCAGGCCCTCGAAAAGGCCGCCGAGGGCGACCGCATCCTCGTCGCCGCGGGTGAGTACACGAGCCGCCTGCGGTCGGGCACGTGGCGCATCCCCGTACGCAACCTGACGCTGCTGGGCGGGTGGGACGCCGAGTTCGCCGCGCGCGACCCCTGGCGACACCCGGTGCGCTTCGTGCTCACTCCGGAGACCAAGGCGAAGGGCATCTTCGGCGATCCGGTGCTCACCGGCGAGGACTCGGGGGAGGGCCTCATCCTCGACGGGTTCATGTTCGACGGGGCGACCTACAACGCGTACGCCGACAGCGGCGCCCTCGACGCGGGCCATTCCCAGTCGGCGGCGCTGCTCGACCTGCGCGGCGGCAGCGGCGGCATCACCGTACGCAACTGCGTCTTCGCCAACGCGGCGTACTGCGCCGTGCGGCTCAGCGCGGCGTACGGGACGTTCGAGAACAACGTGGTCGTCAACACGAGCGGCACCGCCGTCCGTATCCAGGCACCGGGCGCGGGCCCCTGGGCCATCCGCGGCAACACGGTCCTGTTCGCCGCCGACCCCACCGGCCGGGCCTCGACCGGGCAGTCCACGACCGGCTGCCTGCTGGACATCTCCGGCCGGGGTGTCATGCGGGTCGAGGCCAACGTGCTCGCCTTCGCCGACAGCATCGCCGTCCGCGCGACCGTGCCCGGCCAGAACCTGCTGCTCGACGGGAACGTGCTCGCCGCCAACCTGTACGCCGACCTCCACGACGGCCGCCACGTGCTCGTCGACGCCGAGAACCGCGACCGGGTGTTCCGCGACGCCCCGTTCGGCGCTCAGACCGGCACCCGGTTCGAGCTGCCGGCGGTGCCGGTCGACGCCGCGTACGCCCACCAGGCCGTCGGCCGCCTCTCGGCGCTGGCCGCCGCGATGCCGAAGGACGGGCTCAACGCCGCCGCGGCGGCGCTCGGCGTCTCAATTGCGGCGCCGAAGACGGAGGCACCCGTCGAGGCGGCGCCCCCGGAGCCGAAGAAGGAGCCGTCAGTCGCCGACCTGCTCGCGGACCTCGGCCGGGCCCGCGAGGCGTTCGAGGCGAAGGACGCGTCCCCGCCGGCCACAGACACTCCGCTGTACTGCCCGGTCTATCCGGTCGAGGCGGCGCTGAGGCTGGCCCTCGACGCCCCGCCAGGCGAACCCGGTGCCCACGCCCCGCCTTCATGATCGAAGAGCTTGTTCCGGCCACAAGCCGCGGGCGGCGCTTCAGGTGGAGGTGCGTTTCCGCCACGCCCGCAAGCGGTCACGCAGCCAGTGGTAGCTGGCCTTGGGCGTACGGGATTCGGTGCCGTAGTCGACGTGGGCCAGACCGAAGCGGGGCCCGTACCCGCGGGCCCACTCGAAGTTGTCGATGAGCGACCAGTAGAAGTACCCCCGCAGATCGAGCCGGTCGTCGACGGCGGCCGCACGGGCCGCCGCCGCCAGGTGCCCGGCTACGAACGAGATCCGTTCCGGGTCCGGCTCGGGTCCGTCCCGCAGGTCGGCGCAGCCGTTTTCCGTCACGTACACGGCAGGCAGGCCCGGGTAACGGTCCGCGAGCCCGGTCAGGGTGTCGAACAGCCCTTGCGGCTCCACCGGCCAGCCCAGGTCGGTGGTGGGCAACCCGTCCGGCCGTAGCTGCCGGACCCCGATGTCGAACGCGCTGCGCAGCGCCGGGTCGGGCTGCTCGTACGGGGCGTCGGCGACGTGCACCCGGTAGTAGTAGTTGACACCGAGGAAGTCCAGCGGCGTGGAGATCACCGCCAGGTCACCGTCCCGGCGAAACGACAGATCGCTCACCCCGGCGTAGAGCCGCTCGAACCCGGGCGGGTACGCGCCGCCCAGCACCGGATCCGTGAACTGCCGGTTGAGCATGAGGTCCTGCCGTTCCGCCGCCGCCCGGTCGGCCTCGGTATCGCTGGCCGGCACGGCGGGGGAGAGGTTGAGCGTGATGCCGACGCGCGACCGCGGGCCGGCGGCGGACCGGACTGCGGCGACCGCCCTGCCGTGCCCGAGCAGCAGGTGGTGGGCGGCGGCCAGAGCACCATGTCCTTCGGCGGTGCCGGGAGCGTGCCGGCCCTCCGCGTAGCCGACCATCGACGAGCAGTACGGCTCGTTCAGCGTGATCCAGTCCTGGACCCGGTCACCGAGGACGCCCGCCACCGCGGCGGCGTACTCGGCGAACCACTCGGCGGTGTCCCGTACCCGCCAGCCACCCTCGTCCTCGAGCGCCTGGGGCAGATCCCAGTGGTACAGCGTGACGAACGGCCGGATGCCGTGCCCGCACAGGGCGTCGACGAGCCGGTCGTAGTAGTCGAGGCCCCGCCGGTTCACCGCGCCCCGCCCGGCCGGCATGACCCGTGGCCAGGCGACCGAGAAACGGTAGGCATCCACGCCGAGGCCGGCCAGCAGGTCCACGTCCTCCCGCCAGCGGTGGTAGCTGTCGCAGGCGACCGAGCCGGAGGTGCCGTCGTCGACGGCACCGGGGCGGCGGCAGAAGGTGTCCCAGATCGACGGCCCGCGGCCGTCCTCGTCGACCGCCCCCTCGATCTGGTACGCCGCTGTGGCCGCGCCCCAGATGAAGCCGGCCGGCAGGTCCGGCAGCTCGGGCAGGTCCGGCCGGGCTGCGGGCGCGGCGGCGCCTTCGGACGTGGTGGTCATCCCTTCACCGCCCCCTGCATGATGCCGTCGACGAGGTGCCGGCCGAGGAGCATGAAGACGACGAGGATCGGCAGCGTGGCGAGCAACGTGCCGGTCAGCGTCAGGGTGTAGTCGGTGGTGTAGCCGCTGGCCAGTGCGGAGAGCGCCACCTGCACGGTCGCGTTGTTCTGCAGCACGACCAGCGGCCAGAAGAAGTCGTTCCACGCCTGCATGAAGGTGAACAGCCCGAGCACCGCCGCGGCGGGGCGGGCCGCCGGCAGGACGATGTGCCAGTACAGGCCGAACGTGCTGGAGCCGTCGACGCGGCCGGCCTCCAGCAGTTCGTCGGGCACGGCGCGGCCGAGGTACTGGGTCATGAAGAAGACGCCGAACGCGGTTACCAGCCCAGGCACGATCACGGCGGTGAGGCGCCCGGTCCAGCCGAGGTCGGCCATCAGGATGTACAGCGGGATGATGCCGAGCTGGTGCGGCACCATCGAGGTCGCGATGGCCACGACGAGAAGCGCCTTTCGGCCTCGGAACCGCAGTTTGGCGAAGGCGAACCCGGCCAGGGTCGAGAAGAACACCACGGAGACGGTGATCGAGCCGCTGACGATGAAGGAGTTCACCAGGGCCCGGCCGAAGTCGGTCGTGTCGAACACGCGCGCGATGTTGTCGAAGAGGTGCCCGCCGGGCACCAGGGCCGGCGGCACCTTCGTGACGGCTTCGCTGGTCTGCGAGGACACGACGATGGACCAGTAGAGCGGGAAGACCGACCCGGCCACGACCGCCAGCAGGGCGCCGTAGCTCCAGACCGAGCCCTTGCGTGGATACCCGAAGCTCCGGCGCCGGTGGGACCGGCGTTGCGGCGGCGAGGGTGTGGTGCCGGTCTGTGTGGGGTCCGCGAGGGTGGTCACGGCATCCTCCTCAGTCCTCGTCCTTGGCGATGCGCCGGGTGAGCAGGAAGTTGATGATCGCGAAGATGGCGATGACCAGACAGAGCGTCCACGCGACCGCCGAGGCGTAGCCGAAGCGGAACTCCCGGAACCCCTGCTCGTACATGAACAGGGCGACGGTCTGGAACTGCCGGTCGGAGCCGCCGGTGGGCGTCTGGGAGCTGGCGAACAGCAGGGGTTCGGCCATGATCTGCAGGCCGCCGATCGTCGAGATCACCGTGGTGAAGATGATCGTCGGCCGCAGCATCGGGACGGTGATCCGCCTGAACTGCTGACCCTGCGACGCACCGTCGAGGTCGGCGGCCTCGTACAGGTGGTGCGGGATCGCCTGCATCGAGGCGAGGTAGATGAGGGCGTTGTAGCCGGTCCACCGCCAGGCGACGATGAACGAGATGGCCAGGTGGGAGCTCCAGGTGTTGGCCTGCCAGTCGATCGGGCCGATGCCGACGAGGCCGAGCGCCCAGTTGACCATGCCGAAGTCGCGGCCGAACAGCTGGGTGAAGACGATCGTCACCGCCACGATCGAGGTGACGTTGGGCAGCAGCACGCCCATCCGTAGCGCGGTGCGGGCCCGCAGCCGGTGGTTGAGCAGGTGGGCGATCCAGAGCGCGGCGAGCAGTTGCGGCACGGTGGACAGCACCCAGATGCTGAGTGTGTTGCCCAGGGCGTTCCAGAAGTACGCGTCCTGCAGCATCTCGCGGTAGTTCGCGAGGCCGACCCAGCGGTGCGACCCGGAGTCGAGCAGGTCCCAGTCATTGAACGAGACGTACGCCGTGTACAGCAGCGGGAACAGCCCGAACGCGGCGAACAGCAGGAAGAACGGCAGGATGTAGAGGTAGGGCGAGCCCTTGGTGTCGAGCCGGCTCAGGCCGGCCCGCCGGGCCTGGTGGAGGTAGGTGGCCATCGTCGATCCTTCGTCGCCGGGGGCCGCCGGCGGTCAGGGGCGACCGCCGGCGGCGCGGGTCGAGTTACTTGGCGAGGCGCTCGACGTCGCTGACCATCTGCTTCCAGGACTCGTCGGAGCTCTGCTTGCCCTGTTCGATGCGGACGAGGGCGTCGCGGATGGTGGTCTGCACGTCTCCGGCTCGCGGGCCCTGGTACTGGGGCTTGAGTTGCTTTGCCGCGGTGGTGAAGAGCTGGCCCACCGGGGCGTTGTTGAAGAAGGCGTCCTTGTACTGGGCAATGTCGGGCTTGTCGTACAGAGCCGGGATGGACGGCAGGTTGCCCCGCGCGGTGAACACCTTGGCCTGCTGTTCCGGGGCGGTCAGCCACGCCGCGAGCTTCTTGGCCTCCTCGATGTGCTTGCCCTGCTTGGGAACGGTGAGGTACGAGCCGCCCCAGTTGCCGCCGCCGCCCGGGACGCTCGCCACGTCCCACTTGCCGGCGGCGTGCTTCGCCTGGTCCTTGATCTTGGTCATCATCCAGGCCGGGCACGCGATGGTGGCGAACTGGTCCTTCGCGAAGCCGTTGTTCCACTCCTGCGAGCTGCCGATCAGCTTGGCCGACAGGTTGCTCTGGATCGCCTTCACCGTCAGGTCCCAGGCCTTTCGGACATCGGGGCTGGTGCCCACGACGATGGCGTTGTCCTCGTTGTAGTACCCGACCGGGGCCTGGCCGATGATGGCGTTGAACAGTTGGCCTCCGCCATCGAAGAAGGCGCTGCCGGCCGGGGCCTTCGCCGCGTACCGCTTGCCGAACTCGATGTACTGGTCCCAGCCGCTGCCCCAGGCGGCCGACACCTGGTCGCGGTCGAACGGCATGCCGGCCTTCTCGAACAGGTCACGCCGATAGCAGATGGCCAGGCCGCCGACGTCGGTGCCGTACCCGATCTGCGTGCCGTCCTTGGCCAGCGACGCCGCCCACTTCCAGTCGAGGTACTCGGACTGGCGGTCCTTGCCCAGGTCGACGAAGAGGTTGCCCCGCTCGCGCATCTGCGCGATGAAGCCCGTGTCGACGCCCTCGATGTCGCCCGCGCCGGAGCCGGTGGCCAGGTGGGTGATCAGGTCGCGATGATGGTCGTTGTAGGCGGCCGTGCGCTCCTGGATCGTGATGTTCGGATGCGACTTCTGGTACTCGGCGTACAGGTCCTGGTACCCGAAGTTGCCGAACAGGTTGACGTTCAGGGTGATCTTTTCGTTGCCGCCGCCGGAGCCTCCGTCAGTGCCGGTGCCACACGCGGTCAGCAGTACTCCGGCGGCCAGGGTGGCCGCCGCCAGTCGCAACAGTCGGTTTGGGTGCATGCCAGGGAACCCTTTCGTGCGATGTAACCGGTTACCTGAAACCGGTTACATTGTCGGCGAAGCGATGGTGGTAGGGGTGGGTGGAATTGGATGAAGATCGGATGCCGGCCGGGTTGCGGGTGACCGCCGGTGAGCGCCTTTCCTGGGAAGTGTGAACGGGTTCGGCTAGGGGGTGTCAAGTTACAAAACGGTAACGGTCGATGCGTCTTGACCGGCGGACATCGCTGGCGCTACGGTCGTGAAACCGGTTACAGAGAAGGCACCACATTGACCACTATCAGGGAGTTGGCGCGCCGCTCCGGCGTGTCCGTCGCCACCGTGTCCCGCGTCTTCAACACCCCCGAGGTCGTCAGCCAGCACACCCGCCAGCGCATCCTCGACCTGGCCGCCGAGATCGGCTACCTGCCGAACGGGTCGGCCCGGACGCTCGCCACGAAGAAATCCAACATGGTGGGCCTGGTGTGGGACACCGACCATCGCCGCCCTGGATGGCGCCACCCATTCCTGCAGGAGATCCTCGTCGCGCTCAAGACGGCGCTCAGCGCGCACGGGCTGAACCTGCTCATGCTCGCCGGCCACGACGCGGCGGGGCCCGACGACGGGCAGCGATACGTGCGCGCCGTCCGCCAGCACAACCTCGACGGCGCCGTCATCATCGACAACGGCACCCGGGACCCAGCCGTGCTCGCCCTCGTCGAAGCCCAGGTGCCGTGCGTCGCTCTCGACCTGCGGGTCGACGGCCCGGCGTCGACCTACATCACCTCGGACAATGCCGGCGGCGCGGCGCTCGCCGTGCGCCACCTCGTCGAACGCGGCCACCGGCGCATCGCCACCATCACCGGCCCGCTGCGAACCTGGCCGGGAGCCGAACGGCTCGTCGGCTTCCGGGCCGCGCTGGCCGGGGCCGGCCTGCCGCTCGCCGACAGCCACGTCATCGAGGGAGACTTCTATCTCGACGGCGGTCACGCCGCGATGAACCGGCTGCTCGCCCTCGACGACCGCCCCACCGCAGTGTTCGTCGCCGGTGACGAGATGGCTGTCGGCGCGATGCGGGCGGCCCAGGCGGCCGGCCTACGGATCCCCGACGACATCGCGATTGTCGGTTTCGACGACATCGAGGTGGCCGCGCTGATCCCGCCCGGGCTCAGCACCGTCGCCCAGAACAAGCCCGGCTTCGGCACGGCCGCCGCCGAGGCGCTGGTCGCCATGCTGCACGGCGGCGACGACCCGCCCAAGCCGACCGTGTTGCCGACGACGCTTGTCGTCCGCGGCTCCACCTGACCCGAACCGCGCGACGTCGGCGCCGTCCCGCTCTGGATCGTGCTGCTGCTCGCGGTCGCTGTTGCCGGAGCCGCTGTCACCGACCCCGCAATCGGGCCTGCCTCGGCGTCACACCTGTGCCTGTGCCTGGGCGAGGTCGCGGCCGGCGGTCTAGCCGGCGGCCAAACAGTGATGTAGTCGGGCCATCCCTTCGTCGATGCGGTGCGCGTCGATCATGCCGTACCCGAAGATCACTCCCGGCGGATCGGGTGCCGCGGCGGCGATTTCCGGAAAGCTCGCCACGACGACGCCGGCAGTCCGGGCCCGGACGAGCGCATCGGCGGCGGTGGCTCCCCGCACCATCGCGCTCAGGTGCAGGCCGGCCGCCGACGGCACGACCCTGAGGTACGCCGACAGCGGGCCGGCGAGCGCAGCCGCGATGCGTTCGTGGCGCTGCCGGTACACCCGGCGGACCCGCCGCAGGTGCCGCGTGAACATGCCCTGCTCGAGGAAATCCGCCATGGCAGCCTGCAGGGGCAGGTTGGTGTGCCAGTCGGTGACGAATTTGGCGGCGTGCAGGGCGTGGCGTAGCGACGGCGGATGGATCAGGAAACCCAGTCGCAGCGTGGGCAGCAGAACCTTGGAGAACGATCCGACGTAGAGGACCCGGCCGCTGCGGTCGAGGCTGTGCAATGGTTCCAGCTGCTGTCTGGTGTAGCGGAACTCGCTGTCGTAGTCGTCCTCGACGATGGCCGCGTCATGCCGCCGGGCCCACGCGAGCAGCTCGACGCGCCGCCGCAGCGACAGCGCCACGCCGGTCGGGTACTGGTGGGACGGCGTCACATAGACGAGCCGAGCGTTCGCGGGCAGCGCGTCGACGATCAGGCCCTCCTCGTCGACCGGGACGCCGGTGACCCGGACGCCCTGGGCTTCCCATACGAGTTTCGCAGGTTCATAGCCGGGATTCTCGATCGCCGCCGTGGCGCCAGGTTCGAGCAGCACCCGCCCGACCAGGTCGAGCGCCTGCTGCACGCCGCAGGTCATCAGCACATCCCGCGGATTCGCCCTGATGCTCCGGGCCGTGCCCAGATGACGGGCGATGAGGGTACGCAGTCGGAAGTGGCCGGCCGGCTCGACAGGCATCCCGGTGCCGACGGCCGTCGGCCGGAACTGGTTGCCCAGGAGCCGGCGCCAGGCCGCGTACGGGAACAACCGCGTATCGGGCGCACCGACCCGGAAGTCGAACTCCGGTGCGTCGCCGAAATCGGGCGGCACCGGGATCGACGGCCACACGGCGCGCGGCGTGAGAGGTCCGGACGGCAGCATGGGCGCGGTCGGCTCTGCGAGGGGCAGGGCGTTGACGAACGTTCCGGAGCCCGGCCGCCCGGTCAGATAGCCCTCGGCCACCAGCCGCTCATAGGCGGTCGTCACGGTGTTGCGCGAAACCTGGAGCTGCTCGGCCAGATCCCGGCTGGAGGGCAGCGCCTCGTCCGGGCGAAGCCGCCCGTCCAGGACAGCATCGCGTAGCTGCCGGTAGATCTGCCCCGCCAGGATCCCGTTCCGGTCCAGCCGCACGGCCACATCCACGTTCCGAGATCCTAAGTGGCACCGTCAAGGTGCCGGCGAATTGGCTCTGGGCGACGACCACCGCGGCTTCTACGGTGATGACGAGGGCAGGGAAGCAGAATGCGATCGGCATTCCGCCGGACTGTGACCGTCTGGATCGCAGGACGATTGAGCGCACAGTCCACCGCGAACATCTGTGCCCGGTCGGTAAGAAAAACCACCGGAAGGAAGAACCATGGTGCGATCCGTAAGACGTATGACCGTGATCTGCGTGGCGCTGGCGGCAATGGCGACCGCCCTGGCAGCTCCAGCTCAGGCGGACCAACGTGGCGTTGGTGCGGAGGCCGCAACTACCGAGCCGGCGACCCGGACCAGCAGCATTACCACGATCAGCAGCGATATGGCGCTGCTCTCGACGAGCTGCCGTACCTTGAGGGATTTGAACCCCTGGACGTACCTCAGCGCGAGTTGCACGCGTAGCTCGTTGTACCCCTCCGCGGCCTACAGCGTCTGGCTGACATGCTGGGACGTGAGCGCTGGGGTGTCGTACACCGCGTTCGGGCGGGCTTACACCGCACCGTGGACGTCGTACGGACCCACGTCGACGGCACAATGCGACGCTGGCGACTATGCGACCAGCGGCTTTGTTCACACGTCCTGACGCCGAAAGCGCGGGCTGAGCAGCCGGCGGCCGGGACGGTTCGGGAGCCGCTCGGGGGGCTTCCGAACCGTCCCACGTTCAAGCCGTAGGTGCGGCAGCTGACGGCGCGAACGTGCCAGAACCTGTTGCCCCCGCCGGTGACGATCCTCTACGGTCTGCTCAAGCGGTGGGCGGTGCGGTCCGCATCCGACCGACACCGCCGGGTGCTCGTCGCGCGGGCCGGGACGGTGGAGTCCCGGGCCACCCCGTCGGCGGCGTCGCGGCGGTCGTGTGACTCCCAGCTCGTACTCCGGGTGGTGCTGCCCGGTGTGGCTCCGCGCGGAGCCGACGGCGAGCGGGCCACGCCGATCCCCACCGGAGAATCCCGTGTTCCTCAGCCCGCACGAGCAGGACCGCCTGCTCGTCCACGTCGCGGCCGACGTCGCTCGCCGCCGCCGCGAGCGCGGCCTGCGACTCAACTATCCCGAGGCCGTCGCGATCATCGTCGCCTTCCTGCTGGAAGGGGCCCGCGACGGACGGTCGGTGGTCGACCTCATGTCCGCCGGCCGGACGGTGCTCGGCCGCGAGGACGTCCAGGACGGCATCCCCGAGATGCTGAGGGAGGTGCAGGTGGAGGCGACTTTCCCGGACGGTACCAAGCTCGTGACGGTGCACCACCCGATCCCGTGATCCCGGGGGAGATCCTGCCGGCGGCCGGCCCGGTCGAGATCAACGTGGGTCGGCCGGTGACCACAGTGGTCGTGGTAAACACCGCCGACCGTCCGGTGCAGGTCGGCTCGCACTACCACTTCGCCGAGGCCAACCCGGCCCTGATGTTCGACCGGAACGTCGCCTGGGGTCAGCGTCTCGCCGTTGCGGCGGGTACCTCGGTCCGGTTCGAGCCGGGGGTGAGCCGCACCGTCGAGCTGGTCCCGCTCGGCGGCGCACGCGTCGTGCCCGGTCTCCGCGGCGAGTGCGCCGGATCGCTGGACGAGGCGCCACCGACCGCCCCGGGAACGGAAGCGCCGACGACCGACGGGCCGGCGCGGTGAGCGCCGTACGGCGGGACCGCTACATCGACCTGTACGGGCCGACCACCGGCGACCGCATCCGGCTGGCCGACACGAGCCTCCTGATCGAGGTGGAGACCGACCACTGCGTGGGCGGCGACGAGGCGGTCTTCGGCGGCGGGAAGGTGATCCGCGAGTCGATGGGCCAGTCGCGGGCCACCCGCGCGGCGGGCGCCCTCGACACCGTCGTCACCGGCGCGGTGGTGCTCGACCACTGGGGCGTGGTCAAGGCCGACGTGGGTCTGCGCGACGGGCGGATCGTGGCGCTGGGCCGGGCCGGCAACCCGGACACCATGCCCGGCGTCCACCCCGAGCTGGTCATCGGCCCGGCCACCGAGGTCATCGCCGGCAACGGCCGGATCCTCACGGCGGGCGCCGTCGACACCCACGTGCACTTCATCTGCCCGGAGATCGTCACCGAGGCGCTGGCCAGCGGCGTCACCACACTCGTCGGCGGCGGCACCGGCCCCGCCGAGGGCACCCGGGCGACGACTGTCACCCCGAACGCCTGGCACCTGGCCCGCATGCACGAGGCGCTGGACACGCTGCCGGTAAACGTGCTGCTGCTCGGCAAGGGCAACACCGTCTCTCCGGAGGCGCTGTGGGAGCAGTTGCGCGCCGGCGCGGGCGGTTTCAAGCTGCACGAGGACTGGGGCACCACACCGGCGGCGATCGACGCCTGCCTGCGGGTGGCGGACGCCTCCGGGGTGCAGGTGTCCATCCACACCGACACCCTCAACGAGGCCGGCTTCGTGGCCGACACGCTGCGGGCGATCGCCGGCCGGGCCATCCACTCGTACCACACCGAGGGCGCGGGAGGCGGGCACGCGCCGGACATCATCACGGTGGCCGGCGAGCCCAACGTGCTGCCGTCGTCGACCAACCCGACCCGGCCGTACACCGCCAACACCCTCGCCGAGCACCTGGACATGCTGATGGTCTGCCACCATCTCAACCCGTCCGTGCCGGAGGACCTGGCCTTCGCGGAGAGCCGCATCCGGCCGTCCACGATGGCCGCCGAGGACCTGCTGCACGACCTCGGCGCGATCTCCATCATCGGCTCCGACGCCCAGGCGATGGGCCGCGTGGGCGAGGTGATCCTGCGAACCTGGCAGAGCGCGCACGTCATGAAGGAGCGGGTCGGCGCGCTGCCGGGCGACGGCGCGGCCGACAACCACCGGGCCCGCCGGTACGTGGCGAAGTACACCATCTGCGCGGCGATGGCGAACGGACTGGACCGGGAGATCGGCTCGGTCGAGCCGGGCAAGCTGGCCGACCTGGTGCTGTGGGATCCGGCGTTCTTCGGCGTACGCCCGCACCTGGTGCTCAAGGGCGGCATGATCGCGTACGCCCAGATGGGTGACGCCAACGCGTCCATCCCGACGCCGCAGCCGGTGCTGCCGCGCCCGATGTTCGGGGCGTACGGCGCCGCGGCGTCTGCCACCAGCCTGGCGTTCGTCGCGCCGGCCGCCCTCGACGCCGGGTTGCGCCTCGACGTGCGGCGGCGGGTGGTGCCCGTGGCGGACGTGCGCTCGCGGGGCAAGGCCGACCTGCCGGAGAACGACGCGATGCCCCGGATCGAGGTGGACCCGGACACCTTCACCGTGCGGATCGACGGTCAGGTGGTGGAGCCGGAACCGGTGCCACGCCTGCCGATGGCCCAGCGGTACTTCCTGTTCTGATGGCGACGTCGAGTCTGCTCCTGCTGCTGGCCGACGGTCGATTCCCGGCCGGCGCGCACGCCCACTCCGGTGGCCTGGAGGCCGCCGTCGCCGCCGGCCGGGTCACCGACCTGGCCACGTTGGAGGCGTTCCTGGCCGGCCGGCTGGCCACCGCCGGGCTGGTCGGCGCGGCGTTCGCGGCGGCGGCGCACCGGGCGGTGACGTCGGCCGGTTCCGCCGTACGCGGTTCCGCGCTGGTGTTGCTCGACGCGGAGCTGGACGCCCGGACGGCGGCACCGGCGCTGCGCACCGTGTCCCGTCGCCAGGGACGGGCTCTGCTGCGCGCGGGCCGGGCCGTCTGGCCGGAGGCGTCCTTCGACGACCTGCCCTCCACACCTGGCGGAGCGCACCAGCCGTTGGTGCTCGGGCTGCTCTGCGCCGCCGCCGGCCTGAGCCGCGCCGAGACCGCCACTGTCGCCGTGCACGGGACGGTGACCGGTGCGGCCAGTGCGGCCGTACGCCTGCTCGGCCTCGACCCGTACCGGGTCCAGGCCCTGCTGGTCGGTCTCGCCGGCCTGTGCGACGGCACCGCCGCCGCGGCGGCCCGGGCCGCCGACGACCCGCCCGAGCGGCTGCCCGCGGCAGCCGCGCCCCTCGCCGACATCCATGCCGAAGCTCATGCCACCTGGGAGGTGCGTCTCTTTGCGTCCTGACACCGCTGTGCCGACCGCTGCGCCCACTGCCGGCCAGCATCCTGCCCCGCACGACGAGACCGTTCCGCACACCCACCCCGAACCGGGGGTGGACCCGCATCCGCCGCTGGCGCGAGCCGGCCGGGCGCTGCGCGTCGGCATCGGCGGGCCGGTCGGATCCGGCAAGACCGCCCTGGTGGCGGCCCTGTGCCGGGCGTTCGCCGGCGAGCTGCGACTCGGCGTGGTCACAAACGACATCTACACGACCGAGGACGCCGACTTCCTCAAGCGGGCCGGCGTGCTGGACCCGGCCCGGATCCGCGCCGTGGAGACCGGTTGCTGCCCGCACACCGCCATCCGGGACGACATCGGGGCCAACCTCGACGCCGTGGACGAGCTGGCCGAGGCGGTCGGCCCGCTGGACCTGGTGCTGGTCGAGAGCGGCGGGGACAACCTGACCGCCACGTTCAGCCGGGGCCTGGTGGACCGGCAGATATTCGTGGTCGACGTGGCCGGCGGGGACAAGGTGCCGCGCAAGGGCGGACCGGGGGTGACGTCCGCCGACCTGCTCGTGATCAACAAGACCGACCTGGCCCCGATGGTGGGCGCGGACCTGGCCGTCATGGACCGGGACGCGCGGGCCCGGCGCGGCGACCTGCCGACCGTGTTCCTGTCGATCGTCGGCGACCCGACGGCGGGGCGGGTCGCCGACTGGGTCCGCCACGAACTCGCCCACCACGCGGCAGTGCACCCGACCGCCGCGCGGGTCGGCCCGGCCTGATGCGCGCGTACGCCCGGCTGGTGGCCCGGGCCGACGGCCGGGGCGGCACGGTCCTCGCCGAGCTGCGCGGTGAGACGCCGCTGCTGCTGCGGCAGACGCCCGGCGGCGGTCGTGGCGTGACCGTGTACGTCGTCGGCGGTGCGGCCGGCCCGCTCGCCGGCGACGACCTGCGGCTGGAGATCGACGTGGGACCGGGGGCGGCAGTACGGCTGCACACCGTCGCCGCCTCGGTCGCCCTGCCCGGCCGGCCCGGCGTCGTGTCGCGGATGGCGGTCCGCGCCGTGGTGCGCGACGGCGGCGTACTGCACTGGCTGCCCGAGCAACTGGTCGCGGCCGCCGGCTGCGCCCACCTCGCCGAGTCCCAGGTGGAGCTGGCCGCGGGGGCGAGGCTGACCTGGCGCGACGAGGTGATCTGCGGCCGGTACGGCGAGGCGCCGGGCGGCGCGGTCGTCCACACCCGGGTCGACTACGACGGCCGGCCGCTGCTGCGTCAGTCGCTCGCAGTGGGACCGGGCGCGCCCGGCTGGGCCGGCCCCGCGGTGCTCGGCGGCGCGTCGGCCACCGGGTCGCTGCTGGTGGTGGACCCGTCGCTGCCCCACGATCCCGCGACGGTCGAGGGCACCGTCGCCCGGCTGCCCCTGGCGGGTGGCCCGGCAACACTGTGGACCGCCACCGCTGCCGACGCGCACACGCTGCGCGCCCACCTCGAAGGTAAGCCGCTGCTCACCGAGGTGGAGTGAGGCGGGGGTCAACGGCGAAGGCCGGCCGCCTCGGCGTCGTCGCGGCGACCGGCCGGGTCGAGCCGGGCGATCAGGTCGGTGAGGTGGTCGAGCAGGGCGGTGTCGGCCGGTACGCCCGCCTCGGCGAGGCTGGCCCGGACCCGCTCGTCGAGGCGGGCGTGCTCGCGGCGGCCCCGGGCGGTCAGGTAGGCCCGGATACGCCGGCGGTCCAGCGGGTCGATCCGCCGGAACACCAGGTTACGGTCGACGAGCTGGTCGACCAGCTTGGTGAGGGTCCCCGGCGGCAACGACGCCTCGGCGGACACCTCGCTCATCGGATGGCCCTGACCGTCGGCCAGCAGGCAGAGCACCCGCCACGCCTCGGCGGTCAGGTCGTCGTCGGCCAGAACGGCGGCCAGCCGGCGGGAGAGCAGCCGTTCGGCACGGGTGAGCGAGCGCAGCAGATCGGCTGGCGCCCCGGGCACGTCTGACATGGGACTCCCTGGGCCGGTGGCCCTGCCATGGTAGCGACTCGTCCCGGTCCGTGGAGAGCTATGGTTTTCCCACGTCGGCCGGGCAATCATGGGCTCATGTCCGCGCCGGCACCGCCGTGGCTCACCGTCGATCGGGCCGTGGTCAGCATCGCGCTGGTCTACCCGATGCGCGGGCCGGCGGGGATGTTCGGCCCGACCTGCGAACTCTGCGCCCAGCTCGCGGTCGAGGAGATAAACGCCGCCGGCGGGGTGCTGGGCCGCGAGGTGCGGCTGGTGCCGGTCGACGGTGGGGCCCCGCCGGCCGAGGTGGCCGCCCAGGTGGAGGCGCTGGTGTCGGTGGGCGCCGTGCAGGGCGTGACCGGTTGGCACATCTCCTCGGTGCGGCAGGCGCTCGCGCCCCGGGTCGCGCACCGCGTGCCGTACGTCTACACCGCACTGTACGAGGGCGGTGAGCGTACCGAGGGGGTCTATCTGACCAGCGAGACGCCGGACGCCCAGCTGTGGCCCGCGATGCGGCTGCTCGCGGGGGAGCAGGGCGTGCGCCGCTGGTTCGTGGTCGGCAACGACTACGTGTGGCCCCGGCGTACCGCGCGGGCGGCCCAGCGGTACGCGCTGCGCGGCGGTGGCCGCGTGGTGGGGCAGGCGTTCCTGCCGTTGGAGACGCACGACTTCGACGACGTGTTGCGCCGGATCGAGCGCAGCGCGGCCGACGCCGTGGTGATGCTGCTCGTCGGCGCGGACGCGGTGCGGTTCAACAGGGCGTTCGCGCGTGCCGCGATGGACCAGCGCTGCCTGCGGCTCAGTACCCTGATGGACGAGAACATGCTGCTGGCCAGCGGGGCGGGCGCGACGCGGCGGCTCTACAGCACGGCGGGTTTCTTCGCCGGCCTCGTGACGCAGGAGAACCTCGACTTCCACGGCGAGTTCGCCCGCCGGTTCGGGGTGGAGGCGCCGCCGCTGGGCAGCCTGGGGGAGTCCTGCTACGAGGGCGTGATGCTGCTCGCCGCCCTGATCGGGCAGGCCCGCACCCTCGACGTACGGGCGATCGAGACGGCTGCCGACACGGTGGCGTACCACGGGCCGCGAGGTCGGCTGGAGCTGCGTCGACGGCACGTGCGCCAGCGGATCTACCTCGCCGAGGCCGACGGTCTCGACTTCACAGTGCTCGCCCAGATCTGACCGTCAGGTATCGACCCTTGACACGTCCACCCGGCCCGGCCCTAAGATGCTTCCTGCGTGAAGTATCTACCTCCGGGGCGGATACCGCGAATGCCTGTCCACCGTCGGCGGAATCTGTCCGCCGGCCATTGTGGTGGCGCAATTCTTCGGCGAAATAATCACGGCTGACACCGTTTCCCGTGGGGCGGTGTCAGCCGTTCTCGCACGCGTTCTCTCCGGGTGCCCGGGAAACAGTCAATTAAGGACTGGGAAACCTCCGCGCAATCATGCCGGTCAACGCTTTGCGTGCCCGTATCCGATGCGATGACCACAGGCGACGTCCACCCGTCGACCTCGGCATCGCCAACTCCACCGGACCGCACCGACCGTCCTTTCGCTACTTGAGTGCACCGCAGGGAGACTAGATGCCACTTCTTCGGGGCCGCCGCATCCTGGCGGGTGCCATGACCCTCGTCGCCGCGGCGGCCATGACCGCGTGCGGCAGCAAGACCAGTGACGCGGGCGGCGCGGCCGGCGTCACCGCCGACGTCTCCGGCGACACCGTCAAGGTGGGCCTGCTCAACTCGCTCTCCGGCACCATGGCGATTAGCGAGGTCACCGTCCGCGACTCCATCATGCTCGCCGTCGAGGAGATCAACGCGGCCGGCGGCGTGCTCGGCAAGAAGATCCAGCCGGTCGGGGAGGACGGCGCCTCGGACTGGCCCACCTTCGCGGAGAAGGCCGAGAAGCTCATCTCCGAGGACCGGGTCGCAGCCGTTTTCGGCTGCTGGACGTCGGCCAGCCGCAAGGCGGTCAAGCCGGTGTTCGAGAAGAACAAGGCGCTGCTGTTCTACCCGGTGCAGTACGAGGGGCTGGAACAGTCGCCCTACATCTTCTACACGGGCGCGACGACCAACCAGCAGATCGTTCCCGGGCTCGACTATCTCAAGGCTCAGGGAACGAAATCGGTCTACCTGGTCGGCAGCGACTACGTCTTCCCGCGAACGGCGAACAAAATCATCAAGGCGTACGCGGCGGCGAACGGCATGACGGTGGTCGGCGAGGATTACGCGCCGCTCGGGTCCACCGAATTCGGCACGATCGTCAACAAGGTCAAGTCATCCGGCGCGAAGGCGGTCTTCAACACCCTGAACGGCGACAGCAACGTGGCGTTCTTCAAGGAGTACAAGTCGGCCGGGCTGACCGCCGCCGCGATGCCTGTGGTGTCGGTGTCCATCGCCGAGGAGGAGGTCAAGAGCATCGGCACCCAGTACCTGGAGGGTCAGCTGACCGCCTGGAACTACTACCAGACCACGCCCGGCACGGCGAACGGCAAGTTCGTGGCCGCGTACAAGGCGAAGTACGGCGCGGACAAGCCGACGAGCGACCCGATGGAGGCCGCCTACGTCAGCGTCTACCTGTGGAAGGCGATGGTCGAGAAGGCCGGCGCGTTCGACGTCGAGAAGGTCCGCGGCGCCTCCGACGGAATCACCTTCGACGCGCCGGAGGGCCTGGTCACCGTCGACGGCAAGACCCAGCACATCGCCAAGACCGCCCGCATCGGCAAGGTCGGCGCGGACGGCCTGATCAGCGAGGTGTGGAACTCCGGCAAGCCGATCGCGCCGGACCCGTACCTCAAGACCTATCCGTGGGCGAGCGGCCTGAGCTGACGACGCCGGCCCCGGGCGGGCACCGCGACGCCGCGCCCCGCCCGGGTCCCTCGACCAGCAGTACGGGAGTACCCACCGTGACAGTCCTCTTCGGTCAACTCTTCACCGGCATCAGCATCGGCGCGGTGCTGCTGCTCATCGCGCTCGGGCTGGCGCTGACCTTCGGCCAGATGAACGTCATCAACATGGCGCACGGCGAGTTCATCATGGCCGGCGCCTACACCACGTACGTGCTGCAACAGAGCATCACCGGCGCCGGCCTGTCGCTGCTGGTCGCGCTGCCGGTGGCGTTCGCGGTCGCCGGCACGATGGGGGTGCTGCTGGAGATCCTGCTGATCCGCCGGCTCTACGCCCGTCCGCTGGACACCCTGCTGGTCACCTGGGGCGTGTCCCTGATGCTGCAACAGCTCGCCCGGGACATCTTCGGCAGTCCGAACGTGCAGACCCGCGCGCCGGACCTGCTCACCGGCAACGTGGCGGTGCCCGGCGGGCTGACGGTCGCCAACAACCGGCTGTTCATCCTGGCCCTGGCCCTGGCCGCGGTCGCCGCCCTCACCCTGGCGCTGCGGCTCACCCCGCTCGGGCGTCGGATCCGCGCGGTGGTGCAGAACCGCGACCTCGCCGCGGTGTCCGGCGTCCCCACCGCCCGGGTCGACCGGACGACCTTCTTCCTCGGCTCGGGCCTGGCCGGGCTCGCCGGGGTGGCGCTCACCCTTCTCGGCCCGATCGGCCCGACCATGGGCACCAACCTGATCATCGACGCCTTCCTGGTCGTCGTGGTCGGCGGGATCGGTCAGCTGAAGGGCAGCGTGATCGTCGCCTTCGCCCTCGGGGTCCTCCAGGCCACCGGGGAGTACCTCACGACCCTCAGCGTCGCCAAGGTGATCGTCTTCGTGGCGATCGTCGCGTTCCTCCAGTGGCGGCCACAGGGCCTGTTCACCCTGCGGACCAGGAGCCTCGCATGACCGCCGTGACACCCGCGCCGCCGAGCACCGCCGGCGCACCGGCCCCGGCCGGCATCGCGCCTCCGAGCCGGCCGGGTGGCCGGTCCCGGCTGCGTGCGGCGGCGGGGTTCGCGTTCGGCGCGGCGCTGCTGTTCGCCGTCGCGCCGCTGGCGCTGTCGGACTTCCGGCTGGCCCTGCTCGCCAAGTACCTCTGCGTCGCCATGGTGGCCGTCGGCATCGGCATCGCCTGGGGGCGCGGCGGCATGCTCACCCTCGGCCAGGGCGTCTTCTTCGGCCTGGGCGGCTACGCGATGGCCATGCACCTCAAGCTCGCCGACGCGGGTCCCGGTGGGATGCCCGACTTCATGCAGCTGTACGGGCAGCTCGACGAACTGCCAGTCTGGTGGCGGCCGTTCGCCAGCCCGTGGTTCGCGCTGCCGGCCACGGTTCTGCTGCCGATGGCAGTCGCCTTCGGGCTCGGCTCACTGGTGTTCCGCCGCCGGGTGCGGGGCGCGTACTTCGCGATCCTCAGCCAGGCTCTCGCCGCCGCCATGGTGATCCTGCTGATCGGCCAGCAGGGGACCACTGGTGGCACCAACGGGCTCACCGACATCCAGGGCTTCTTCGGCTACGACCTGGACGACCCGGTCAACCAGCGGATGGTCTACTTCATCATCGCCGGCGTCCTGCTCGCGCTGCTCGCGCTGGCCCGCCAGCTCATCCACAGCCGCTACGGGGAACTGCTCGTGGCGGTACGTGACAGCGAGGAGCGGGTCCGTTTCCTCGGCTACGACCCGGCGTCGGTCAAGCTCGTCGCGTACGTGGTGGCGGCGGGTATGGCGGGCCTCGCCGGGGCACTGTTCGTGCCGGCGGTGGGCATCATCTCGCCCGCCCTCATCGGCATCGTCCCGTCGATCGAGTTCGTCATCGGTGTGGCGGTGGGCGGCCGGGCCACGCTGCTCGGGCCGGTGCTCGGCGCGGTGGCGGTCGCCTGGGCGCGTACCGCCCTGTCCGAACGTTTCCCGGGCACCTGGACGTACCTGCAGGGTCTGCTCTTCGTGGTGGTGGTGGCGTTCCTTCCCGGCGGCCTGGCGTCGCTGTGGGCGCTGGCCCGCCGCCGCGCCGAGCGGGCGGAGGCGCACCGATGAGCGACGACCGGCTGGACGGGCTGTCCGTCCGTGACGTGCGGGTCAGCTTCGACGGCTTCACCGCCGTCGAGGGCGTCTCGCTGGAGGTTCCCGCCGGTGACATCCGGTTCCTGATCGGGCCGAACGGCGCCGGCAAGACCACAGTGGTCGACGCGATCACCGGTCTGGTGCGGGCCACCGGCTCGGTGCGCTTCGGCGACCAGGAGCTGCTGGGTCGCCCGGTGCACCGGATCAGCCGGCTCGGCATCGGCCGGACGTTCCAGACGTCGACGATCTTCGAGGAGCTGTCGGTCGTGCAGAACCTCGACATCGCTGCGGGCGCCCGCCGCGGCTGGGCCACCCTGGCCCGGCGTCGGCGGGGGATCCCCGACGAGGTGGCGGCCGCGCTGGAGACCATCGGGTTGACCGGCCGCGCCGACCAGCTCGCCGGCACGCTCGCGCACGGCCAGAAACAGTGGTTGGAGATCGGCATGCTGCTGGTGCAGGACGCGCGGCTGCTGTTGCTCGACGAGCCGGTCGCCGGGATGAGCCACGAGGAGCGCGACGCCACGGGCGCCCTGCTGGAGACGGTGAGCCGGGATCGCACGGTGGTGGTGATCGAGCACGACATGGACTTCCTGCGTCGCTTCGCGCGCAGCGTCACAGTGCTGCACGCGGGGAGGGTGCTCAGCGAGGGCACTGTGGCGCAGGTCCAGGCGGACCCGCGCGTGCAGGAGGTCTACCTCGGCCACCCGGTCGATGCCGGGTCGGTCCCCAGCGGTCTGGAGGCATGATGCTGACCCTGCGTGGGGTGCACGCCGGATACGGGCGTTCCCGGGTGCTGCACGGCGTGGACCTCGCCGTCCCGCCCGACGGGGTGGCCGCGGTGCTCGGGCACAACGGCGCCGGCAAGAGCACCCTGTTGCGGGTCGCGGCAGGCCTGCTGCGCCCGACCGCCGGCACCGTCGAGCTGGACGGCGAGGACGTCACCCGTCTCGCGCCGCACGAGCGGGTGGCGCGCGGCATGGCGTACGTCCCGCAGGGCCAGCAGTGCTTCCCGCACCTGACGGCGGCGGAGAACCTGCGCCTCGTCGCCGACGGCCGGCGCGACGGCGCGGAGGCGACAGCGGAGGTGCTGGACCTGTTCCCGGCGCTGCGTCCGCTGCTGCGGCGGCGCGCCGGGCTGCTCTCCGGTGGTCAGCGTCAGCAACTCGCCATCGCCCGCGCGTTGATCACCCGGCCGCGGCTGCTCATGCTCGACGAGCCGACCGAGGGCATCCAGCCGTCGGTGGTCGCCGAGATCCAGGAGCGGATCGTCGAGCTGACCCGGCAGTCCGGCTTCAGCGCGCTGCTCGTCGAGCAGCACCTCGGGTTCGCGCTGCGGGTGGCGAACCGCTACCACGTCCTCGAATCCGGCCGGGTCACCTCGCACGGCGACGGGGGAGTGACGGCGGAGCGGGAGGTGCGCGCGGCCCTCGCGGTCTGACCGATACGTCGGTATCGATTTACATTGACGGCTGTCTTTACTAAGATCGTGGCTGGGAGTCGCCAAGCGCTGCTGGGCAGCAGTGCCGTCCACCTGGTGGGCGGCTTGAATCGATCGGCGTCCTTCTCCGGGGTGGGCACCCAGCGAGGGCCACTGGGCGTCGGCGCATCCACTGGAGCATCATGAGAATCTCACGGACAGCACGCCGTCTGGGACTGGCCGCGGTCGCAGTTCTCGTCGCCTCGTTCACGATGGTCGTGGTCAACCAGGCCGGTCCGGCCTCGGCGCACGGATCGGTCACCAACCCGCCGTCACGCAACTACGGATGTTACGAGCGCTGGGGTGCCGACCACCTCAACCCCACGATGGCGCAGACCGACCCGATGTGCTGGCAGGCGTGGCAGGCCAACCCGAACACGATGTGGAACTGGAACGGCCTGTACCGCGAGAACGTCGGCGGTAATCACCAGGCCGCGGTGCCGGACGGGCAGCTGTGCAGCGGTGGTCGCACCCAGAACGGCCTGTACGCCTCGCTCGACGCGGTCGGCGCGTGGACCGCGAAGCCGATGCCGAACAACTTCACGCTGACGCTGACCGACGGTGCCAAGCACGGTGCCGACTACATGTTGATCTACATCACCAAGCAGGGTTTCGACCCGACCACTCAGCCCCTCACCTGGAACAGCCTCGAACTGGTGCTGCGCACCGGCAGCTACCCGACCACCGGGCTCTACGAGGCGCAGGTGAACGCGGGCAACCGCACCGGGCGGCACGTCGTCTACACCATCTGGCAGGCGTCCCACCTCGACCAGCCGTACTACCTCTGCAGTGACGTGATCTTCGGTGGCGGCGGCAACCCGCCGCCGACGACCCCGCCGCCCACCACGCCGCCGCCCACCACCCCGCCGCCGACGACTCCGCCGCCCACGACCCCGCCGCCGGCCGGGAACGGTGCCTGCACCGCCACCTTCCGCAAGACGAACGAGTGGTCCGGTGGATTCGGCGCCGAAGTCACCGTCCGGGCCGGCAACGCCGCCATCTCCGGATGGACGGTGGCGTGGACGTGGCCCAACGGCCAGAGCATCACCAACTCCTGGAACGCGACGGTCACGTCGAGCGGCTCGTCGGTCTCCGCGTCGAACGTCGCCTACAACGGCTCCCTGAGCGCCAACGCCACCACCAGCTTCGGCTTCAACGCCTCCTGGAACGGCACCAACTCCACACCCAACCTCACCTGCACCGCTCGGTAACAGCGTCTGCGGTGGGGTGGCGCGTGCCGCACCACCCCACCGCCGGCGCCCTCCGCCACCATCAGGAACCGCGACGAGGTGAGGAACGAGCATGATTTCCCGGGTGAGCGTCAGCGGCTGGTACCGAAGCCGCTTCGTGTGGATCGAGGTGTGCCTGCTGGCCGCGTCGCTCGGCGCGGCCGCCGTGGTCACCTCGACCACCCCGAAGACGGACCCGGCAGTTCTCCGCCAGGAGATCCTGACCCGGATGCGTACGACCCTCGAACAGGCGGACCCGGCACAGCACCAGCACGCCGGGCACACCCCACAGGTGCCAACCGGAGAGCAGGCCGTGCCGGCGGTCGTCTGCGGAGTCCATGTCTACGGCCACGAGCCCACCGGGGCCGCCACGTTGGCCGACGTCCAGACGGTCTACGGCTTCCACCTCTGCGGCGTCGCCGAACAGAAGCGCCATTGGGACGGGGCGGTCAAACTCGTCGGCCCGGTGATCATGGACATGACCACCCGGCCTCCCGGCATCAAGGTGGTCGAGGCGACCGCCGGCGTCAGGTTCGTCGACCGGCTACGGGAGATGTTCCCCGACAAGTACGAGGAACTGGCACTCAGGGAGGCGTTACCCGAATCGGAGATGGCTGACCTGCGGCGCCGGTACGACGCCGCCGCCGGCCTCTGACCACGCCGACCGGCCGGCTGGGGCGGCACGCGGCGGCCAACGCGCGACGTACGCGCTCGGTGAGCGGAGCGAAGCCTGCCGATTGTCGCCCCGGCCTGGCATGGTGGAGGCATGTGCCGGAACATTCGCGTGCTTCACAACTTCGAACCACCCGCGACCGACGACGAGATCGAAGCCGCTGCCCTTCAGTATGTTCGCAAGGTCAGCGGCGCGACTCGGCCGTCGGCGGCAAACGAGGAGGCGTTCGCCGAGGCGGTCCGCGTCGTGGCGGAGGCCACCCGGACCCTTCTCGACAGCCTCGTGACGAAGGCGCCGCCCCGCGACCGGGAGATCGAGGCCGCCAAGGCGAAGGCGCGCGCGGCCGAGCGCTACGGGCGTCGAGAGGATGATGGTCCCGCCCTGGCCGGATGACCGCCTTCGTGGTGCGGCACGGGGCCGAGCCGATGATGTCCGCGCAGCGCGACCGACGTGCTGCTTCGTGGTCGCGTGTCCGTCGTCGCTGCCGCGCGGTCTCGTCGTGGCCTCGCGGGCTTCGTGACCGATGAGGAATATCTGACCCGGCCGGGTACCTACCGTGGCGTCGCGCCGTCCGCCCGGCGAGTGGGGAGCCGGCGACGAGCGGCGGGGCGGCTCCTCGGTGTCTGTCCTGGGTCGGCGTTCGCGGCCGTTCGTGCACGCGCATCGCGGTCCGCGCCGTCGTACCCCGCGCCGTCGTGCCCCGCGCCGTCGTGCCCCGCGTAGCGCGGGTGACTCCGTGCCGCCCCGGCCCGGTCAGCCGACCCGGCGCCGTGTCCCCGGGCACGGATCCCATCGATGTCAAGAAATACCAGCATGTCGCGCCGATGTCGGGCGGCTCGTCGGCGCACCCGCGGCCCTGCGCATTTTGGAAGATGCACATCTGCCCGGCGGACTCGAAGATCGGTGCGTCGGGTCGGTCGGGGGGAGATTGCCGGTCGGCACATGCGAGAGGGGGAAGCGGTGTCGAACGGTTCCATCGCGTCCCGCATCCACGAGCAGGCTGAGCGGACGCCCACGGCGACGGCGTTGCGCTGGCGGGACCGGCTGGTCAGCTACGCCGAGTTGGTCGAGCTGGCCGCGAAGGCGTCCGCCCATCTGGCCGGCGTGCCGACGGGCGAGGCTCCGGTGGCGGTGCGCGCCACCAAGTCGCCGGAGTCGGTGGCGGCGGTGCTGGCCTGTCTCGCCGCCGGGCAGCCGGTGCTGCTGCTCTCCAGCGACCTGGGTGCGCAGGTCTTCGACGCGCTCGTCGAGCGGGCGGGGTGCGCCGCGGTCCTCGCGGTCGACGACGGGGGCCTGCGGGTCCGGCCGGTCCCGGTCGCCCGGACGGCGCCCGCGCTCCCGCCGGGCACCTGTCTGCTGCTGACGACCTCCGGATCCACCGGGCTGCCCAAGATCGTCCCGCTGCCGGCCGCCGGCGTGGGCCGGTTCGTCGACTGGGCCGCCGGCCAGTTCGGCGTCACCGCGGGCACCCGGGTGCTCAACTACGCGCCACTCAACTTCGACCTCTGCCTGCTGGACGTGTGGGCCACCCTGTGCCACGGCGGCGAGGTGGTGCTGGTCGACCCGGCCCGGGCGGCCCAGCCTCGCTACCTGCTGGAGTTGTTCGCGCAGGCCGGGCCGGCTGTCGTCCAGGCGGTGCCGATGTTGTTCCGGCTGCTCACCGAGGCGGGCGACGGCAGTGCCTTCCCAGAGGTCCGGCACGTCCTGCTGACCGGCGACCACACCCCACGCCGGGTCCGTGCCGCGCTGCCGGCCGTGTTCCCCCGGGCGACCTTCCACAACGTGTACGGGTGCACCGAGACCAACGACAGCTTCCTGCACACTTTCGGCCCCGAACAGGCCGCGACGGACGACGTGCTGCCCCTGGGCCGGCCCATCCCCGGGGTGGAGGTCGCACTGCTCGACCAGGGGCAGGTGCTGACCGGCCCCGGCACGGGCGAGCTCGTGGTGGCCACGCCCTTCCAGGCCGACGCCTACCTCGGTGACGAGGCCCCGGGGGACCGGTTCTTCCGCCGGGTCACCGACCGGGGCGAGCGCACCTGGTACCGCACCGGGGATCTGGTCCACCGGGGCGCCGACGGCCGGCTCACCCTGGCCGGTCGCAACGACTTCCAGGTCAAGGTCCGCGGCGTACGGGTCAACCTCGAGGAGATCGAGCGGGTCATCCAGACCCACGACCAGGTCGTCGAGGCGGTCGTCGTCGCGTTGCCCGACCCGGCGGCCGGCACCCGGCTGTACGCCGTGGTCCGTACCGGAGGCGACGGCCCGAGTGGCCTCGCCCTGCGCACGTACTGCGCCGCCCGGCTCACCCGGGTGGCGATCCCCGAGATTTTCCGCCTGGTCACCGAACCGCTGCCGGTGGGACCCACCGGCAAGGTCGACCGCCGTCGGGTCTGTGACCACCTGATGAGGGAGCTGATATGAGCCTCGCCGACGAGATAACCCGGTACGTGGTGTCGGAGTACCTTCCGGGCACCGCTCCCGAGGAACTCGATTCCAGCTACGACCTGCTCGACACCGGTGTGGTGGACAGCCTGCGGCTGCTCCAGCTCATCGCCTGGCTCGGCGAGCACTACCGGATCCCCATGGACGACCTGGACATCTCGCCGGACAACTTCCGGTCGGTCGACGCCATGGCCGCCTTGGTCACCACCGCCCGAACCCACGCCGCCATCGGCTGACCGGACGAGGACTGAAACTGATGATCGTTCGCACGAGGGAAGAGATCGAGCCCGTGGAGTGGGGCAACGGTCTCAGCTACCGGTACCTGCTCACGACCGACAAGATGGGCTTCACTGTGTGCCACACGGTCGTACGCGCAGGGACCAAGTCGCGGCTGGAGTACCGCCGCCATCTCGAGGCATGCTTGTGCGTCGGCGGTCAGGGCTCGGTGGTGACCGCGGACGGCTCCCAGACCTGGGAGCTGCGGCCCGGGGTGCTCTACGCGTTGAACGAGCACGACGCCCACTTCCTGATCGCCGCGCCCGACACCGATCTCGAGCTGATCAGCATCTTCAACCCGCCGCTCGTCGGCACGGAGCGACACAACCTGGACTCCGTCGAATTCTCGCAGTACTGAGGCCGGGCATGCGCTGGAATGACGAACAGCGGGCTTTGCGCGACGCGGCCGAGCAGGTCGGACGGCAGGTCGGCGCGGACCATCTGGAGCGGGACGCCAGCGGCGAGTTCTCCTGGGACGGGTGGAAGCGCCTCCGCGCGACCGGGTTGTTCGGACTGCCCTTTCCCGAGGCGTACGGCGGCCTCGGCCGTGACCTGCCGACCACGATGTACGTCCTGGAAGGGCTCGGTTACGTCTGCCGCGACGCCGGGCTGACCTTCTCCGCCTGCACCCACCTGGTCAGCACCGGAGTCCCGTTGCAGCGCTTCGGCTCTCCGGCGCTGCGGGAGCGGTACCTGCCGGAGATCGCCGCCGGCACGATGATCGGCGCGCACGCGATCACCGAGCCGGCCGGCGGCTCCGACGTGACCAACATGGCCACCACCGCGACCGCGCAGGACGACCACTTCGTGCTGCGCGGCAGCAAGGCGTTCGTCAGCAACGGCCCGATCGCCGACCTGGTGGTCGTCTACGCCCGTACCGGCCGCCCCGGTAACCCGACAGCGGTCACCGCGTTCCTGGTCCGGCGGGACTCGCCCGGACTGAGCGTCGGCGGGCCGATCGGCAAGATGGGGCTGCGCACGTCCCCGCTGTCGGAGGTGTTCCTCGACGACGTGCGGGTGCCGCGCGACCATGTCGTCGGATCGGTCGGCGCGGGCCTGCTGGTGCTCGACGCGGTGATGCGGTGGGAGATCCTGTGCGGTTTCGCCGGGGTGCTGGGCGAGATGCAGCACCGCCTGGAGCGGTGCGTCGAGTACGCCCGCACCCGCGTCCAGTTCGGGGCCGCGATCGGTTCCTACCAGTCGGTGTCGAACCGGATCGTCGACATGCGCATCGACCTGGAGACCTCCCGCAAGTGGCTCTACGACACCGCCGAGCGGATGGCCGCCGGGGAGAACGTCGCCACCGATGTGGCGATCGCCAAGCTGGTCGTCAGTGAGAGCAACGTCCGGTCCGCACTCGCCGCCGTGCAGGTATTCGGCGGATACGGCTACACCACCGAGTACGGGCTGGAAAAGGACCTGCGCAACGCGGTGTCCGGAACCATCTACTCCGGTACCTCGGAGATCCAACGTCAGCGGGTGGCGGCCCTGATGGGGCTGGGTCGGACCGCCCCGGCGGCCGGCTCGACAGGGGGGCGCACGACATGAGTGACATCGACCCGGCACTGGTACGGGCCACCGAGTTCCTGGACTACGACTCGCCCGTGGTGCGCGGCTTCGTCCGAGATGCCCTCGGCGACGACGCGGGCGGCTCGGACGTCGACAAGGCGGTCCGGTTGTACTACGCCGTGCGGGACGGCATCCGCTACGAGGTGTACGGCGCGGACCTCTCCCGCCGTGGGCTCACCGCCAGCGGGGTGATCGAGCGCGGCTTCGGTTTCTGCGTACACAAGTCGATCCTGTACGCGGCGGCGCTGCGCGCGGTCGGCGTGCCGAGCCGGATCGTCTACGGCGACGTCCGCAACCACCTGGCCTCGCCCCGGCTGCGGGAACTCGTCGGCGGCGACATCTTCCGCTTCCACAGCCTGACCTCGGTCCACCTGAACGGCACCTGGGTCAAGGCGACTCCGGTGTTCAACAAGATGCTCTGCAAGCTCTACCAGATCAGGCCGCTGGACTTCGACGGGCTGTCCGACAGCCTGTACCACCCCTTCGACGAGCAGGGCCGGCAGCACATGGAGTTCCTGCTCATGCGGGGGGAGTTCGACGACGTCCCCTACGACCTCGTGGTGGAGGGCATCCGTTCGGCCCATCCGCTGCTGTTCGCCAGCTCGCACACGACGGCCGCGGGCTCGCTGGTGGCCGAGGCGACGGCGCCGGACGGCTCCCGTGCCGGGGGTGACCAGGTCCCCGCCTGAGTTCCGGTCCGGTCGGCGGATCCGCGCGGCGTTCGCGCGGATCCGCCGTTCGGCGTGCCGTCGCGCCGCTTCGTCGCGTGGTGGCCGGGGCCGGCAACGTGAGAGAAGACAACGGAAGGCCGGCCTGGCGATCATGGAAGCAGCGCCGGCCGCTGCGACGCCCGCCACGAGCCGTGCGGTCAGCTGAACCGTTCACCCTCGCTGCCGGCAGCGTCAGCTACCGGAGTTCGGAGACCAACCATGGCGAAGATCGGCAAGAGGATGCGCGGCATGCAGCAGTCCTCGATCAGGGCGATGACCGCGCGGTGCCAGGAACTCGATGCCATCAACCTCGCGCAAGGGCTGTGCCAGGTGCCGCCGCCGCCGTCGTTGCTGGTCGAGAGCGCCCGCGATTTCGGGAAGGTGGACCACTCGTACAGTCCCGCCGAGGGCCTGGGCGTCTTCCGGGACGCGGTCGCCGACCGCCTCAAGCGGCACAGCGGGCTCAGCGTGGACCCGTCCACCGAGGTCGTGACCACGATCGGCGCGACGGGCGGTCTGCTGGCGACGCTCACGGCGCTGCTGGACGCCGGTGACGGCGTGCTCGTCTTCGAGCCCTTCTACAGCTACCACCTGTCAGCGCTGAAGGTGCTGAACCTGCGCCCCGAACCGGTGCGGCTCGCCGCGCCGACGTTCGAGATCACCGAGGAGGGCCTGCGGGCCGCCATCACCGAACACACCCGCGCGATGATCGTCTGCACGCCGAACAACCCGAGCGGGCGACGGTTCACCGAGGCGGAGCTGATGATCGTCTCGGCCGTCGCCGAGGAACACGACCTGCTCGTCATCAGCGACGAGGTGTACGCGGACATCTACTTCGGTTCCGACCCGCACCTCGCCCCGGCGACCGTCGGCGGCCTCGGCGAGCGGACGCTGACGATTTCCTCGCTGTCGAAGTCGTTCAGCATCCCCGGCTGGCGGCTGGGCTACGTCTGCGGCCCGGCCCCCCTGATGAGTACGGTGCGGCTCGCCGCCGACGCGCTGGTGGGATGCGCGGCCACCCCGTTGCAGGAGTTCGGCGCGCGGGCGCTGCGGATGGGTGACGACTACTACCGCGACCTGCGTGCCACGTACGACGGCAAGCGCCGTGCCCTGGCGGCCGGCTTCACGGCCGCCGGGCTGTCGCCCAACGAGCCCGAGGGTGCCTACTACCTGCTGGTCGACTGTTCCGCCATGGGAGTGGCGAGCGGGACGGAGGCAGCCGAGGTCCTGCTGGAGAGGACCCGCATCGGCACGGTGCCCGGCGAGGCGTTCTACCTCAACCCGCCGGAGCGGCCGTACGTGCGGGTGTCCTTCTCCCTCTCGAACGACGTGATCACCGAGGTCGTCACGAGACTGGCGAACGGGGTGCTGTGACAGGGCCGGGCCGGCGGCCCCGCACGGGGCCGCCGGCCCGGGCGCTGCCGTGCGTTCCGGCCGGCCTCACCGCTTGGTGACGGCGAGCACCTGACTGTAGTAGCGGGTGAGGTGCCGGTCGTAGTAGAGGAACTCGTAGGGCACGCCCTCGTGCTGGCCGACCTCCGACCACTCGTCGCTGTCCACCAGCTCGTGCAGGTCGCTGACCCAGTTCGCCTCGTCGGTGTACTGGCTCTCGAAGGCCAGCGGGCTGGAGAGCACGAGCAGGCCGCCCGGACGCAGCAGCCGCGCCGCCGCCGACACGACCTGGCGTGGGTCCGGCACCCGGTCGACGACGTTGAGCACGCTGACGAGGTCGAAGTGGCCGGCCTCCCGGGGCACCTGTTCGGCCGGCACCGGGTAGACGGTGGCCTTGTCGTCCGGCTTCGGGATGTCCGCGGCGTCCACGAGGCGGAAGTCCGGCCGCTCGGAATCACGCGGTGGCATGGGGAACCAGCCGTCGAACGGCTCGCCGCACAGCAGGCGCCGCGCCCACACGTTGAACATGTCGGCCGGTTCCGACAGCACGCGCTCCTCGTCGCCGAAGCCGCGGCGGGCCATCTCGTACAGGAAACGGCCCGTGCCGCCACCGACGTCGAAGACCCGGGCCGGCGGCTCCGCGGACGGCCACCACTGCACCACGAGGTCGGCCGTCGCGCGGGCGAAACGCCCCGCGACCGGCGGCTCGGCCCGCGCGAGGCGGCGGTCCGGCAGGGCCTCGGGCAGGACGACGTCCCCCCAGTCGGTGTACAGGTAGCTACCGAGGAAGGCCTGCGAGGCGTAGTTCTCCATGACCTTGGGTGAAACGGTCGACACGTCACTCTCCTGGTCGGCCCGGCGATTGGTCAGGCCAATGCTGCCCGCCGGAGATCGACCAGTCATCTCCCATGTTGCTTCATGCCGGCACGATGTGATGTTCCGTCCGCGCTCCCTCGGCGCGGGTCATCGCTCCGCCCGCACCGGCTCGCCGCCGGCAGGACTCCCGACGCTCTTCTCGGACACGAAATCGCTCCGGACGACCCGAAGCAGCGCGACACCCAGTCCCGCCGCGGCGGCGACGCCGGCCATGACGAGGAAGGCGGAGATGCCGAGCTGGGTGTAGGCGAGAGCACCCAGCAGCGGGCCCACGACCATTCCGGTGTCGGACACCATTCCGAAGGCCCCGAAGGCGCGCCCGAGCAGATGCCGCGGCACGCGGTTCACCCCTTGCCGGGTCACCAGGTACAGCACCGGCTGAGCCGTCATGAACAGCAGCAGGCCGGCACCCATCGCCACCACGCCGTCGAACAGGCCGACCGCGGCGAGACCGACCGCCTCGGCGCCGAGGGCGTACGCGGCGATCACCAGCAACGGCCGGGACTCCACGAACCCGGCGCAGGTCATGGCCACGACCATGAACATCGCCAGCCCGGCCGTGTAGATCGCCGAGGTGTAGGCGACCCCGTTGCTCGTGAACGTGTCGAGGTGCAGGGGGACCACCGGTTCCAACGCCGAGAACAGCGCGTTGTTGATCAGGTCGAGCACCGCGAAGAGAGCCACCAGGAGAACCAGCGGGCGGACGGCTCCCGTGCTCCATCGCTCTGCCTCGGCGGCCGGCGGCTCGGCCTCCACCGGCTCGGTCCGGAGGCCGAGCAACAGCACTCCGCCGGCGGCGGTCACCACCGCGCCGGCCAGGAACACCCCGGTGAATCCGAGTACGGGGTGCAGCAGACCGACCACGGCGGGACCGAGCACCATGCCGGCCGTGCAGCAGCCACCGAACCAGCCCAGCACGCGGGCTGATCCGTAGCGCGAACGGGCTCCCAACGAGCTGGCCAGCTGGTAGAGCACCGGCATGGTGAGGCCCTCGGCCACACCCCAGGCGAGCCGCCAGGCCAGCACCTGCCAGCCCGCGGCGGCGAAGGCCAGACCGAGCACTGCGGCTGCCGTCAGGCTCATCCCCAGGAAACCCAGCACCTGCGGACGTGGCGTGCGGTCGACCAGGATCCCGCCGATCGGCTGCGTCAGTGCCTTGGCCACGGCGAAGCCGCTGAACGCGGCGGCGATCTCCAGGGCGGACATCTGGAACCGCCCGGTCAGCTCCGGCACCAGGGGCACCAGCATGGTGTACGCGATGTTCATCATCACCGCGGACAGCAGCAGCGCCGCGATCCCGGTCCGTCTGCCGGTGGTCATGGATGCTGCGCTAGTCCCTCGTAACCGGCCACTGTCAGCAGGCCTTCGTGCACGGTCGTCAACCGCGGGCGGTAGACGTCGACGTCCTGCGGGTCGGCCGCGTACCACAGCCCCCAGAGGTGGGTGCCCTTGAAACCGTGCTGCTTCTTGAACGTGTCGTTGCCCCGGCCGAACTCGATGACGTCCCAGCCGCGCTCCACACCCTGCGCGAGGAGTTCGTACAGCATGAACGGATAGGGGCTCACCTCGTGGTAGACGCTGGCGTCGGTGCCGGCGCCCCAGATGTAGAGCCGGCGGTCGTGCTCAAGCGACACGGACACCCCGATCGTCCGGTCCTCCCAGACGGCCCGGATCAGACTGGCGTACGGCGTGGACAGCACCGCCTCCAGGGTGGTGCTGTCGTACAGCGCCGGCCAGCCGTGCTTGACCGACGAGCCGTTCGTCAGCTCGAGAACCCGGTCGATCTGCGCCACCGCGTCAGGGCCCGTCTCCTCGACGAGTTTGACGCCCTTCTCGGTGGCCCGGCGCCAGCGGCGTCGCCAGTCGGTCCGCTTCCTCGTCTTGACCTCACCCATCACCGGGTCCGGTCCGCTGCCCGGGTTCTTGTAGTAGGCGGTGTCCAGGCGGGCGAAGACGTCGGGCGGCCGGACGGCGGCCCACTGGCGGGCCGGACCGGGTGGCAGGTTGAGCACCAGGACCCCGGCCGCACCGAGGTCTCGCGCCTGCTCGCGGGTCTCGTCGACCAGGGCGGCCACCGCCGACTCGTCACCGGCCAGATATGCCGGGCCGTAGACGGAGTAGATCGAGCCGACAGTGAGTACCGGCCGGTCCCAGACGACGCCGCTGCCGGTGTCGTTCTCGAGGCCCTGCCAGAACGGCGAGTATTCCAACAGGTAGCGCGGCGCCCGACCCGGGTGGATGACACGTCGCCGCTCGATGGTCGCCCGTGTCCACGCGTCGAGCCATTCCTGGGTGTCGAACACCGTCGGCCGGTGGGACTGCGCCTCAGAGGACGGCGTGACGGTCATGGAAACTCCTCCGTACCGCGGACATTCCACCTCTCAAACTAGGCCCGGACCGCGCTCGCGGGCGAGAGCCGCTTCCGAAGAGCGCATTTTCCGAGATGGATGTCCGAACACCCGCACGATCGAAGATGCTCATCGCGCCGGGCGGTTGCGACGATGGCGCTCATGACGCGATCCATCGCCTGGCATGACGGCATGACGGGCGGGGACCACGGCTTCGGCGGCCCTGCGGGCTCCGTGACGGCACCGGGCCTCGGCGCCGGCGCGCCGCTCGACGACGTGCTGCCCGAGCAGGTGAAGGACCTGAGCGAGCAGTTCGACGGCTACCTCGTCGAACTACGTGCCGCGCGGCGCGAGATCGACGAGTACGCGACGTACTGCGTGCGCAACGAGCTGCCGGTGGACGAGCCGGTGCTCGCGCAGCTGGTAGCCGCGACGCACCAGGTCGGTATGCGGATGGCCCGGCAGCAGCATGCCCTGCTCGCCGCCTCCACCACGGACGCGGCGGACCTGCTGGGCGCGAGCGAGGCGGTCCTGCGGTTCGGCGTGGCGACGCTGGCCTATGTGCGGCACTCGCTCGACTGGTCCGCGAAGTCCTACGGGCAGTCGGCCCAGGTGCAGTTCTTCGGCACCCAGTCCGAGGCGTGGCCGACGATCCACTACGACCGCAACGGTACGCACGCGTCCGTGATCCGGGTCGAGCGCCAGCTGCTGGAGTTGCTCGGCCTCCCGCCTGACCGGTTCGCAATCGGGGTGACCTCCTCCGGCATGGCGGCGTACACCTGGATCGAGGCGTTCCTGCTGCGGGACCGGCTCCGTGCGGGCGACACGATGCTCCTGGCGCCCTACATCTACTACGAGGCGGCGCAGCAGCTCCACGCGCTGCCCGAGATTCGGGCCGAGCGGGCGACCGGGTACACCGTCGAGGAGTTCATCGCGGACGTCGTCCGGCTCCGCCCGAAGGTCATCTTCGTCGATCCGCTGGCGAACAACGTGCGGCAGCGGATGTTTGACCTCCCCGAGCTCTTCCGGCGGCTGCGCGAGGTGGTGACCGAACGCTGCACCGTGGTCGTGGACGGGACGATGACCGGCGCGTCGCTGCAGCCGGCACTGCTCGCCTCCGACGACCGGCTGGAGGTCATCTACTACGAGAGCTGCACCAAGTACCTCCAGTTGGGCATGGACTTCGCCCTCGCGGGTCTCGTGGCGTACCCGATCGAGCTGGCCGAGCGGATGGACATGCTGCGCCGCAACACCGGCCTGGTGCTCGCCCGGCACAACGCCGAGCTTTTCCCGCGCTACGAGGTCTCGGTGCACCGCAGGAGAATGCGACGGATCTGGGCCAACGCCGAGAGGGTGGCGACCCTCCTGCACGCCGATCCTCGGGTCAGCTCGGCCGGGATGGTGCACCACCCGGTGCTGCCGCACCACCCGGACCGGCGGCTGGCCGCCGACCTGCCCTACGGCAGCGGCATCGTGACGTTCCTGTACCACGATCACGTACGCAACGAATGGGACAATCTCGACACTGTGGTCGACCACATCCTGGTGCGGGCCAGGACGCGTGGCATCCAGGTCACCAAGGGCGTGAGCTTCGGCTACTCCGTACCGAGGGTGTGGGCGCAGAGCGTCAGCACCACCGAGGAGGAGTACAGGTATGTGCCGATCCCCGACGACGAGCCGCGGTTCCTCCGGCTCTACGTGGGGGACCGGATGCATCAGGTGGAAGGCCTCGTCGAGGCCATCGCCGAAGCCATCGTGGGATGACAGGAGGCGGTATGGGTGACCTGATTGACGGCCTGGACGGATGGGTGCTCCGGCCGGGGGACCGTGACTACGACGACGCACGCGCCGCCTGGAACGGGATGGTCGACCACCGGCCCCGGATGATCGTCAAATGTGCGAGCGTGCGGGACGTGGTGGCCGCCGTGCGCACCGCGCGCGACGCCGGGCTGGAGATCGGCGTGCGGTGCGGCGGACACGCCGCACTCGGGCCGGCCGTGCCGGAGAACGGTCTGCTGATCGATCTCCGGCCGCTGCACGGTGTACAGGTCGACCCGGCACGTCGCACCGCCGTCGTCAAGGGCGGAACACTGCTCGGCGCGGTCGACCGCGGATCACTTCCGCACGGTCTGGCGACCACGACCGGAAGTGTCTCGCACACCGGGGTCGGCGGGTTCACGCTCGGTGGCGGCATGGGCTGGCTGGCCAGGCAGTACGGACTGGGCTGCGACAACGTGCTGTCGTTCGAGGTGGTCACGGCGGCGGGGGAGGTGCTGCGGGCGAGCCGGACCGAGCATCCGGACCTGTACTGGGGGCTGCGCGGCGGTGGCGGGAACTTCGGCGTGGTCACCGAGTTCGAGTTCCGGCTGCACGCGGTCGACCCGCGGGCGCTGGTGGCGGAGCTGACCTTCCCGATCGACGCCGGTCCGGCGGTGCTGCGCGGCTGGCGGGATCTCAGTGCCATTGCGCCGCGCCAGGCCACGTTCACCGCGTCGGTCTCCGACGCGGAGGTCACCGTCGGGTACGTCTGGGTCGGCGATCCCGACCAGGGCAAGGGCCTCGTGCCGGAGCTGTGCGGGCTGAGCCGGCCGGTGCGCGAGCGGGTGTACGAAGCGAGCTATCACGAGCTGCAGACCAGGGACGACGAGGCGGATCGGCACGGCCTGCGCCAGTTCTCAAAGGACCACTACCTGTCGACGTTCCCGGACGCGGCGATCGAGGCGTACCTGTCCCGTGGGGTGCGGGACGGCAGCGGCGAGGGACTGCCGGGCGGCTGGCTGGAGGCGTACGGCGGGGCGATCGCCGAGGTGCCGGACGAGGAGACCGCGTTCGGCCACCGGCAGACGCTCTTCGAGTTCGGGGTCCGCTCGTCGTGGACCGATCCCGCCGAGGACGCCGACCGGATCGCGGTGACGAAGCAGGTGGCGGCGGCGCTCGAACCGTTTGCCAGCGGGGTCTACGTGAACATGCTCAGTGACGACGGGACCGACGGTGTCCGCCGTGCCTACCCGCCCGCCAAGCTGACCCGGCTGGCCGAGGTGAAGCGGGCCTACGACCCGGACAACGTGTTCCACCTCAACCAGAACATCAAGCCGGCGCCCTGATCGTCGCCGACCCGCGAATGCGGAAACCCGCCAGGTCGCGTCCGGCGGAAGGGAGGACGCGACCTGGCGGGCCCGGATGGTTCAGGGCATCAGGCTGCCGCGATGGCCTCGATCTCGAGCAGCCAGGACTCGTCCCAGCATCCGGTGATGATGATCCCCAGAGCGGGCCGGTGGCCGCCGAGCATCTCCTGCCTGATCTTGGAGTTCATCTCCCGGTCGGAGCGATCGGCCAGGTAGGTGGTGACCTTGACGAGGTTCTCGACGGTCATCCCGGCCTCGTGCAGCACCGCCAGCACGTTGCGCCAGACCAGCCGGCACTGTGCCTCGAAGCCCTCCGGCACCGCTTCCTCGGCGGTCAACGGCGCTTGACCGGTGATGAAGAGCAGCCGCTGCGCACCGGTGACGAGCGCACCCTGGGAGAGCCCCGGATCGGCGAGATGCGGGGGATCCACGTTGGTGAAGTTCATGCCAGCGATGCTAAGAAGTCCCTACCCGGGTGTCATCCTCGTGCGTGCTCAGTTGCCCCGTGGACGACCGGGCGCTCCGGTCCCGCACGGCCGGGACGACGGCGATCAGCAGCAGCGCCGCGGTCAGCGCGAAACCGGCCGGGTAACTGAGGATGTCGGCCACGAAACCGAATCCCACGGCGCCTATCCCGAGCCCGGCGTCGTAGGCGAAGTTCCACAGCGCGCTCGCCCGGCCGAACTCGGCCTTGTCGACCCGCTCGAACAGCATCACCATCGTCACGTTCTGCCCCGCGCCGAAACCGATGCCGAACAGCACCATGCCCGCGATCACCGCGACCGGGCTGTCCAGCCAGACCACGCAGAGGGTGCCGACGGCCGCCGAGAGCACGGCCGGGACCAGCAGCCGGGACACGCCGTGACGGTCGGCGATCCAGCCCGCGGCCCAGCGCGCCAGCGCGACCAGGCACGACTGGATGAGCAGAGCCAGCGCGGCCAGGCCGCGTGAATCCGCCGACACCGCCAGCGGCAGGAAGGTGGCGAACACGCCCGAGGCCACCGCGAGTGCCGTGAAGATCAGCGTCGGGCGGGCCAGCGCTCCTGTCATCCCCTTGAAGACCCTGGGCTCCTGCTCGACCCGGCCGGCCCTGGACGGCAGGAGGAGCACGGCGATCACCCCGGCCAACCCGATCACCGTCATCGCCGTGAAGATCGTCGAGAATCCGACGTGGTCGGTGAGCCACACCCCGGCCGGCAACCCCACGACGGCCGGTATCGCGCAGATGACCCCGTACAGCCCGAGGGCTTCCCCGCGGCGTTCGGGTGGGACCAGTTCGGCGACGAGGGCGCCGCCGGCGACCACGAAGATGCCGAACCCGGCGCCCCGCACCAGCGACACCGCGATGACCAGCTCCACCGCCGCCGAGACGGTCAGCAACAGCGACGGCACCGCCAGCAGGAGCAGCCCCAGCGTCAGCACCGTCCGATAGCCCCATCGGGCCAGCAACTTCGGCGCGGCCAGTTCCAGCAGCACCGTGGACAGCATCATCGCACCGGTGGACAGACCGGCACCGACGTCGCCCGCGTCCGACCCGCCGGCATAGAGCGGGACGACCGACAGGAGCAGGAAGAAGTTCGTGAGCGCGCCGAACGCGGCCAGCAGCAACAGGACCATCTGGCGGTTCAGGATCGGCGTCGGAGTGGTCGTCCGCCCCTGGCGCTTCGAGAGGTCGGCCGCTCCCGTGCTGCGCGCCTGCTTCGCGGGTGGCGCCTGCGGGTCGACATCCATGACAGCGTCGTATCCCCTCACCGGCAATGTAGCCCAAGATTCGTGACAAGTGTGCCCATGCCTACCGACCAGGTCGACGTGATCCGGCAATTGAGCAATTTGGAACAAGATTTCGTGGCGTGGCCACAAAGTAGCATCAGAGCTGGCGTGACGATGTCCGCCGGAGCGGCGTTCCCGGTACAGCCGGCCCGAGTTGGAGGAGCACGTTGCCAGAGCACACGCGGTCGACGGCCGACGACAGCGGCGAGCCGCGGGTCCTCTCCGGCGGCCCGCCGGCAACCACGGGGCCGGTCGGCGACGTCGCCGGGCCGCAGGCGTCCGACCAGGTTAAGGACCTGGTCAAAGCGCTGGACAGCTGCGCCTGGGAGCTGAGCACGGCACGGCACGACATCGACGAGTTCGTCGGATATTGCGAGCGCAACACGCTACCGGTGGACGAGCCGGTCGTCGCCGCCCTGGTCGCCGCGGCCGACGCGGCCGGCGAGCGCATCGCCGAGCAGCGGCACCTGCTTCTGACACTGTCCGCGATCGACGCGAGCCTGCTGTCGGCGAGCGAGCTGGCGCTCCGCTTCGGGTTGGCCACGCACTCCTATGTCCGTGGTGCGCTGGAATGGCGTTCGGCCGCATTCGACCAGTCGGTGGCCGTGCAATTCTTCGACCTCCGGGCGCAGGGCTCACCAATCGTGAACTACGAGCGCTACGAGCACGATCCGGTGCGCCGGGTCGAGGCGCAATTGCTCGACGTTCTCGGCCTGTCACCGGAGCGCCATTCGATCAGCGCCACCTCGTCCGGTGTCGCCGCCTACACCCTGGTCGAGGCATTCCTGCTGCGGGAGCGGTTGCGCAACGGCGACCTGGTCCTGATGGCGCCGTACATCTACTTCGAGGCGTCCGAGCAGTTGGTCACGCTGCCGTTCGTCCGGGTCGAGCGGGCCTCCGGGTACGGCGTCGAGGAAATCATCGCCGATGTCGTGCACTACCGGCCGCGAGCCCTCTTCGTGGACCCGCTGTCGAACACGGCCGAGCAGCGGATGATCGACCTGCCCGGCCTGCTGGCCCGGCTGCGCTCGGCGGTCATCGAGCGGACCACAGTCGTGATCGACGGCACCATGCTCTCCGGTGGCATGCCGGCCGACCTGCTGAACAGCGACGACAAGGTCGAGGTGCTGTACTACGAGAGCGGCTCGAAGTACCTCCAGTTGGGCATGGACGCCGGCATGGCCGGCATGGTGGCCTACCCGGTCGAGTTGCGGGAGGCCTTCGACCGGCAACGCCGCAACACGGGATTGATCCTCTACCGGCACGGCGCGGACCTGTTCCCGCGGTATCAGCGATCCTTCTATCGTCGGCGGATGACGCGGATCGGCGCGAACGCCCTGCGGATCGCCGAGTTGCTGCGCGGCGACCACCGGGTCACCGATGCCGGCGCGGTCTTCTACCCCGGTCTGCCCGACCACCCCGACGTCCGGATCGCCGAGCGGCTGCCGTACGCGGGTGGGTGTGTGACGTTCCTGTTCCACGACCGGGACCGCAACACCAAGGGTGAGCTCAACCTGCTGTTCGACCGGATCTTCGCCTACGCCCGCGTCTCGGGCGTGCAGGTGACCAAGGGAGCCAGTTTCGGCTTCTCGATCCCACGAGTGTCCGCCGCGGACGCCTTCGCCGAGGGCGAGCCCCCCTTCCTGCGGCTCTACGCGGGCGACCGGGCCGACCAGCTCGAAGCGCTCGCCGAGGCGTTCGCCCAGGCCCTCGCCGACCACGTCGGCGTGTCGCCCCGCGATCTCGCGGGTGACGGCTCACCCCGGATTTCCCGAGTCCCATAACTGCCGCCCCAACGGGAGCCCTTGGATGCGCAATGTGCTCATCATCGACTACGCCGGCCGGGGCCACGCCTTCGCCGACCTGTTCGTGAGAACCGACCCGGACGTCACCGTGCACCTCGCCCCCGGTTGCGCGGCGATCACGGACGATCGCATCGTCTCGGCGCCCTGGCTGGACATCTACCACTCCGGCCCGGTCGTGGAGTACGCCCGGGAGATCGGCGCGGACCTGGCCATGCCGGCCCATCCCAGATCGCTGACCGAAGGGTTCGTCGACGAGCTGCGCGCCGCGGGGATCCCCACCATCGGCCCGGACCGGTCCGCGACCCGTCTCGAGTCCAGCAAGAAGTTCACGAAGGAACTGTGCGTGAAGTACGGCATCCCGACCGCGGGATACCGGTACTTCGAGGATCCGGCGGCCGCCATCGCGTACGTGCGCTCGGTCGACGGCCCGCACGTGGTGAAGGGCAACGAGTCGTGCCAGGGCAACGGCGTCTTCATCTGCGACACCGAGGCCGAGGCGATCGACGCGATCAACCGGCTGATGGTCTCCCGGGACTTCGGCCCCGGCGGACGAACCATCATCATCGAGGAGAAGCTGGTCGGCCGGGAACTCCTGTACTTCGCGCTGGTCGGCGGGGAACACCACCTGATGCTGCCGATGGCGGTCGACTACCCCCGGTCCGACGACGGCAACCGCGGCGTCATGTGCGGCGGCATGGGCGCCTTCTCGCCGAGCCCGGACGACACACCCGAGGAGATCGAGAGGTTCGAGCGTCAGATGCTGCGGCCGCTGCTTGCCGCGATCAACGCCGAGGGACTCCACTACACCGGGGTGATCTACGTCGGCTGCATGCTCGTCGGAGACCAGCTCCACCTCATCGAGATCAACGCCCGGATGGGTGACCCGGAGGCCGAGGTGGTGTTCCCCCGGATCACGACGAACTTCACGGAGGTGGCCGCGTCCATCCTGGACGGCAGCCTCGACCGGCAACCGCCGCTGGCCGTCACCGACGAGTGTTTCGTGAACGTCGTGGCCACCCAGGGGCCGACCAGGGAGCCCGGCCGGTCATTTCCCGGCTGGCCCTACGGGGAGTACGGCCGCGGCTATCCCATCACCGGTCTGGACGCCGTGGACCGGGACCGCTGCCTCGTCTTCTACGGTGCCGCCCGCACCCGGCCCGACGGCCAGCTGGTCACCGACGGGGGCAAGAGCATCAACCTGGTCGGTCGCGGCGCCACGCTCGACGAGGCGGCCTCGCACGCCTACCAGGCGATAGCCGAGGTGAGCTTCCAGGGCATCCGGTACCGCAACGACATCGCGAAGGCCATGCCGTGGGATTGACGCCGGACCAGGCCCGGCGCCGGTGACGACAGGGGGACCGTCCTGCGGGAGGACGGTCCCCCTGTCATTCCGGCAGGCTTCACCCCGGCAGGACGAAGGGGATGGTGAGCCCGTCGTGCGCGTGGGCGCACCGGCATTCCCCCTGGTCACCGAGCCCCGCCACGGTCCGCAACACGAGTTCGCGCAGCCGCTCGACGTTCTCGGAGAACACGCGGAAGACCTCGTCCTGTGCCACCGCGCTCTCCTCGTCGATGCCGGCGTCGAGGTCCGTGACGAGAGCGATCGAGGTGTAGCACATGGCCAGCTCGCGAGCCAGCGACGCTTCCGGAAGGCCGGTCATGTTGATCAGCGACCAGCCCTGCCGAGCGTAGTACTGCGACTCGGCGCGGGTGGAGAACCGCGGGCCGTTGATCACGACCATCGTCCCTCCGTCGACGGCGGGCTGCCCGAACTCGGCCGCGTTCTTCACCACCGCGGCCCGTCCGTCCGGGCAGTACGGATCCGCGAAGCCGACGTGCACGGCGCCGGTGTCGAAGAAGGTGGCGGCGCGGCCACTGGTCCGGTCGACCACCTGGTCGGGCACGACGAACGTGCCCGGCCCGAGCTCGGGGCGCAGCGAGCCGACCGCGCAGGGGCCGAGGACCTGGCGTACGCCGAGCGACCGCAGGGCCCAGAGGTTGGCACGGTAGTTGATCACATGGGCCGGGTGCCGGTGGCCCTTGCCGTGCCGGGGCAGGAAGACCACCTCGCGGCCGCCGACCACGCCGCGCACCAGACTGTCGGACGGCTCCCCGTAGGGAGTCTCGACGCTGACCTGCTCGGCTTCCTCCAGCAGCGAGTACAGCCCGCTGCCACCGATCACACCGACCGGCGTGCTTCCCGCCATGATGCCGCTCCTTCCCGCTGCTTCGTGGTGCTGGCGAACTCGGCCAACCGGCCGGCGGCGGTGGCGATCACCGCGTGACTCTTGCAGAACGCGAACCGGACGAGGTGCCGCCCCGCCTCGGTGTCGGCGTAGAACGCCGAGCTGGGGATGGCGACCACGCCCGCCTTGGTGGCCAGGTCCTGGCACAGCGCGGTGCCGTCGAGGTAGCCGACCGACCGGGCGTCCGCCTGGAGGAAGTAGCCCGCCTCGCAGGAGAAGCACTGCCATCCGGACGAGGTGAGCGCGTCCCGTAGCGTGTCGCGGGCGGCCGTGAGACGCGCCCGGAGCTCGTTCAGCCAGCCGTGCCGTTCGGGCAGCGCCGCGGCGACGGCGTACTGGAACGGCGTGCCGCCGGCGAAGGTGAGGTACTGCTTCACCGTCCGCACGGCGGCGACCATCCGCGCGGGCCCGCACGCCCAGCCGACCTTCCAGCCGGTGGCGTTGAAGGTCTTGCCCGCGGAGGAGATGGTGAGCGTTCGCTCCGCCATCCCCGGCAGCGAGGCCAGCGGGACGTGCCGGATCCCGTCGAAGGTCAGGTGCTCGTAGACCTCGTCGGTGACGGCGATCAGGTCGTGCCGGCGGCAGACGGCGGCGATGTGGGCCAGCTCGGCCGCCGAGAACACGGTGCCGGTCGGGTTGTGCGGCGTGTTGACCAGCACCGCGCGCGTGCGTGGGGTCACCGCCGCGGCCAGCTCGTCGGGATCGAAGGTGAAGCGGTCGTGCTCCGGACGCAGCGGTACGGTGCGCCGGCGGGCCCCGGCCATGGTGATCGCCGCGCTGTACGAGTCGTAGTAGGGCTCGAACACCAGGACCTCGTCGCCCGCCGGGACCAGAGCGGCGATCGCGGCGGTGATCGCCTCGGTGGCGCCCGCGGTCACGAGGATCTCGGTGTCCGGGTCGTACGGTGTGCCGTAGTCGGCCGACCGCTGCTCGGCGATCGCGCGGCGAAGCTCGGGCACACCCGGCAGCGGCGGATACTGGTTGTGCCCGGCGAGCACCGCCTCCGCTGCGGCCTTGAGCAGCTCGGGAGGACCGTCGCTGTCCGGGAAGCCCTGACCGAGGTTGATCGCGCCGGTTCGGTTCGCCAGCGCGGTCATCTCGGCGAAGATCGTTCTGCGGAAGGCCGCGAACTTGGGGACGAGCACGTCGTTGCTCACTCAGGCCACCTCCGTTCTCGCGCCGAACCCGGCGAGGTCGTCGACCACCCGGTGGGTGCCGAAGTCGGTCTCGCAGCCGGGCCGGCGTACGCCCACGGCCCGCCAGCCCGCCGTCCGGGCGGCGTCCAGCTCGGCCCGGCTGTCGGACAGGAACAGGATGTCGCTGCCGTCCGCGCCGATGGCGTGCGCGATCCTCCGGTAGGAAGCCGGGTCCCGCTTGGGGCCGCCGGTCACCGTGTCGAAGTGCCCCGCCAGGTAGCCGAGCAGATCCCCCTGGTCGCTGCGGGAGAACCAGAGCCTCTGGGCGAGCGCGGAACCGGAGGAGTAGATCCAGCAGGGCGTGCCGAGCCGGTGCCACTCGGCGAGTGCCGGCGGCACGTCCGCGTAGAAGACACCGGACAACTCACCGGCCAGAAAACCCTGCTCCCAGATCAGCCCGTGCAGCGTCTTGAGCGGGCTGTGCTTCGCGTTCTGGTCGTGCCAGTCGAGCAGCGTCCGTACCACGTCGTCGAGGTCGTAACCGTCGCCGAGCAGGCCGCGAACCCCGGCGACCACCTCGCGGGTGCCGGGGCGGTCCTGCCGCACCCAGCTCTCGATCCGATCGCGGGCGTAGGGGAACAGCACGTCGTGCACGGCTGACAGCGGGCTGACCGTGCCCTCGATGTCGAGGACGACCGCACCGGTCATGAGGTGGACGCGGGAGCGAGCAGTTCGTCGAGGGTCGGGATCCGGGACGCGATCTCCGAACCGGTGAACTCGGCCACCCAGCCGTCCTCCTCCTGGAAGAACCGGATGGCGCAGAAGTGCGGCCGGGTGCCCATGTCGAACCAGTGCGTCGTGCCCGCCGGGACCGACATCAGGTCACCGGCCGTGCAGACCACGGCGTAGACCTTGTCACCGAGGTGGAGGTAGAAGCATCCGCTGCCCTCGACGAAGAAGCGGATCTCGTCCTCGTCGTGGGTGTGCTCGTTGAGGAACTTCGTCCTGGCCGCCTCCGCCTTGGCCGGCCACTCCGGGTCGGCGTCGTTCGGCACCATCCGGACCACGTCGACGAGCGGGTACGGGCCCTCGGCCGAGAGCCGCTCCACCTCGGAGGCGTAGGCGGCGAGCACCTCCTCCTGCCCGGCGTCCGGGGCCAGCGGGACGGTCGCCCAGCGCTCGAGCCGGATGCCGTGCGGCGCCAGCTCGGCGGCGATCTCGGCGATGTCCTCGGTGCGCGTCAACACGTTCGTACCGTCGTCCTTGGGCATGACCTGTAGCAGGGTCATCTCAGATCTCCTTGTCACTGATGGCACGTCATGAGCGGTCGACCAACAACGTGAGCTGGCACATCGCCTCCAGGCATTCCATGCGGTTGCGGGCGATGTCCAGCGTCGGCCCCCACGTGGTCGCCCCGTGATTGCCGATGAGCATCACCGGCGGCGCGTCCGCGGCGATGCGGTCGAGGACGTCGCCGGCGATGCGGGGCACGTGGGCGTGGTTGTCGAACACCGGAACGACGACCTTGGACGGATCGGAGAGTCCGAGCCCTTTGATGATCTCCAGGTCCGTGAACGTCACGTTGTCGGCGCCGCGCCGCGCCGCCAGGATCGCCGTCGCGGTGGCGTACGGCGGGTGGGCGTGGACGACCGCCTGGGACTCGGCGGACAACCGGTACAGCGCCGCGTGGATGGTGGTCTCGGCCGACGGCCTCGGGGCGTCGGCCCGCACCGGGCGCGCGTCGTCGATGCGGACCTCGACCACGTCGGCGCCGGTGATCGAGCCCTTGCTGACGCCGCTGGCGGTGATGAGGGCGGTCTCGCCACCGGGCATCCGGATCGAGAGGTTGCCCGCGGTGCCCTCCAGCCAGCCGCGGGCGTAGAGCGCGGCGGCGGTCTCGGCCAGGGCGTTGCCCGCGCCGTCGACGGACCAGGTCATGAGACCGGCTCACCCACTGGCGGTGCCGACAGCGGCGTCGTCAGCGGGCGGAACGGCCCGGATTCGGTGACGACGGCGGTCACCAGCTCCGCGGGCGTGACGTCGAACGCGGGATTGAACACAGCGGTGCCCGCCGGCGCGACCTCCACCCCGCCGAACGCGGTGACCTCACCGGCCGCGCGCTCCTCGATGCGGATCTCCGTACCACTGGCCAGCGACATGTCCAGGGTCGACTCGGGTGCGACGACGATGAAGGGGACGCCGGCACGGTGCGCGGCCAGCGCGAGCGAGTAGGTGCCGATCTTGTTGGCCACGTCTCCGTTCGCGCACACCCGGTCCGCCCCGACCAGGACGCAGTCCACCATGCCCGAGGCCAGAGCGGCCGGCCCGGCCGAGTCGACCAGCATGCGGTGCGGGATGCCGGCCTCGGCCAGTTCCCACGCGGTGAGCCGGGCGCCCTGCAGCAGCGGCCGGGTCTCACCGAACAGCACCTCGGCCACGTGGCCGGTGCCGGCGAGAACGCGGATGGCGCCGAGCGCCGTGCCCCACGCCGCAGTGGCCAGACGGCCAGTGTTGCAGTGGGTCAACAGCCGCAACGGCTTCCGCCCGCACAACCGCCGGACGAGTTCGGCGGCCTCGTCGGCGGCTGCGCGGTTACGCTGCTCGTCCTCGACGAGGATCGCGTTCGCCTCGGCGAGCACGGCGTCTGCACCGCCGCTGAGCTCGCCGATCACCCGGCGTACCGCCCAGCTCAGGTTCACGGCGGTCGGCCGTGCGTCGGCTATCCGCCGGGCGTCGGCGCGGACGGCACCTTCGTCGCAGACGCCGTCGCGCGTGTGCGCCCGCGCCGACATCGCCACCGCGAGCGCACCGGCGACTCCGATGGCCGGGGCCCCCCGGATGGCCAGGCGCTGGATGGCGTCGATCACTTCGCCCGGCGTGGTGAGCCGCAGCAGCCGGTACTCGTGCGGCAGGGCGCACTGGTCGACCGCTTCGACGGCACCGTCCCGCCAGGCGATGGAGAGACTCATGCGCGTCAGTCTCGCAACCGGCCGGCCGGGCGGGCATCTTCGATCGTGCGGACAGTGCCGAGGGCGGATCCTCGGTCGTGCGGACGGCCAGCCCACGCGGGCCGGCAGTGGCGGTAGAGCAAGGCGAGAGGTGCGTTGCGTCTCCGGAATCGAGAAGCATGGCTGCATCGACAGAGATGCCGAGACCGGTAGGGGTGGCGATGACCACGAACGAACTCGACCGTGCGCCAGTCGGACCCGGCGGAGTTGATCGCAGGGAATGGGCCAGAGTGGCGGCCGAGGTGCTCGGGTGCGCGACCGAGACGATCGAGGAGCGCGCCGACACCGCATCCTTCATCGATCTGGGCGGCACCTCCCTGCGAGCGGCCGACTTCGCCGCCCGGGTCGAGCGCCGGCTGGGCGTCGCGCCACCGTTGCGCGCACTGCGGGCGGCCGTGCCGCTCACGGAGGCCATGGCGCAGGCGACCGCGTACCAGCCGGTGTCGGCCGGCGACGACAGCACCGCCGTGGACCGGCCGCTGCTGACCGGCCAGGCCGGCATGCTCCTGGCCGAGGACATGATCGACGGTCGCCCGGTGCGGGTGATCTTCACGGCGGAGAGCGCCGTACCCTTCGATCCGGAGCGGCTGCGGTCGACGCTGGCCGCGCTCACCCGCAACCACGAGGCACTGCGCACCATCTTTACCTCCGGCGCCGCCGCGCGTGCCGAGCGCGAGGCCGCCGCGTCCTCCCACGGCGGGTACGTCTCCGGGTCTCCGGGCGACGACTTCAGCCGCCGGGTGCTGCCCAGCTGGGAACCGCGGCTGATCGAGCAGCGGCTGTCACCGCCGGCCGGCGGTGACGTGGTGGCCATCGTCCACGGCCAGCTCTCGGCCGCGCCGGGGCTGCTGCGGCCGTTCGAGGAGCCGCCGATCCTGTTCGTGCACACCCGGGTCGAGGGTGGGCCCGACCTGCTGAGCGTCCTGTTCCATCACACGTTGATGGACGGGTGGGCGCTGGGCCGGTTCTGGCACGCGTTCGCCCACGCGTACGCCACGGGCGTCGCCGAGCCCGGGCCTTCGCCCGACCTGATCGCGGCCTGGCATCGGGAGATCAGCGAGAACGGGCGGCTGGCGGAGCTGACCCGCCTCGCCGTCGAGGACCTCGCGGGGCTGCCCGACACCGTGCCACTGCCCGTCGACCGCAAGCGGCCCGAGGTCCCCGACGTGACGGGCGTGCACCTGCCGTTCAGCCTGAGCGCCGAGCTGCGGAACCGTGTCGAGGCGACCGCGCAGCGGCTCGGCGTGCCCCACACCGTCGTCGTGTGCAGCGCCTGGGCGATGGCCGTGGGGCGTCGGGCCGGTCTGCGGGACCTGGCCATCGGCGTCGCGATGTCCGGGCGGGAGGCCATTCAGCTGCACGACGTGCTCGGGCTGTGCGTGCGGATCGTACCGGTACGTTTCCAGATCGGCGGCACCCGTACGGTCGCCGAGCAGCTGCGCGCCTGGGCCGCCTCCTGGTCCGCCGCCACCGGCCGCTCCGAGCTGCCGTTCGAGGAGATCATCCGGGCGCTCGGGAAGGAGGAGGTCCGCGATCGGACGCCGGTCATCCAGGCCGTGTTCGAGGCCCACGACGAGCTGGTGGGCGACCGGCTGCGCGCGGGTGGGCTGGACCTGCGGCTGCACGAGGGATACGGCGGCTCGTCCATGATGGAGACGACGCTGTTCCTCACCAACTGGGGTGAGCGGCCGTCGTTGCAGCTGGAGTACCAGCCGAGCGTCTTCCGGCCGGACGAGGCGGTCGCCCTGATCGAGGGCTTCACGGCGGCGCTCGAGGAGCTGGTCACGGACCTGGACGCGCCGGTGTCGACGGTGCGGGCCATCTCGGCGGGGCAGCGGCGGTGGCTGGAGGAGCTCTCCGACGGGCCGGCCACCGACTGCGAGGCGGATCTGTGGCACCTCTTCGAGGAGACGGCAGAGCGTTTTCCGGACGAGGTGGCGGTCGATGACCTGACGTACGACGAACTGCTCGCCGCCGTGCGTACCCAGGCCGCCGCCCTGGCCCAGGTCCGCCCGGGCGACCGCGTCGTGCTGGCCGTACCCCGCGGTGTCGCCGAGGTCGTGGCCGTGCTGGCGGTGCTGCATCGAGGAGCGACCTACGTGGCGGTGGACCAGGCCGCCCCACGTGACTGGCTCGCCCAGATCCTCCGCCAGGTCTCGCCCGTGGCCGTCATCGGCGCGCCCGAGGTGGCCGAGCTGGCCGGCCGGCCGTCGGTCGAACCGTGGACGCCTGCGATGCCGCTGGAACCCGGGCCTGAGCCGGCGCCCGCCGACCCGGGCCGCTTCGCGTACATCGCCTTCACCTCCGGCTCCAGCGGAAGGCCCAAGGGCGTTCCCGTGCCGCACCGCGCGGTGGTCCGCCTCATCCGCGACGCCGACTATGCGCGCAAGGGCCCCGGCGAGCGCTTCCTGCGGGCCGCGCCCCTGGCGTTCGACGCGTCCACGTTCGAGATCTTCGGGTCGCTGCTGTCCGGCGCCGGCCTGCAGGTCCTTCCGGACGGGCCGGTCGCCCCGACCGAGCTGGCCCGGTTCCTGATCGAGCGTGAGGTCACCGTCGCGTTCCTGACCACCGGCCTGTTCCGGCTCATGGCCGACCACCGGCCCGAGGCGTTCGCGCGTATGCGTCAGGTGATCACCGGTGGTGAGGTCACACCGCCACAGCAGGTGCGGCGCGTGCTGGAACGCCACGAGGGACTGCGGATCAGCCTCGCCTACGGCCCGACCGAGTGCACCACCTTCACCACGATCCACCACTTCGACTCGCCGGCCGAGGTGAGCGACCCGCTGCCGATCGGCCGGCCACTGACGGGCACACGGTTGTTCGTGCTCGACGACGAGGGTCACCCCGTGCCGCCAGGCGCGGTCGGTGAACTCTGCGTCGGCGGCATCGCGCTCGCCGAGGGCTATCTGGACCAACCCGAGGAGACCGCCCGCGCCTTCGGCGCGAAGGCGCCGGACACGGGCGAGCGCCTTTACCGCACCGGAGACCTGGTGCGTTGGGACGGTCGCGGTCGCCTCATGTTCGTCGGTCGCCTCGACCAGCAGCTCAAGGTACGCGGGTTTCGCGTCGAGCCCGAGGCGGTGGCGCGGCGGCTGCGCGAGCACCCGGGAGTGCGCGACGCGGTCGTCGTCGGCGAGGGCAAGGTCGCCGACCAGCGGCTGATCGCCGGGGTCATCCCTGAGGGCCCGGCCCCGTCTCCGGCCGAGCTGCGGACCTGGGTCGGTCAGACGCTGCCAGCGTGGGCCGTGCCGGAGCTGTGGGCCTTCATCGAGGCGTTCCCCCTCACCAGGAACGCCAAGGTCGATCTGCGGGCGCTGGCCGCGCAGGCGGTGGCCATGGGGAGCGGGCGATGACCGGCCTCGAGACCGTCCTCGGCACGCACCCCCGGGTGGAGCGCGCGGCCGTGGGAGATGGTGTGATCTATGTGGTACCGGCCGATGTACGGCAGCCCGAGTTCGTCACGCGCTGGCGCCGACTCTATGACGACCTCTACTCCGCCGACTCCGAGGCGGCCGGGCACACCTCCGACTTCAGTGGCTGGACCAGCAGCTACACCGGAGAGCTCATCCCGACCGACCAGATGGAACAGTGGCGCGCGGCGACCGTCCGCCGCGTCCGTGCCTTCAAGCCGTCGCGGGTGCTCGAGGTCGGCGTCGGGTCGGGATTGCTGCTCTGGCACCTGGCCCCCGACTGCGTCGAATACCGCGCCACCGACTTCTCGCCGGTCACCATCGCGAAGCTGCGGGCCCGGCTGCGGAGCGCGGGCGTTCCCTGGGCGAGCCGGGTGCACCTGCGGGCGGCCGAGGCCGTCGAGACCGACCGCTTCCCCGAGGGGTACTTCGACACGGTGATCCTCAACTCGGTGACGATGCACTTCCCCGGGCACGGGTATCTGCGCCGCTTCATCGAGCAGGCGATGCGGGTGTTGGCGCCGGGCGGCCGTTTGTTCGTCGGTGACAACCGGAACCTGAGCCTGCTGCCGCAGTTCCTCACCGAGGTTCAGCGCACACGCGACCCCGCGGCCCCGCCGGCCGAGATCCGTGACCGGGTACGCGAGGCGGTTGTCACCCAGCAGTGGATGCTGCTCGCCCCGGAGTACTTCGTCGCCACGGCGCGGGAGCTGCCGGACGTGGTGGGTGTCGACATCCAGCTCAAGCGCAGCTCCGCGGTGAACGAGCTGACCAGCTTCCGGTTCGACGCGGTCCTGCACAAGGGGCCGGCGCCGGTCCGCTCACTCGCCGGTGTGCCCCGGCTGCGGTTCGGCGATCTGTCCGACGGTGCCGACCTCACCGGACTCACCCGTCTGCTCACGGAGCGGGCGGGCGAGGACCTGCGGGTGACCGGCATCCCGAACCGGGCGCTGACCGCACTCGTGGCCGCGGCGGCCGCCATCGAGCGCGTCGAGCCGGTCCCGTCCCGGGAGGCATGGGGCTGGCTGCCGGAGGATCTGCACCTCCTCGCCGAGCGCCTCGACCGTACGGTCGTGGTGACGGCATCGGCGCGTCCAGACGAGATGGACGCCGTCTTCCTCGGCACCGCCGCGGAGCAGCCGCTGACCGACCTCTACGAGGTGCGGGAACCGATCGAGTCGGCGGCGCACTACCTGAACCACCCACAGGCGGCGGAGCTGGCCGAGGACATCCGCCGCTTCGTCGCCGAACGGTTGCCCGAGTCCGACGTCGCCCCGGTCAAGGTCGTCAGCGCGCTGCCTCCGGCCGTCGAACTGCGGCTGCGCGATCTCGGACGGCACGACGGGGCGCGTCGTTAGCCGGTCCAGTTCGGACAGGCGGGCCTGACGACCGTGTCCGGCAGGGGCGTTCAGAGATCACGGATTGGACGGTAGCGAACAGTGAGCTCGGCCAGCGGGTCTTCCTGCAGCGTCGCGCGCAGCCGGATCGGGGTGCCGCCCGGGTTGTCGTACAGTCGGATACCGTCGCCGAGCAGCACCGGTGCGATGTGCAGGTCGATCTCGTCGATGAGGCCGAGCTGGAGCAGCTGCCGGCCGATCGAGGCGGAGTGGACCTCGACGTTCTTTCCGTTGGCCGCCTTCACGGCGATCCGCAACGCCTCGGCGACGTCACAGTTCAGGAACGTGACGCCGGGCGACGGCTTGGCGTCCTCGGGGTGGTGGGTGAGGATGAAGACCGGTCCGTCCCAGTCGCCGTAGGGCTTGGTGTCGCCGTACTTGTCGTAGCCGTCCCGACCGCCGAGCACGGCGCCGAGGGTTTCGATGTACGGCTCGATGATCCCCGGAGTGTCGGAGAGACCGTCCATCCAGTCCATCGAGTGGTCCGGTCCCGCGACAAAGCCGTCCAGGGACATGGAGAAGTGCCAGAGCACCTTGCCGTCGGCGGTCTGTGGCGTGAATTCGTGCATGGTGACCCCCAGCCTGGTTGCGGTTTGCAATCGGTGCACCATATGCCAAAGAGGAGTGGATCGCAATCAATTCGGGGGTGGTGTGTGCCGCGTGTCGGAGCCGCCGGACGTCACCTGGGCAAGCTCGAAGAACAAAACGGACATTGAGTTCGATAGTCTTGCTCCCCGCTGGAGGCCCGTCCCGGGTCCACCGGTGACGGAACGGACCAGGAGGATGCCTGATGCGACCCCCCACTGACGACATTGAGCCGGCTCGGGCCGGCAGACGCGAGTGGATCGGGCTGGCGATGCTGGCCCTTCCCGCGTTGCTGCTGTCCGTCGATGCCAGCGTGCTCTTCCTGGCACTCCCGCAACTGAGCACCGACCTGGGCGCCACCGGCGTCGAGCAGCTCTGGATCATCGACGTGTACGCCTTCCTGACCGCCGGGTTCCTGATCACCATGGGCGGTCTGGGCGACCGGATCGGCCGGCGCCGGATTCTGCTCGTGGGCGCGGCCGCCTTCGGGCTCATGTCTCTGCTCGCGGCGTACTCGACCACCCCCGAGATGCTGATCCTCGCCCGGGCCCTGATGGGTGTCGCGGGCGCCACCGTGATGCCGTCGGCGCTCGCCCTGATCAGCAACATGTTCCGCGACCCACGGCAGATGGGCCTGGCCGTCGCGGTCTTCATCGGCTGTTTCATGGGCGGCGCGGCGGTCGGTCCGGTGGTCGGCGGTGCCATGCTGACCAGCTTCTGGTGGGGCTCGATCTTCCTTATCAACGTGCCGGTGATGCTGGTGATCGTGCTGGCCGGGCCGGTGTTGCTGCCGGAGTACCGTGGCCCGGACGGCGGCAGGATCGACCTGGTCAGCGTGGTGCTGTCGCTCGGTGCGATCCTGCCTGTCATCTATGGCCTCAAGAAGCTGGCGCGCGACGGGTGGGCGGTCCCGCCCGCGCTCGCCCTGGTGGCCGGGCTGGTGATGGGCTTCCTGTTCGTGCAGCGGCAGAAGCGCCGGCGGGATCCTCTGCTCGACCTGAAGCTCTTCCGGCATCAGGCTTTCACCGGCGCCCTCATGATCATGATCATCGGCTCGGTGATGATGTCCGGCATGTCGCTGATCTTCACGCTCTTCCTCCAGTCGGTGCGCGGCCTGACGCCGCTGGAGACCGGGCTCTGGAGCGTTGTCTCCGCGGCGGCGCTCGTCTCCGGCTCGATGACCGCGCCGATCCTGGCCCGGAGAATCCGCCCCGGCGTGGTCATCGCCATGAGCCTGGTCGCGTCGGTGGCCGGCTTCCTGCTGATGACGCAGGTGCAGAAGACCGGCCCGCTGGCCCTGCCGATCGTCGCCATCGCGTTGGTGTCGTTGGGCGCCGGCGGTTTCGCGTCGATCGCCACTGGTCTCGTGGTCAGCTCGGTGCCTCCGGAGCAGGCCGGCTCGGCGTCGTCGGTCTCGTCGATGAGCGGCGAGCTGGGCGTCGCGTTGGGCATCGCGGTGATCGGCACCATCGGCACGAGCATCTACCGTGGCCTGCTGGATGTGCCGGCGGGCGTGCCGGGAGGCGTTGCCGAGACGGCCCGGGAGAACATCACGGGCGCGGTCGCCGCGGTGGCCGGCCTCCCGAGTTCCACCGGCGCGGCCCTGCTCGAGGACGCACGCGCTGCCTTCACCACGGCGCTGCAGAGCGTGGCGGGGATCTCCGCGGTGATCGCCACGATGCTGGCGGTGGTGGCTGTCACGGTGCTGCGCCGGTTCCCACCCACGGGCGGGACGCCGGATGCCACGGGCGACGGCGATCCTGCGGCGGGGCCGGCGGTGACCAGGGAGGCGTCGGCCCAGGTCTGACGCCGCCGCGAAACGCAGACGCCACCCCCGCCGGGGGTGGCGTCTGCCGTTGTGGAGGGCGGGGGCGAGCCGGGACGATGCGGGCGGCCGTCAGTCGAACCGCAGGGCGACGTGGTGCTCCAGAGCCATCCTGCGGATCGCGGTCAGCGCGACCTCGAGCAGGACGCTGCGGGCGGCCGCCTCCCCCCGGTTGGGCTTCTCGGGAGAGAGCAGGTCGAGCTCTCGGACGACGAGGCGCTCAGCCGCCTCGGCGTACGGGGAGAAGAAGTCCATCTCGCAGTCACAGCCCAGCTGTCGCAGTGCCGCCAGCACCTGCGCCAGGTGGCTGCTGACGGGCGATTCCGGATCGACCCGCCAGCCGTGCTCCTTGATCAGGATTTCGACGTCCTCGCGTGCGGCACGCAACACGTCGGCGTTGTCCGGCCGGGGATCCTCCTGCGGGACCTGCGTGCGGTTGATGACGTCGAAGAGCCCGGGAAGGGGGAGTGCCTCGTCTCCGATCGCGGTGAGGAGGGCGCGGACCGTGGTGAGGTCGAGTTGGCCGATGGTGGTGAGCGCGCGGATCAGTCGTAGCCGACGCAGGTGTGCCTCGCCGTATACGGCCTGGTTGCGGCCGGTCGGCTCGCCCGGCGGGAGCAGGCGTTCGCGCAGGTAGAACTTGATCGTGGGAACCGGTACACCGGTCTGTTTGCTCAGATCCGATATTCGCATGGAAACCCCCATATTCCGCGGGCATCTGTTCCCTGCATCAGTTCGTCCCGCGAGCCCGGTGTGATTGTACTTTGACGGGCCATGTCGTGGCTGTGTGAAAGAAGACGGGTGCCCTGGTTGACACCAAAAGCGGCACCGACCGGAGCCGAGGCCGCTTACGGTCGCACTACGTAACTGTGGCGGATCGTTAACTCGCCGGCCCGACGGTGCCCGGAGTCGATTATCACTGCCGTTTTCTACCGTCGGGTAATAGCGATTGATTGAGGTGGGCCGTCAATTAGCGGACAGTATTGACGGGTGGAGTCCGGCGGCGCGCGCCTCAGGCCGCTGCCCAGCGTGGTGCGTCACGGGTGCCGCGACGGTGCTGGCGGGAATCTCATTGAGTCGCGTTGCCGACGGTCTCCCTCGTGCGGATGGATTGTGCGGGCATGCATATTGTCGATGCGGCACGTTTCCGGTGTCTTCTCTGTCCGTGCTAGGTAGCGTCGCGGCTACGGTGCGTGACGAGGTTGGCGCCCTCGCCCTGCTTCATCCAGGGCCGCGGCGTGCGCCGTGACCGGGTGTGGTGGTCCGGGGTCGGCTTGCCGCGGCGGACCACCGGGTGGGCCGACCGCAGGTCGGAGTGCTCGGGCCGGGGGTGAAGCGGGGTGCGCGGCGTCCGGGGCCTGCCAGGGGTCGTCCGGCGGTCGACGCGCGGCCGGCGTCGTGGGTGGGTGGTTCGGGCCGGCGGGCGCGGGCGGGGTGTCGGCTGCTGACCGTCCTGTGTCGATTTGTAATGCCAGTGTGGCCTGGTCTGTCCAGGCGGGCGAAGTCGTTTCTGAGAAGAGTCGGCGGACCGGCTGCTAATGGTGTAGAACGTCCGTATTCGAGCACTTCATGAATGAATGCTGCATCGACGGTGTCGATTTTAGGTTCAAGCATCGGCGAGTATCAGTATCCATTCCGGCAGATGTGCCCTGGGCTGCGGATTCCGGCGGCAGCAGATAGTTTCAATATCCAGAACTACTTCACGTGTGCGCTGCGTACCCGGGTGGTAAGTGGAGGGTATTGATCGCCCACAGGGGGTCGGCTAGCCTGTCTCCGGGGATCAAAGAGTTCCACATCGATCGATGGTAACGCTGTCCCGAGAGCAATTTGGGCGATTATTTTTATGTCGCTGTCCAGGCGACCGTAAATTGTCGTCAGAATTGCGCTGCCACTCTAGATTCGTCAACTGTCATGAGGGGGAGACCATGCAGGACGTTGCCGAACGGGCCGTGCTACGGGCGATCGAAGCCATGCACGAGCGGCTGGGCGATGAGCTGACCGTCGACGACCTGGCTCGCGCCGCGATGTTCAGCAAGTTCCACTTCACGCGGATCTTCCAGCGGTTCACCGGCGTCTCGCCCGGCCGCTTCCTGTCGGCGTTGCGCCTGCAGAAGGCCAAGCAGCTGCTTGTCTCCACGTCGATGAACGTCGCGGACATCAGCGTACGGGTCGGGTACAACAGCGTCGGCACGTTCAGCTCGCGCTTCAGCCGCAGCGTCGGCATGTCGCCGACCGTGTACCGCCGCCGCGCCGGCTACGCCGCCGCCATCCAGGCCGCCACCGACAGCGCGAGCCGCCGATCGAACGCCCGGCTGTCCTGCCGGCTGCGGCTGCCCGAGTCGGACGACGCGGTGATCTTCCTGGGCATGTTCGCCCACCGGATCCCGGAGGGCCGACCGGCGCGCTGCGCGGTGCTGGAGCAACCCGGCCGGGTCGTCTTCAACTCGGTGCCCGTCGGCACCTGGTACCTGCTCGCGCAGTCGGTGTCGCTGGACGGAGCCGGAACCGGGACGGACATCGCCGACCGGCCCGTGTCGGTCGCCACCTACGGCCCTTTCACGGTACGGGCCGACTCGACGATCATGGCGGATCTCGAACTGCGGCCGGCCCGCGACCTGGACCCGCCGGTCCTGCTCGCCCTGCTCGACGCACGCAAGTACGCGATGGAGCGGATGAGCGAGGAGCGGGACACCCAGCCGGAATTCGAGCGCAGCGCCGCCTGACCGGCGTCACTCCTCCGCCAATCGGACGCGGCCCGGCAGCCGGGACAGTGACCATCCGTTTCGCCACACCAGGAGGGAGCGTCATGACCACGGTCGGTACCGGCGTCCACGTCGCTCTCGACGGCGCGACGCTCGGCCTTCCCGATCTGCGCCGGATCGCCGAGGACCACGTGCCGGTCGCGCTCGGCACCCGGGTGCTGGAGCGCGCGGCCGTGAGCCGGCAGCAGGTCGAGCAGACCGTGCGGCAGCACCTCCCGGTGTACGGGGTGGCCACCGGCTACAGCGAGATGGTCCGCCTGCTCACCGAAGCGACCGACGAGACCGAGTTGCGGACCGGCCTGGTACGCGGTCACAGCGCCGCCGTGGGACCGCTGCTCGGCGAGCCCGAGGCGCGGGCCGTGACCACCGCACGACTGAACGCCCTCGCCAAGGGGCCGTCGGCGGTTCGGCCCGTGGTGCTCGAACGTCTCGCGCTCCACCTCAACGAGGGTCTGACGCCGGCCGTGCCGGAGACCGGACTGCTGGGCGCCGACGGGGACCGGGCCGCGCTGGCCCACATGGTCGGCACGCTGCTCGGCGAGGGGCACCTGCTGCGGGACGGGGTGCGGACGCCGGTCGGGCCGGTGCTGCGCTCGCTGGGCATCGAGCCGCTGCGGTTGGACGTCAAGGAGTGCCTGGCGCTGCTCAACGGCACCTCGGCCATGACGGGCGTGGCCGCCCTGGTGGCCGAGCACGCGCTGGCGCAGGCACGGCACGCCGAGATCGCCGCGGCGCTGGTCGTCGAGGTGCTGCAAGGCTCGCCGAGCCCGTTCCAGGCGGCCGGCCATGAGGCCCGCCCGCACGCCGGCCAGATCGCCAGCGCCGCCAACATGCGTGCGCTGACCGGCGGCAGCAGGCTGATCAGCGACCACGCGGACCGCCGTCGGCGAGTGGCCGCCAGGATGACGGGCGGCAACGGCGACGGGGCCGTGTTCGGCGCCGACGTCGTTCTCCAGCAGGCCTACTCGTGGCCCTGCGTCCCGCAGGTGATCGGCGCGGTCCGGGACACCCTCGGGCACGCCACGCGCACGCTCGAGATCGAACTCAACTCGGCCGACGACAGTGCGCTGTTCCCACCGGACCGGGACGTGCCCACCGGCCAGCCGGTCGCCTTCGTGATGGACTTCCTGACCATCGCGCTCGCCCGGCTCGGCGCGTCCTCCGCCCGGCGCAGCAGCCGGCTGCTCCACCGGCGCGTCGACGACGGCCTGCCGGAGAGCCTGATCAAGGGCGGTCCCGGCTCCGCCGGCACGCGGTACCGGGCCACCGCGCTGGTCGCGGAGAACCGGACGATCGGTCCGGCCAGCACCGGCGGCCCGCCCGGTGACGACGACGAGGACCGGGCCAGTGCGGGGCTGGTCGCCGCCTGTAACTGCCGGCGGGTCCTGGGCAACAACTTCCTCATCCTCGCTTTGGAGCTCCTCGCCGCCGCTGCGGCGGTGGACGTCTCCGGGCGCCTCGACCGCCTCAGCCCGGCTGCCCGGGTCACCTACAGCACCGTCCGGTCGCTGGTGCCCACCCTCGCCGACGACCGCTACCTGGCCGACGACGTCCAGTCGGTCGCCGACGAGTTGGCGCGCGGCACGTTGCTCGACGCCCTCGACGACGCCGGCATCAACCTCCAGTAAGGAGAAGTTCCCATGACCATCACTCCGGAAGCTCCGCAGGCGCCCAGCGCGCTCTCGCTGCAGCAGCAGTTCCTCTGCATGTTCGCCCAGGGCTTCGAGGCCGGGCCGTTCGGGCCGCACTACGTGGAGGTCGGCGGGTGGCGCATCCACGGACGCGTCGACGGGCAGGTCCTGCGCCGGGCGTTGGCCGACGTGGTGCAACGGCACGAGGCGCTGCGTACGGTGCTGCACCTGGAGAACGGCGGCGGCACCCAGAGCGTGCTGCCCGCCCGGCCGCCCGAGCTGCGCGAGGTGGAGCTGGACGGCTCGCCCGGCGTGGACCGGGACCAGCGCGCCGAGGAACTCATGATCGAGATGGAGACCCGGCCGTTCCCGATCGACGAGGTTCCGTTGATGCGGGCCGTGCTCGGCCGCTTCGACGAGCAGGACTCGGTGCTGGTGCTCTGCACCCACCACAGCGCCGCGGACGTCTGGTCGCTCCAGGTGATCCTGCGGGACCTGGCGGAGTGCTACGCGGCGCGCGTCGCCGGGGACGAGCCGCGGCTGCCCGAGGCGACCCAGTACCGCGACTACGTCTCCGCGCAGCAGGAGGAGGCCGCGGGGCCGACGGTGGCGGCCGCACGTGCCTACTGGCGTGAGACGCTGCGCGGCGCCCGGATCCTGGTCGAGCCGACGCACCGCAACGAGCAGGCCCCGGCGACGAGTTACCACCGCTTCACCACCGACGAGCACCTCAGCACCGAGGTGTCCCGGCTGGCCCGGGAGACGCTCAGCTCGCCGTTCATGGTGCTGCTCGCCGCGTTCGCCGTCTTCGTCCACCGGCGCACCCAGGCGACCGACATCACGGTGCCCACGTTCGCCCCGGGCCGCCAGCGCGGCTTCCAGGCCACGGTCGGGTCGTTCTTCAACTTCCTCCCGCTCCGGGTGGACCTGCGCGACTGCCGCTCCTTCCGGGACGTCGTCACCCGCACCAGGACTGCCTGCGTCGGCGCCTTCAAGCACGAGCTGCCGCTGCTGCACGTGCTCGCCGAGGCGCCCGAGCTGATGGCCTCGGTGAGCCCCGACGCGGTGCCGTGCCTGTTCCAGGCCGTCCAGCCGCCCTACCTCATGCAGGGCAAGCGAATCGGCGACCTCGAGTACACGGCGATCTGGCGGCGGGTCAAGCCGCAGCCGGTCGGCTCCGAGACCCCGGACGGCATCATCTGGTCGATGCACCTGGGCAAGACCGAAGTGGTCGGTGGGCTCAGCTTCAGCCGCCACCTGTTCGAACGCGCCCAGATCGAAGAGCAGGTGGCCGGATACCTCGGCGTGATCGCCGAGATGGCGGCCGACCCGGACGCGGCGATCTGAGAGGCTGACCCATGACCGTCACCGCGAACGACGTGCAGGGCGCGGCCCTGTCATCCGAGCCCGACGTCACCCCGGCCGTGCTGATCGAGCGGGCCAGGGCTCTGGGGTCCACCCTGGTGGCCCGCCAGCGGGAGACCGAGGAGCGAACGTACTACGCCGAGGACACCCACCGGGCGTTCCGGGACGCGGGCCTCTACCGCATCACGGTGCCTAAGCGCTACGGCGGCTACGAGTTCGGCTTCGACACCTTCCTGCAGGTCGTGATGATCCTGACCCGTGCCTGCGCGTCGACCGGCTGGATGTACTGCCTGGGCGCGGCGCACTCGCTGTTCGTCGGCACCATGTTCGGCGAGAAGGCGCAGGCCGAGATCTTCAAGGATCGTGACTTCATCGCACCGCTCGTCAACGCCCCGCACGGCACGGCCCGGCGCGCGGCGGACGGCGGCTGGATCCTGAACGGCGTCTGGAAGTACTGTTCCGGCGCGCCGTACGCGACCCACCTCATCGGCAACACGATGATCATCGAGGAGGGGCAGCCGCCGCGCCCGCTGCTGTTCATCGCGCCCCGCGACCAGTGGGAGATGCTCGACGACTGGGGCTGGCAGCTCGGCCTCAAGGGCAGCGGGTCGCACAGCATCCGGATCTCCGACGGGCACATCCCCGGCCACTTCGGCCTGGAGCTGGACTTCAACGAGATCTCGGTCACCGGTGGCACCCCCGGGCGTGACCTGCACGAGCACCCGCAGTACGGCGGTGCGCCGGCCAGCTCGATGGCCCTGGAGGGCGCACACATCGCGGTCGGCATGTGCCAGGGCGCGCTCGACGCGTACACCGAGTTGATGTTCTCCCGGCCCACGATCCTGCCGCCGTTCCCGCCCCGGGTGGAGGACCCGGACTTCCAGCTCTGGTACGGGCAGGCCAGCAGCATGATCGACGCCGCCGAGACGCTCGTGCTCGCCACGGCCCGGCGCTGGCACGAGCTGTCCGAGCAGCCGGTCGGTGCGTTCACCGCCGAGGAGGACCTGCGGATCGCGCTGACCTGCCGAGAGGCCACGTCACTGGCCTGGCGGGCCGTCGACGAGATCATCCAGCCGACCGGCGGCAGCACCTCCGTACGGGAGGGAGAGCGCCTCGAACGGGTCTGGCGGGACCTCTCCACCGGCCGTACGCACGTCAGTTCCGCCGTGCTGCTCACCACCATGGCCAACCGCGCGTACACCCAGATGCGGCTGCGGCGCGAGCACCGGTGACGGTGATCGCGGCGCCGGGGTCAGGCCGGCGTCGCCGGCCGCGGACACCGTCCGCCGGCTGACGGCGACCGGCCGGGACGCACCCGGGGGGGGGACCGGAGGGTGTGAACGCCCGGGGGGGGCCCGGGACCCCGCCCGGCGGGGGGGGCCCGCGGTGGGCGGGCGGCGGACCCACCGGG